>LFTH01000054.1 GCA_001513365.1 Clostridiales bacterium DTU033 | reverse complement strand
GAAACGAATTGCGGTAGGAAAGATATTGCGGCAATTATGCGAGTGGAAAGGCGTAAAAATAAGAGAATTATGGTGTAAAGGATATTACGTGGATACGGCAGGAAAGAATACGAGCCGAATTGCAGAATACATAAAGAACCAGCTAAAGGAGGATCAACTCGGTGAACAGATAACAATAAGTGAAGTTGGCCCGTTTACGGGCAGCAAGTAACAGCCTTACGCAATTGGCAGGCCGTATTACGCGTTTGACGCGTCCGCGAAGAACAAAGGGCTTTGCCCGCATGTGAAATACCACGCGTTTTACGCGTGGATGTTTATTGCGCGCAGACAGGCAGCTGAAAACCCTTGTATGTTTGCGATATATTTTAAAAAGTCCGGCGTCCAATACCAAAAAGGCGATATCCTGTTTTTGTTTGCCCGGCAGGGGAAAACTACATTCCATTAAAAAACAACAGCAAAACTGTTGTTTTTTTGTTTTTTTATATTGTTTTTGTTTGTTTATGTATTGACATTTCCTGTGGTTTGAGTTATTATTAAGCCGGCAGTAAAACATTTTTGTTTGGAGGGACGTTTTATGCCCGACATTTTCACAAAGCCAATACAAAAAAGCCCGCGTATTCAGAAGCTTATTGATACACTTTTTGAAAAGATGCCCGAAATCGAGGCCGACCGGGCGGTGCTGCTCACCGAATCCTATAAAAGCACCGAAGGTGAGCCTGTAATCACCCGCCGCGCGAAGGCTTTCCGGCATATTCTTGAAAATATCCCCGTTACCATCCGCGAGGGCGAGCTGATTGTGGGCAGCGCCACAAAATCCCCAAGAAGCTGTCAGGTGTTCCCCGAATTCTCGTTTGAATGGCTTAAAAAGGAGTTTGACACCATCGCGACCCGCTCCTCCGACCCCTTTTACATATCCGAAGAGACCAAAAAGTCGCTTGCGGACGCGTTTGAGTATTGGAAGGGGAAGACCACCAGCGAACTGGCGGAGCAGTATATGTCCGATGAGGCAAGGCTAGCAATCGAGCATAATATTTTCACCCCCGGCAATTATTTTTATAACGGCGTCGGGCATGTTACGGTTGATTACGGCAAGGTTTTAAAAGCCGGGTACAGGGGGATTATTGACGAGGCAAAGCAGGCGCTCGCAAGACTCAAGCCCGGCGACTGCGACTACGCGAAAAAAAGCCATTTCCTGAACGCGGTGATTATCAGCTGCGAGGCGGTCTGCGCTTACGCCAAACGCTACGCGGTTCTTGCGCGCGACATAGCGGAGAGAGAAAAGGATTCGGCGCGCAGGCAGGAGCTGCTGACCATTGCCGAAAACTGCTCAAGAGTGCCGGAAAACGGCGCGACATCTTTTTATGAGGCCTGCCAGTCATTCTGGTTTGTCCAGATGCTTATTCAGATGGAGTCAAGCGGCCATTCGATTTCCCCCGGCCGTTTTGACCAGTACATGTACCCGTATTTCAAAGCGGATTACGAGGCGGGGAAAATCTCGGTCGAGTTCGCGCAGGAGCTGATTGACTGTATCTGGGTAAAACTGAACGATTTGAACAAGGTGCGGGACGCCGCGTCGGCCGAGGGGTTCGCGGGGTACAGCCTGTTTCAGAACCTGATTGTGGGCGGACAGACCTCGCAGGGGCTGGACGCGACGAACCCGCTGTCCTTCATGTGTATCGAGGCCTCGATGCACGTTATGCTCCCGCAGCCGTCCCTGTCTGTTCGGGTGTGGAACGGCACCCCGCACGAGCTGCTGATAAAGGCTGCCGACCTCACCCGCACGGGTATCGGCCTGCCCGCGTACTACAATGATGAAGTGATTATCCCAAGCCTTGTCAGCCGCAGGCTGTCCATCGAGGACGCGAGGGATTACAACATCATCGGCTGTGTGGAGCCGCAGAAAGCCGGCAAGACCGAGGGCTGGCACGATGCCGCGTTTTTCAATATGTGCCGGCCGCTGGAGCTGGTTTTTTCGGGCGGAGTGGATTTGGGCAGGCAAATCGGGCCGCAGACCGGTGAGGTAACGCGGTTCAAAACCTTTGACGAGTTTTATGACGCATACAAAACCCAGATGAATTACATGATTGAGCTGCTGGTCAACGCAATCAACGCAATTGACGTAGCGCACGCCGAGCGCTGCCCGCTGCCCTTCCTGTCCTCGATGGTCGAGGACTGCATAGCGCGCGGAAAATCGGTGCAGGAAGGCGGCGCGGTCTATAATTTCACCGGGCCGCAGGGGTTCGGCATAGCCAATATTACCGACGCTCTGTGGGCGATTAAAACCCTTGTGTTTGACCAGAAGAAATACACCCTCGCCGATTTCAAAGACGCGCTTGAGAACAATTTCGGCAAAGGCCTGCCGAAACCCAAAGCCGAGGAGCTTACCAGAACCATAGTCGCCGAGCTGATAAACAGCGGCAAACCTCTGGACGAGCAGCTTGTCGCCAGCGTCTATAAAACGGTGGTGGAGCATAAACCCGACCCCGAACGCCAGGCGATGTACGACGCGCTGCTGAAGGATATCGAGGCCCTTCCGAGGTACGGCAACGACGTGGCAGAGGTTGATTTGCTCGCCCGCGACGCGGCCTACATTTACACAAGGGAACTGGAAAAATATAAAAACCCGCGGGGCGGGATATTCCAGGCCGGATTGTACCCGGTATCCGCCAACGTGCCTTTGGGCGCGCAGACCGGCGCCACCCCGGACGGGCGGCTCGCCTCCACCCCGATTGCCGACGGGGTTTCGCCCGCGGCGGGCAGGGATACGAACGGCCCCACCGCCGCCTGCAATTCGGTGGCGAAGATTGACCATTTCATCGCCTCCAACGGCACGCTGTTCAATATGAAATTCCACCCCAGCGCGCTGCAGGGGCAGGGCGGGCTGGAGAGCTTCATCTCGCTGATACGCGGGTACTTCGACCAGAAGGGCAGCCACATCCAGTTCAACGTGGTAAGCCGCGAGACCCTGATTGACGCGCAGAAAAATCCCGACAAATACCGCTCGCTGGTGGTGAGGGTCGCCGGATACAGCGCGCTGTTTACCACATTGTCCCGCTCCCTGCAGGACGACATCATCAACCGCACCGAACAGCGCGCAATCTAGCCAGAACAGGGCTGCCGGCAAGGGTGGTATTTCAAAAAGCCGAGGTGATACCCATTAACGATTATATGGATAGAGTGGGGCGGATATTTGATATCCAGAAGTTTTCGGTCCACGACGGGCCGGGTATCCGCACCATCGTGTTTTTAAAGGGCTGTTTTTTGCGCTGCAAGTGGTGCTGCAATCCCGAAGGCCAGAATTACGAAATCGAGCAGATGAACATGAACGGGAAAATCACCATCTCCGGCCGCGACGTTACGGTCAGGGAAGTGATGGAGGAAGTGCTGAAGGACCGCCCGTATTACAGAAGGTCCGGCGGCGGAATGACCATATCAGGCGGCGAGGCGCTGTTCCAGCCGGATTTTGCAGCAGCTCTGCTGCGCGCGGCAAAAGAGCACGGGGTTTCCACCGCGCTGGAATCCACCGGAAACGCGCCTTTTGACACAATTCAAAAACTCCTTCCCTATCTTGATTACTACCTGTTGGACATAAAGCACACCGACCCGGTCAAACACAAGAGATTTACCGGCGTTTCAAACCATCTGATAATCGAGAATGCGCCCAAAATCGCGAAAGAGGCAAAAGAGCTGATTATCCGCGTGCCGGTCATACCGACATTTAACTCGACAAAGGAAGAGATATCGGATATCGCGCGGTTTTCGGCTTCGCTGCCGAACGTCAGGGAAATCCACCTGTTGCCCTACCACCGCCTTGGGACCGACAAATACAAGTGGCTCGGCAGGGAATACCCGCTGAAGGATTTGCAGGCGCCCGACGACCGGCTGATGGAGGAACTGCGGCAGGCGGCGGCGTCATTCGGCTTAAAGGCGCAAATCGGCGGATAACGCCGCCGGCAACAAAACCTGAAAGGGAGCTTTGTAATGAGCAATACGGATTACACTTCCATCCCGTTTGGGGAAAAGGCGCGGATTATACAGGAACTGGTGCCCGGCAAGCAAATCACCCTTGCCCACGTTATCGCAAACCCCGACCACGACCTATATGCCAAAATAGGGCTGGACCCCGCCGACGGGCAAAGCCGCGGGGTCATCGGGATTGTCAATACCTCGCCGGCCGAGATGACAATTATCGCCGGGGACATAGCCACAAAAGCCTCCGGCGTAAGGCTGGGGTTTGTGGATAGGTTCAGCGGCACGCTGGTCATCACCGGCACCGTTTCGCAGGTGGAGGCGGCGATGAGCGCAATCCTCTCATACACCAGCGAAACGCTGGGGTTTGCGGTCTGCCCGATAACCCGCACATAGCCATGAAGACCATCGTGCTGATTGGCCGCACCGGCTGCGGCAAGACCACGCTGGCGTCAAGGCTTGCGGGTGTGGTACTGAACGATAAAAAAACCGCGGGCGCGGTAAGGGTGAAAAACGTAATCGACACGCCGGGCGGGTTTGCCGAAAACCGCTTTTTGGGCGGCGCGCTCTCGGTTTTCGCCTACGAGGCGCAGGTTGTGGGATTGATTATCGCGGCCGACGAGCCGTTTTCGCTCTACCCCCCGAATATCCACGGAATGTTAAACCGCGATATGATTGGCATTGTTACCAAAACGGACATCCCCGCCGGTAATCCGAAGAGGGCGGAAGGCTGGCTGCGGCTGGCGGGCTGCAAAAGGGTTTTCCATGTAAGCGCGCTGACCGGGCAGGGGATTTACGAAATAATGGAATATTTAAAATAACGGCCTTAAAAAAAGAAAAAACCACACAAAATAACAACAAAAACAACATTATTGTGTTGACTTATATTTGATTGTGTGTTATTATATTTTTGGTTTCTAACAATATAAACTGCTGTGTGTGTGAATATGTTTTGAAAAACAAAGGAGATTTTACCCATGACTTCGGAATATCAAATCAAAAAAGAGATTTGCGAAATCGGCAAAAGGATTTACGACAGGGGAATGGTCGCCGCGAACGACGGGAATATTTCGGTAAAGCTTTCCGACAACCTTTTTCTGTGCACTCCGACCGGCGTCAGCAAGGGCTTTATGACCCCCGAATACATCTGCAAGGTTGACGCCGAAGGGAATGTGATACAGGCGAACCCCGGATTTAAACCCTCGTCCGAAATCAAGATGCACCTGCGGGTGTATAAGGAAAGGCCGGACGTGAACGCGGTCGTCCACGCCCACCCGCTGTACGCCACCGGGTTTGCGATTGCCGGAATTCCGCTGACCCAGCCGATTATGCCCGAAGCGATTATCGCGCTCGGCTGTGTCCCGATTGCGGAATACGGCACCCCTTCCACCGAAGAAATCCCTAACGCGGTCGCAAAATACCTGCAGAACTTTGACGCGGTGCTTTTGGAAAACCACGGCGCGCTGACCTTTGCCGATACCCTGCTTAACGCCTATCACAAGATGGAGTCGGTGGAGTTCTACGCTCAGCTGCTGTTCATCTCAAACCAGCTCGGCGGCCCGAAGGAGTTATCGCCCGAACAGGTAAACAGGCTGTACGATATCCGCCGCAAGTTCGGCCTTAAGGGCAAGCACCCTGCCGATATGTGCTTAAACCTTAAATCCGGCAACACCAGCTGCCACAGCAACGGCAAATGCGAGCTTGCGTCCGAAAGCGCAGCCAGTAAGGTTGACGAGGATTTGGTCGCCCAGATTACCAGAAAGGTGATTGAACAGCTTTCAAAGTAAGCGCAAAGGCGGGTTTGCTGTATGGACAATGAGGTTATAGCGCGGATTGTGGATACGGTTGTAAAACAGCTTAATACGCCGAACACGGGCGACGACATCACCCTTGACGCGGCAAAGCGGCTGATTGAAAAGGTAAAAGCCAAAGCGCGGGAAATGGGAGTGCGCGCGGTGGTCGCCGTGGCCGGAAAATCGGCGCACCCGGTTGCAATCGAGTGCATGGACGGCTCGTACATAGCCAGTTTTGACATCGCGCTGAACAAGTCGTTTACCTCTGCGGCATTGAAAATGCCGACGTCGGCCCTTAAAACCCTCGCCCAGCCCGGCGCCCCGCTTTACGGCATCCAGTTCACCAATAACGGCAGGATTGTGATTTTCGGCGGCGGGGTACCGCTGCGGAATAAGGACGGGGAGATTATCGGCGGGCTTGGGGTCAGCGGCGGAACAGAGGAGCAGGACACCGCGCTTGCCGAATACGGCGAGGCTGTTTTCCAAAACTGCATATAGAAAGGATAAGGCGTAAATGAATTCATCGGATATTGAGCTGATTGTCAGACAGGTACTGGAGGGCATGCGCACCGGCGGCTCTCCCGCAGCCGGCGGGCCGCAGGAAATCCCGAAGTCCGGCAGAGTCGCTATGCTGACGGCGCTCGAAAATTTTGAGATAAAGGAATTCCCAATCCTGGCTCTGGGGGATGACGATATCCTCGTAAAGGTGGAGGGCTGCGGGGTCTGCGGCACCGACGCCCACGAGTTTAAGCGCGACCCGTTCGGGCTGATTCCGGTGGTGCTGGGGCACGAGGGCACCGGCGAAATCGTGGCGATGGGGAAGAACGTCAAAGCCGACAGCGCCGGCAAGCCGGTCAAAATCGGCGACAAAGTTGTTACCTGCATGATTTTCAAAGATAACCCGGACATCACCATGTTTGATTTGAACAAGCAGAATGTCGGCGGCGCCGACGTTTACGGACTGCTGCCCGACGATGAAATCCACCACAACGGCTGGTTCGCGGATTACATAGTGCTGCGCGGCGGCTCCACATTCTTTAACGTCAGCGACCTTGACCTTGATTTACGGATTTTAATCGAGCCCGCCGCTGTGCTGATCCACGCAGTGGAACGCGCAAAGACCACCGGCATACTTCGGTTTAACAGCCGGGTGGTGGTCCAGGGCTGCGGCCCCATCGGGCTTTTGTGCATCGCCGTGCTGAGGACGATGGGGGTTGAGAATATCGTCGCAATCGACGGCGAGGAAAAAAGGCTGCAGTTCGCGAAGGAAATGGGCGCCGGACATTCGGTCAACTTCAAGCGGCACAGCGGGATTGAGCAGCTTGTAAACGCCGTTAAAGAAGGTTTCGGCGGGCATTTCGCGGATTTCGGGTTTCAGTGCACCGGCTCCCCCGTCGCCCACAGCAACGTGTACAAGTTTATCCGCAGCGGCGGCGGGCTGTGCGAGCTGGGTTTCTTTGTTGACGGCGGCGACGCCAGCATAAACCCCCATTTCGACATCTGCTCAAAGGAGCTGACAATTGTGGGCTCGTGGGTTTATAACCTGCGGGACTACCCCACCACCTTTGATTTTCTGAAACGCGCGAAGGCAATCGGGCTGCCGATTGAAAAGCTGATAACCCACCGCTTCCCGCTTGAGCAAATCAACGAGGCGCTTAAGACAAACCTGCGGATGGAAGGTCTTAAAGTCGCGATTATCAATGATTAAGCGAGGGCTGCCCGATGGGAAAAGCGACCGGAATTGTTGAGGTTTACGGGGTGGTCGCGGCGTTCGTCGCCTGCGACGCCGGCTGCAAGGCGGCCAATGTTACGGTGGAGACCTTTGACAGGAATAAGCCCGACAACGCGGACGAACTCAAGGTTCCGCTGATTGTTACGGTGAAGTTCCGCGGCCGGGTGTCGGATGTCAGGGCGGCGGTGGAAGCGGCGAAGGAAGCGGCCGAAAAGGTATCGGGCGTGGTTACCGCCCACGTAATCCCGAATACCGAGCCGGATACAGAAAAAATGCTGAAAATAAGCGGATTTGACAAGGATTAATCTCTAACAGACGGAGGAAGACGCAATGGCAATGGAAGCATTGGGAATGATTGAAACCAGAGGGCTGGTCGCGGCAATCGAGGCGGCCGACGCGATGGTCAAAGCGGCCGAGGTGGTATTAATCGGCAAAGAAAGAGTCGGTTCGGGGCTTGTGTCGGTAATGGTCCGCGGGGACGTCGGCGCTGTCAAGGCGGCGGTGGAAGCCGGCGCCGCGGCCGCAGGCAAGCTCGGCGAACTGGTAGCCTCTCACGTAATCCCAAGGCCCCACGCCGACGCTGAGAAAATCCTGCCCAGATTGTAAGGGGCACGGATATGAAGGCGCTAGGGCTTATTGAAGTGCAGAGCGTAACCGCCGCCATCGACGCGCTTGATATCATGTGCAAGTCGGCGAACGTTCAGTTCGCGACATGGGAGCGCAAGTTCGGCGGGCGGCTTGTTACCGTGATTGTGCGCGGGGAAGTCGCGGCGGTTTCCGCGGCGGTGGAAAATGCGGTAAAAAGCTGTATCAAGCCTCCCCGCGCTTACGCGGTGATTGCAAACCCACACGAGGAGACTCTCAGAATGGTTGAAATCAGCGCGGCAAGGCTTTCTGCAAGGCAGAAATAATCAAAACGGGCTAAAATATGTGATGAAAGGGTGTTATCTATGCCGGCAGGTTCAAACAGCAGGGGCACCGCTCCCGCAAAGACAGACACAGCGGCCAGAGAGACGGAAAGCCAATTGACGAAAACCCCGGTTCGGCCGGCGGCGTCCGCCCTCGGCATGGTTGAAACCAGAGGGCTGGTCGCGGCAATCGAGGCGGCCGACGCGATGGTCAAGGCGGCAAACGTGCGGCTTATCGGCACCGAAAAAATCGGCTCCGGGCTTGTATCGGTGATGGTTCGCGGGGACGTCGGCGCGGTCAAGGCGGCCGTCGAAGCCGGAGGCTCGGCCGCGGCGAAACTCGGTCAGGTCGTTGCGGCGCACGTGATACCAAGGCCACACAGCGATGTGGAAAATATTCTACCATCGATAAAATAAATTCATGATTTAGGGAGGAAACAAGAATGGCATTGGAAGCATTGGGCATGGTTGAAACCAGAGGGCTGGTCGCGGCAATCGAAGCGGCCGACGCGATGGTCAAGGCGGCCAACGTTCAGCTTATCGGTACCGAGAAAATCGGTTCCGGGCTTGTATCGGTGATGGTTCGCGGGGACGTCGGCGCGGTCAAGGCGGCGACTGAAGCCGGCGGCGCGGCCGCGGCGAAACTCGGCGAAGTTATCGCAACCCATGTAATTCCGAGACCCCACGCAGACGTGGAAAAAATTCTGCCGGTACTCAAATAAGGCGGACTCAGCGGGAAAAGGGGCGCTTTTGGCGGGGCAAAACCCCGTTGTCCGGCGCCCCCGCCCGCCGGAACAAAACCCGTTAAGGGATGAGAAGGTGAACAGATGATTGTCGGCAAAGTTGTGGGCAGCGTGGTCGCTACCAGAAAAAACGCCAACCTGCTCGGCAATAAATTTATGATTGTGGAGCCGTTTAAAGGGATGAACAGCCAAAACGGCAGGATAGTCGCGATTGACAACGTGGGCGCCGGTATCGGCGAAATCGTGCTGGTGGCGTTGGGAAGTGCCGCGCGGATTGGCTGCGATATGGCGAACGCTCCGGTGGACGCCGCTATCGTGGGCATAATAGACCATTCGATAGGCCTTGACGGATGAGAGATATGAACCTGAATGAATTAAAAGAGCTTCTCCGCGGCTGCGGCGTGGTCGGCGCCGGCGGGGCAGGCTTCCCGGCCTATGCCAAGCTGGATACCCGCATAACCACGATTATACTCAACTGCGCAGAATGCGACCCGTTGCTGAAGCTCCACCGGCAGGTGCTGGAACACCACGCGAGAAAGATACTTTCAGCCCTGCAGATTGTTTTGCGAACAGTGCAGGCGGACGAAGCGATTATCGCAATCAAACCGTCGTATAAACAAGCTGTTGAGGCGGTAAAGGCGGAACTGAGCGGTTTTCCGTTCTGCCGTATAGGGTTTTTGCCCGAAGTATATCCTGCGGGGGATGAAGTGGTCGCCATATACGAGGTTACTGGGAAAGTGGTGCCCGCAGGCAGGCTCCCCATTGAAGTGGGGGTTGCCGTATTTAACGTGGAAACAATGCTCAACGCGTATGACGCGATAAAAAGCGGAATGCCCGTTGTAGATAAATATATAACCGTAACGGGGGCGGTCAGAAGCCCCGTTACTCTGAAGGTACCGATTGGGACAGAGGTGTCAAAGCTGGTAGAGCTGGCGGGCGGCGCGACGGTGGAAAACCCGGCGCTGATTGCCGGAGGCCCGATGATGGGGGAATTAATCCCGCCGAACGGGGTTGTAACCAAAACCACCAACGCGGTTCTGGTGCTGCCGGAAGACCACTATGTGGTGCGCAGAAAGCAGTGCAACCCTTCTATCGAAATCAAGCGGGCGATGGCGGCCTGCAGCCAGTGCCGGATGTGCACCGATTTATGTCCGCGATACCTGCTGGGGCACCCGGTTGAGCCGCATATCTTCATGCGCTCGGCTTCCAGCGGGTCAACAAAGGACATCGGGCCTTATCTGAACACTTATTTCTGCAGCTTATGCGGGTTATGCGATATGTACTCATGCTTTCAGCTTCTAAGCCCGCGCGCGCTGATGAATACCTGCAAAACCGGGCTGATAAAGCATGACGTTGCCGCGCCGGAAGCGGAAACGGCGCCGGTGCACGGACAGCGCGAGGGCAGGTATATACCGATGACGCGGCTGATATCCCGGCTTGGACTGTCGGAATACGACCGTCCGGCGCCGCTGTCCGATGTTCAGGTATCAACCGACTCGGTCAGGTTGACGCTGCGGCAGCATAAAGGCGCGCCGGCGGTACCGGCGGTGCGCGAGGGAGAAAAAGTGGGGAGAGGGCAGCTTGTCGCCGGCGTGGAGCCGTCAAAGCTGGGCTGTCCGGTCCACTCGCCGATTGACGGCTGTGTCCGCCAGATTACCGGAGAGTACATACTGATTGAGAAATAACCGGGAGGAACACCTTGGATGAAAAAAGCAATCGGCATGGCCGAATTCATCACGGTCTCTGAGGGCATTGCCGCTGCCGACCGGATGGTCAAAACCGCAGAGGTTGAGATTCTGGAAGCGCAGACGGTCTGCCCGGGGAAATATATCGTGGTAATCAGCGGGGAACTGAGCGCGGTGAACGCCGCTGTGGACGCGGCGAAAAAACACCATGCCGACAAGCTGATTGACAGCTTTGTGCTCGGCAACCCGCACGAATCCATTTTTCCCGCGATTTATGCGAGCGCCGAGATAACCGGCGCCGAGGCGCTTGGGGTGATGGAGACTTTTTCCGCCGCGTCGGCGGTTTTTGCGGCGGACGCCGCCGCCAAAACCGCGCTGGTGGATTTGATTGAGCTGAGGCTTGCAAGGGGGATGTGCGGCAAATCCTATTTAATGCTGACCGGCACCGTGTCCGCGGTTGCCGCGGCAATCGAACGCGCGAACGCGGCGGCGGCAGAACGCGGCATGTTCCTTGACAGCAAGGTCATTCCGAAGCCCGACAAAAAGCTGTGGAAGACAATATTGTAAGCTATGCATTAGACAGTTATATATTATCGCCTAGCTCCTAGTTACTAACCCCTAGCGACTGGAAAGGAAAGGAAGATGCAGAAATATGCTTGCGATTGAACGCAGAAACAGAATACTTGCGAAGCTCACCATGGAAGGCAAAGTTCTGGTCAGCGATTTAAGCCGCGAGTTCGGGGTTACCGAAGAGACCATCCGCCGCGATTTGGAAAAGCTCGAAAAGGAAGGGCTTGCGACAAAGACATACGGAGGCGCGGTGAGGACCGAAAACATGAAAGCCGACCTGCCTTTTTACGTGCGCAAGCAAACCAATGTCGAGGCAAAGCGCTATATCGCGTCCATAATCAGCGGCATGATAAACGACGGCGACTACCTTATGCTGGACTCAAGCACCACCGCGCTGTTTGTAATCAAGCATATACTGCACAAAAAGAAAATCACCCTGATTACCAACTCGATTGAAATACTGCTGGAATTGAGCAACAAGTCGGGCTGGACGGTGATTTCCACCGGCGGCACCCTGAAGGAGGGCGGGCTGTCCCTGCTGGGCTATCAGGCTGAGCGGATGATATCGGGTTTTCATGTGGACATGGCTATCTGCTCGTCCAAGGGGATTGATATTCAAAACGGCATCACCGATTCGAACGAGCTGGACGCCGAAATCAAAAAAGCCTTCTTTAATGCCGCAAAAAAACGGGTGCTTGCGATTGACAGCACCAAATTTGACAAATCCTCCTTTGTAAAAGTCTGCGATATCTCCGACGTGGATATGATTGTAACCGACAAATGCCCGCCAAACCCCTGGCAGGAACATCTTAAGGCGTGCGATGTGGAAGTAAAATATCAGCCCGAACCGGAGGAATCAGATTGATAGTATTAGTTATTAATTCAGGCAGTTCGTCTTTGAAATACCAGCTTTTCAATATGCAGGACCGGTCGGTGATGGCAAAGGGGATTTGCGAGTGTATCGGCACCGGCGGTCGTATGACTCACAAACGGCCGGGAATGGAGAATTACACCGTTGAAGTCCCCCTGCCTACCCACGACGACGCGATTGAACTTCTGTTGAAGGTGCTGACTGACCGTGAATACGGAGTAATAAAGGATATTTCGGAAATCGGCGCGGTCGGGCACCGGATTGCCCACGGCGGGGAAAAGTATAAGAAATCCGCGATAATCGACAGCCGGGCAATAAAGGAGCTTGAAGAGCTCAACCCGATTAACCCGCTCCACGGCCCGCCGATTATCAAAGGGATTAAAGCCTGCTTAAACCGCATGCCCGATACCCCGCAGGTGGGGGTGTTCGACACGTCGTACTACTCCGATTTGCCGGATTATAGGTACATATACCCGCTGCCGTACGAGCTTTATACCGAAAAGAAAATCCGACGGTACGGATTTCACGGCACCTCCCACCGGTATGTCGCCGCGCAGGCGGCGCGGTACATGGGCAGGGAGCTTTCAGAGTTGAAAATCATCACCTGCCATCTGGGCAACGGCTCCTCGGTTACCGCGACGGCATATGGTAAAGCGGTGGATACCTCGATGGGGTTTACCCCGCAGGAGGGCGCGGTGATGGGCACCCGTTCGGGCTCAATCGACCCGTCAATCATTCCCTTCCTGATGAAGACCGATAACCTGACGCCGGAGCAGGTTGAGGAGATAATCAACAAAAAGTCGGGGTTGCTCGGTATCAGCGGGATTTCAAACGACGCGCGCGAAGTGAACAACGCCGCGGATAACGGCAATTACCGCGCGCAGCTCGCGCTGAAAATACTGGGAAACAGCGTGAAAAAGCTGATTGGCGCATATGTCGCCGAAATGAACGGGCTTGACGCGCTGGTGTTCACCGCCGGCATCGGGGAAAATGACTTCGTCGTGCGCCGGCTGGTCTGCGAGGAGATGGATTACCTCGGTATTGCGATTGACGAGGAAAAAAACCGTTTTACCATTAAGGGCAAAGAGGGCGAGATTTCGGCGCCGGGCGCGCGGGTGCGTACCTTTGTTATTCCGACCAACGAAGAATTGATGATTGCGCTGGATACCTGCGCGCTTGTCCGTTGAAGGCGCGCGCTTTCCGGTGTTTGACTTAAACGCAGGAGGCTTCCGAAATGAGCGAGATAAACAGGACGCAAATTGAAGAAATCGTGCGCAGGGTTCTTTATACAATCAATAATAAACCGGGCGCGGGGGAAAAGGATTTCAGCTCAACCTCGTATAAAGGGCGCGCGCTTATCGGGATTTTTTCCGATATGAACGACGCGATTGAGCAGGTAAGCCAGAGCTATAAAGCTGTCCGCGCGATGAGCGTGGAGCAAAGGGAAAGGATTATCTGCGCAATCCGCGAGCTCACCCGTAAGGAAGCGCAGGCGATGGCTGAGCTCGGCGTTTTGGAGACCGGCATGGGCAAAGTGGAGCACAAGCGGTTAAAACACCTGCTTGTCGCCGACAAGACGCCGGGCACCGAGGACCTTGTGTCCCACGCCAAAACCGGGGACCACGGGCTGACGCTGGTGGAGATGGCGCCTTACGGGGTGATTGGCTCGATTACCCCGAGCACCAATCCCAGCGAAACGGTGATTTGCAACAGTATCGGTATGGTTGCGGCCGGCAACAGCGTGGTATTCAACCCCCACCCGAACGCCGTCGCCACCTCCAATTACGCGGTGGATTTGGTCAACCGCGCGTCAAAGCTCGCCGGCGGGCCGGATATTCTGGTGGCGTCCATGGACAAACCCACATTAGAGTCGGCGGCGGTTATGCAGTCCCACCCCGACATCAAACTGCTGGTCTGCACCGGCGGCCCCGGTGTTGTGAAGGCGGTGCTCGCGTCCGGCAAAAAGGCCATCTGCGCCGGCGCCGGCAATCCTCCGGTGATTGTGGACGACACCGCCGACATCAAAAAGGCGGCAAAGGACATTATAGACGGCTGCACCTTCGACAACAACCTGCCATGTATCGCCGAAAAAGAGGTGTTTGCCCTGCGCGCCATCAAGGGCGAATTAATCAGGGAAATGCAAAAACAAGGCGCGTACCTGATTAACAGCGCGCAGGCCGAAAGGCTCGCCTCAATCGTGCTGGTTGACGTCGCCGACAAAAAAACCGGCAAAACAAAGAAAACCCTCAACCGCGAGTGCGTCGGCCGGGACGCCGGCGCGCTGCTGTCCAAAATCGGGGTCAACGCCGGCGGGGATATCCGCTGCATTATCTGCGAGACCGGTTTTGACCATCCCTTTGTTCAGGAAGAGCTGATGATGCCGATTCTGCCGATAGTGGAAGTCGCGGACATCGACGAGGCGATTGAGCTTGCAGTAAAAGCCGAGCACGGGTTCCGCCATTCGGCGCACATGCATTCAAAAAACATTGACAACCTGACCCGTTTTGCCATCGCGGTCGAAACCACCATATTCGTGAAGAACGCGCCTTCCTACGCGGGGATAGGGTTTAACGCGGAAGGGCACACCACTTTCACAATCGCCGGCCCGACCGGCGAGGGGATTACCTCGGCCCGCAGTTTTACCCGCCAGCGCCGCTGCGTGATGGCGGACAGCTTCCGCATTATATAATTCCTGAAAGGTAAGATAACAATGAACGTGGATGTTTCCACTGTTGCCGAAATAGTCCGCAAGGTGCTGAGCGAAACGCAGCACGGCGGCGGGGAGCAGAGTATCCCGGTGGGAATTTCAAACCGCCATATCCACCTGACTAAGGAACATCTTGAAATCCTGTTCGGCAAGGGGTACGAGCTGACTCCGATTAAGGATTTGTCCCAGCCGGGGCAGTACGCCTGCAAGGAGACCCTGACCATCGTCGGCCCGTCCATGCGTCCGATTGAGAATGTGCGGGTATTGGGGCCGCTGCGTCGCGCTTCACAGGTGGAGGTTTCCCGCACCGACTGTTACACTTTAAAGCTGGACCCGCCGGTGCGGGAATCCGGCGACATCGCGGGCTCCGCGCCCATAACCCTTATCGGGCCCAAAGGGGTGGTCGAGCTGGCGGAGGGGTGTATCATAGCCAACCGCCATATCCACATGAGCCCCGACGATGCGGCGCGCTTTAACGTCAGGGACGGGGACTATGTGGTGGTTGACTGCATGTCCGGCCGGCGCACCCGGTTTTATGACGTTCAGGTGCGGGTGGACAGGAATTTCAGGCTCGAAATCCACCTCGACACCGACGACGCCAACGCCGCCGGGTTAAAATGCGGTTCTGCGGTGTATATGGTGAAATAACCTGTCTTAACACAAAACGGGCAGCCCGCGCTGCCCGTTATTATATGCTGTTTTGCAGCCGCCGCTACCTTTTTTCCTCCCGGATGTCCACAATCTCGGCGTCGGCGCTGCGCGCGATAAAGCCGCGGATTGCCTCGCCGATACTGTCGGCCGCCGCGGCGTGGTCTGTGAGATAGGCAACCGAAACCACGATGGTCTGGTGGATATCCTGCGCGTCGCTCTCGATTACCGAGACGTGGAATTTATGGCGCAGCTTCTCGCACAGCCCCTTTACAATCTTCCGCTTTTCCTTAAGGCTGTGCACCCACGGCGCATACAGCTTGATTGTCATCACGGTTACGGTCATTCTGGCACCTCTTTTATCCGGGCTGACCTGCAAAACGGCGGGTTTTCGGGTGTGTCGCTCTGCCAGTTTCATTGAGCGTCAGAGCTGTTTGAGTTTTATTGGTTAACCGTATATTACTCAAATACTGATTTATTGTCAAATGGGCAGGTGCGCAGCCCTTTTAATAACCCGCTGCGGCGGCTTAAGGCCGGCCAAAATACGTCCTTGTATTTTTTCACCGATTTGGTAGAATATATAATAAAACTATGCCCTGTGTCAGGGCGCGGGAGGATAGCAGATAATTGTGGAGAAGAATAAAAAGTCTTTTTATATCACGACCGCGATAGCATACACTTCGCGCAAACCGCATATCGGCAATACTTACGACCCCGTTCTGGCGGACACCATCGCGCGCTACAAGCGGATGATGGGTTACGACGTATTCTTTCTGACCGGCTCGGACGAGCACGGCCAGAAGATAGAGGAGGCCGCAAAGTCAAACGGGCTTGAGCCCAAGGAATACGTTGACAAAGTCGCGGCCCAAATCAGGGAGATTTGGGACTGCATGAACACCAGCTACGACAGGTTTATCCGCACTACCGACCCCGACCATCAGGACGCGGTCCAGAAGATTTTTAAAAGGCTGTATGAAAAAGGGGATATATATAAAGGTGAGTACGTCGGCAAGTACTGTGTGCCGTGCGAATCCTTCTTCACCTCATCCCAGCTTGTGGACGGCAAATGCCCCGACTGCGGGCGCGAGGTTTCAGACGCCCGCGAGGAGGCGTATTTCCTGCGTTTGAGCAAATATCAGGATAAGCTGATGGAATACTATGAACAAAACCCCGATTTCATCAAACCCGATTCCCGCCGCGCCGAGATGATAAACAACTTCCTCAAACCGGGGCTGTCGGATTTGTGCGTGTCAAGAACCTCGTTCAAATGGGGGATACCGGTGGAGTTCGACCCCGGGCACGTGATTTACGTCTGGCTGGACGCGCTTTCAAACTATATAACCGGGGTGGGCTACCATCCCGACGGCAGCGGGGAGCTTTATAAAAAGTACTGGCCGGCGGATTTGCACGTCATCGGAAAGGATATTGTCCGTTTCCACACCATCTACTGGCCGATAATTCTGATGGCGCTCGGCGAGCCGCTGCCCAAACAGGTATTGGGGCACCCGTGGGTGCTTGTCGGCGAGGATAAAATGAGCAAATCCAGGGGTAACGTGATTTACGCCGACGACTTGGTGCGGCATTTCGGGGTGGACGCGGTGCGCTACTACCTGCTCTCCGAAATCCCGTTCGCGCAGGACGGCTCAATCACCTACGAGAGCATGATACACAAATACAACTCCGACCTTGCGAACACTCTCGGCAACCTCGTAAACCGGAGCGTCGCGATGGCAAACAAGTATTTTGGCGGCAGACTGACCCGGCCGGCAGAACGGACGGGGGTTGACGCCGAGCTTATAGCCGCCGCCGAGCGGTGCGTCGAGGACTATATCCGGTACATGGACGTCTACCACACCGCCGACGCCGCAGATACCGTAATGCAGCTTGCACACCGTTGCAACAAGTATATTGACGAGACGACCCCGTGGATACTCGCAAAAGACGAGAATTCGCGCGGGCGGCTGAACGACGTGCTCTACAACCTGATAGAGTGCATACGGATTATCGGGGTTTTGCTTTATCCGTTCATGCCCGACACGTCGGATAAAATCGCGACCCAAATCATTCTGCCAAAAGAACTCGCCTCTATTGACTCGGTTACGTCGGGGTTCGGGGCCGCCGACAGCTTCAATGTCGGCAATCCGGCGCCGCTGTTTGAGCGCATTGATGTGGAGAAAAAGCTTGCCGAAATCGAAGCCGAGCTTTCGGCCGCCGGCAGCGGGGAAAAAGCCGGGAATATCGCGTTTTTGCCGCAGATAGGCATTGAGGATTTCGCGAAGGTGGATTTGAGGGTCGCGGTGGTAAAAGCCTGCGAGCCGATAAAAAAATCCAAAAAGCTTTTAAAACTCATT
>LFTH01000085.1:16774-17910 GCA_001513365.1 Clostridiales bacterium DTU033 | reverse complement strand
GAGTGAGGGCAGGCCGCCAGCGGCTCAAGCTCCGAAAGGTCGATATCGATGACCTCGTCGTAGACCGCGTCCGGGTCGGGCAGAAGCTCGACCCAGTCGGTCTCCCGCCCCTGCGCGCGCATGAACTCTCGCGTTATTTCGTCCGACGGGAAAACCGAGGTGGAAGCGCCGAGCTCCGCGCCCATGTTGGCGATTGTGGCGCGTTCGGGAACACTTAAAGTCTTTACGCCTTCCCCGCCGTATTCGATTATTTTGCCCACACCGCCTTTAACAGTCATAATCTGCAGGATTTTCAGTATTACATCCTTTGCCGAAACCCACGGCTGCAGCCTGCCTTTGAGGTTTACCAGCACTGTTTTGGGCATGGTGATGTAATACGGCCCGCCGCCCATTGCGACCGCGACGTCCAGCCCGCCGGCTCCGAACGCAAGCATGCCGATACCGCCCGCGGTCGGGGTGTGGCTGTCCGAGCCGATAAGGGTTTTGCCCGGAATTCCGAACCGCTCCAAGTGCACTTGATGGCAAATCCCGTTGCCGGGCCGCGAGAAGTAGATACCGTGCTTTTTGCACACCGTCTGGATATAGTGGTGGTCGTCGGCGTTCTCAAAACCGGTCTGCAGGGTGTTGTGGTCAATGTACGCGACCGACAGCTCTGTTTTGACGCGTGGGACGCCCATCGCCTCAAACTCAAGATATGCCATGGTGCCGGTTGCGTCCTGTGTCAGGGTCTGGTCGATACGCAGCCCGATTTCACTGCCCGGCGACATATCCCCGCTTAAAAGATGTGAACTGATCAGCTTTTGCGAAAGTGTATATCCCATTTTCTCTTTTTCAACTCCAAAAACCGGTTTATCGGCAGTAATTTGTTCTAATATTATAATCCGATTGTTGCAAATTTGTCAATCTTTATGAGATGGCTGCCGGCGTCAGGTTGCGGCTGGCGCTTTATAATACCTCGGACACCCCGCAGCGGCCGCGCTGTTATTTTATGAAAAAAATAGAAATAAAAAATATTGCCGCAATAATTGACTAATTCAGTAAATTTTTGTATATTTATAGAAAAGTTTACACCTTCAAAAAATATGCAGGAGTGGGTTATAATGAGAATGCCAAACCTCCCCGGTATTTTGTTTATG
>LFTH01000085.1:0-16617 GCA_001513365.1 Clostridiales bacterium DTU033 | reverse complement strand
GTGATGAGTTCGGACGGGGCGCTTTTTTTCGGCAACACCTGCGGTCTTTGGCCCGCGATGAAATGCAGTTTTGAGGGGATTGTTTTTAACCATGAGACCGACATGATTATCTACGATTTTACGCCGAGGATAAAGACCAACGTGATTATACATTTTCTGGACGGCGAGGGGGAGAGCAGGTTTGTCTATATAAATCCGGCGGTCGCCGGTGTGCTGCTGGACAGCGTCAGCGGCGAAATCAAGCCGTCCGCAATCCGGCTGAAAGGGGAGATTTCGCTGGGGAGTTTAAAGACGGGGCATTACAGCGGCGGGGAATACTCCGGAGAGACGGTCTCTTCGTACGCCGACAGCCGGGGGAATATCATTATCACCGGGGTACAAATCGACATTATCGGCAGCGGCGGGAAGACAGTGGATTTCAGAACGCTTGCGGCGCAGGTTGAAGATAAAACGGCAGAAACGACGGGCAGTACCGGCAGTACAGCGGGCGCCGTCGGGGTTAAGACAAAAACTCATGCAGGCGCCGGCGGGATTAAGACAAAAACGCAAACAGACACCGGCAAAAGCGAAAGTCTGAGTGCGCGGCAGACTCAAAACACCGGCACGTTCAAGCCGACCGTAAAGAAAGCTGATGAGCAGGTTGCCGTACAGACCCGGAGCTTAAGCCAGTCGGATACCGGCAAGGCGGAAACAGCTACCAGCATAGAGGCGGCAACAACCAGCGTAAAAACCGTTATTACCACTGCCGCGGCGTCATCCGGCAGCACAGAATTTCGCGGTTTTAAAGAAAAAAAGCTGCTGGTGCCGGCAGGCGGCACCGCGCTGCTTGTGATAAGCCTGATATATTTCAAAAAGCAGGGATTGGGGGCTGGCGGCAGCTGACGGCCGGAGGCTGGCTTATAGTAAGAAAAAAGCTCCATGAGGTTATGGACCTCATGGAGCTTTCGGCTTTCAGCTATGTAGACTCACTGCAGCGGGTTGCCCTGCTTGTCTTTGAAACTGCCTGTCGCAATCATAATCAAATCGACAAGCCACCAAATCCCGAAACCGCCGAAGGTAATCAGTTTCAGAATTCCTGTTCCGATTTTGCCTACATAGAACCTGTCAACACCCAGTGAACCCAGAAAAATCGAGAGTATCAGCGCGGTTGTTTTGCTTTTCATAATTACCCTCCTAAAATTTATTGCCGTATTGTAAAGTTAAATGAAAGTTGAGGACACCTCAGCCCTTTTGGTACAATGGTTTCACCCCCGGTTTGCCCTTTTTACGGCATACCGCCTGACGGCAAAACCCGCGGCTGCGGCCCCAAAAGCCGCTGATACCGCTATTTTTATAATTCCTTCCGCGTCAGGCGCGCCTTCTTTCAGGGTATTCACGATAAACGCCGCGATAACAACCTCGGCGGCCAATACCAAAACAAGAGGGATTGCAGAAAACAGCCGTTTAAGGCTTACATCGCTGTCCTGCGGGACACGTTTTGCCAGCACCGAAAACAGCGCCGCGACCACAAGGCCGGCGAGAGCGACGGCGGAAAAAAGCGGCCAGTCCACCGAGGATATCAGCCGTATGTCGAATTCACCGGTTTCGGCGTTTTGCAGTTTTGAGAATACAAGCGCGGTGTCGGTTATGACCGCGGTTGCTGCCGCGGCTTTAGCAATCCCCGAAAACAGCACGGCGAGGTCCGGCGCTTTTTTTGGCGCCGCCGCGCGGGTTAAAGACTCGCTGCGGATATCTATCAGCCTTGACAGGGTTACCCCGCCGATTACAGTAACCATTGTTTCCGGAACCATGTATGTCGCGTTGTAAACGAAGGAATACAACAGCGCCTGATTTGCGGGGATGGATATATCCCTCCACACGGTGAACCCCACCGCAACGTGCGAAAGATACCGGATGGCGCACACCAGCAGGGTGCCCAAAGCAAGCCCCGCTGCCTGACTTTTTAAAGACCGGAACGCCCCCGCAAGCCCCAGCGCAGTAAACGCGACGATATAATCCAGTGTTATTATCGCGAGGACGGTCGCGGCGGATGTGCCGTATGACAAGTTGTTGACCCCAAGCAGCATTTGAAGCAGGCTGAACGCAAACGCGGTGAACAAGCCCCACCCAATCCCGCGCCGGTAGGCTATCAGGATTACCGGCAGCATACTGAACAGGGTAACGCTGCCGCCGTAAGGCAGGCTTACAATCTCAATCATGCTGAGTATGGTCGCGCAGGCGAGCATTATCCCGCTTTCGGTCAAAAGAAGCGATTTTGAGTTTTTCATTTGTCAATACCCCTTTCATAGTTTTTGGTAATTTTCGAAAGGGAAGTTTAACAAAAAAACCTCCACCGAGTGGAGGTTTGGCAATACGACTGCCGTTTAAACATCCCTCCGCCGGCATTACCCGGTTCAGGTGCGAGGGTTCGGGGCCGCGGGCCCCATCTCAGCCGGCCGATTTGCCAGCACCCCTTGTTTTTGCACGGTATTCTGTTTGAGAATAATATACGCTTTATATGATGGTTTGTCAAGCCCGACAGGGAATTTAAAGGTTCAGTTTATAATCGTTTTATTGTAACCATACCGCAATTATTAATTTTTATTTATTAATCAATCCTTACCTCGCAGTTTGGCGAAAAATCCGCTTAATTCTTCGGCGCATTCCTGCGCGAGGATACCCCCTTCGCGGACCGGGCGGTGGTTGAAGGGCAGCGCGAACAAATCCACCACCGTGCCGCAGCAGCCGGCTTTTGGGTCCTTTGCGCCGTAGAACACCCGGCTAATCCGCGCGTTGATGATTGCGCCGGCGCACATCGGGCAGGGCTCAAGCGTAACGTATAAATCACAGTCAAAAAGTCGCCAGCCACCGAGCCGGCGGCACGCCTCGTTTATTGCCTCGATTTCAGCGTGGGCGAGCGCGTTTTTTGAGCCTTCCCGCCTGTTTCTTCCCCGGCCGATTATTTCGCCGCGCCTGACAATAACCGCTCCGACCGGCACTTCGCCTTCTTTCGCGGATTCCCTTGCAAGCGCAAGCGCCTGCCTCATGTATTCCTCGGCGGATAAAGCCATCGGACTACCCCCCAAAACGCGTGGTAAGCACGATAAGGATGACCGACACAACAAGATACGCAATAATGGCCGGCGCCGACAGCAGAGCGCCGGTTTTGTTGACCGCGGGAGCGGGCTGCTGCCTGTCTTTGTCTTCCCTGATACCGGGGTCACCGGCGGCGAACAGCGCAATCAGCGAGTACAGCCCGATAATGCCGAGAATGGAGAATGCGATTGCCACCACTTTCTGGGTCTGCGAGTCGGTCAGGTTGATACCCGCGTACTGCAGAACCACCGCCATAAAGTTGTTTAGGAAGTGGAGCAGGGCAGCCACCCATATTTTCCCGGTCTTGACCGCAAGATAGCCGCATGTAAGCCCGACGATGAAGGCGAACGGGATTTGCAGCAGGTTGCCGTGCATCAGCGCGAACATCGCCGAAGACACCACAATCGCGAACACCTTGCCATGCGGCAGCAGCGTTCTTAATATATACCCGCGGTACACCATTTCCTCAAGCACCGCGGGCAGCAGCGCGAGGGTGAATATGTTGAGCAGAAGGCTTACAACACTGTTTTCGACATAGACGGGCATATCCGGAGGGCGGAGGCCGATCTCGTTTAGGAAATATACGATGTAGGAAGTTACGTAATTTGCGATAATGCACAGCGAAAGCCCCGCCATCAGCGCCAGCGCTACCTGCAGAAAACCCGGCTCTTTATGGCTGGCCTGCTCAAGGTCGGAAAACGGGCTTATCCTGCGGCGCGCAATCAGCGCGATTATGGGGGCGGGCAGCCCGACCGCGACAATGTAGATAATCGAGTAGAATAAGAGGAAACCGGTGTTTCCAAGGCCGAAATACCTGCTGTCGGTCGGGTCGGCAATTCCGATAGAGGAAAGCCCCAGTATCAAAACCACCGAAATCACCTGCAGCAGTATCACCTGCGCAATAGATATCAGCCCGACGAAATTGGAGTCCCGCCGGATTGCCTGCTTTTGATGGTGGCTGTGCATAGAATGAGGATTCCAGTTATTGTTGCCGTAACCCGTCATAGAATTTGGTCCTTTCTATAATTTTGCGGTTTTTATTCCTGCTTGTCTTTGTCAGGTTTTTTGAAAATCACCATTTTGCTGAAAAAGTAGTTCATCAAAAGCACCACCACATTGACTCCGGCTTTTGAAAACCCTCCGTTTAAACGCAGAATGTCCACCAGCACCCACATAAAAAGCTGGTCCACCCCGAATGAAAACAGCCGCGCGCCGACAAACAGGCTGAATTCCCTGAGCACCTGATAAGCGCTGCCGGTGCGCGACCTGAACACGAACAGCTTGTTCACCACATAGGCGAACAGCACCGCGGCGACCCAAGCGACCGTGTTGCTTATCAGGTTGTGAAATCCGAGGTAGTTGTAGCACAGCCCGTAGACGACCATGTTGACCACGGTTGTCAGCGCGCCGAAAACCACATAGCTTACGGTTTCGCGGTTAAAAATCCTGGGGAACCGGTAGATCGATATGGTGAAGGCCAGCGCCGCGGCGCCGCCGGCAATATTCAAAAGGCAGTGGGACACTTTCGGCATATACTCGCCCGAAAAAAACTGAAGCAGCTCAAACAGCACCGCCGCAAAAGCGATTAAAGAAAGGGAAAGGATTACCGCCCGCTTTGGGTTAAACCCCATGGTGCGCAGAAGGTACCAGAAAAACAGGGATAAAACACAAAAACCGAGAAAGGGCAGCACCAAAAAAGCGGCGTTGAAGATATTTAATCTGGTGGTGGGGTTAAGGGATATGTCAAAAATGGTATGTACCAGCCAGATTATTCCGCCTGCGACGGCGTCCACAAGGGTGATAAACACTCTGCGGGGCAGCAGCGAGATTACAATGATAAGCAAAGCCCAAATCACGGTGCCTGCCCACGCCGCGCCCGTAATCAGTTTTTTGCGGGTCGGTTGCATTTCCATAATTACCATGCCTTTCGTGCGGATTGGGGCGGCTACGCGAAATACGGGCCAGACCCTGCGTGCCTGTTCAGCCGAGCCCAAGTATTTTTGCGGCGTTGCCGCCGAGTATCGCTTCGGATTCGATTTTTGTAAAACCGTTTTCGGATAAAAACCTCTGAACGGTTTGCAGGACGGCCTTCTGGTCGGCCCATGGCGAGTCGGTCCCGAAAAGCACGCGGTCGGTGCCAATCTGCCTGATAAGCCCCAGAAAGTGCTCCTCTTCCTCCGGGTGGATGTCGAGGCTGAAGCTGGTTTCGATAAAAATGTCCATCCCCCGGAAAACCTGTTCGGCTTCCTTCCACATCCGAAACCCGCCCATGTGGGCAAGGATTATTTTTGCGTCCGGCGCCGCGCTTTTAAGCCGGGCAAAACGCGCAGGAGTGCCATGGACAGGAGGGGGAAGTCCGATGTCGGCGCCCGCATGAAACAGCACCCACAGCCCAAGCTCTGCAGCGCGTTTGATGACAGCGACAGTGTTGGGGCTGTCGGGGAGGACGTTTTGGTATTCGGGATGGAGCTTAATCCCGCACAGGCCGAGCTGTTTTATGGTTTCAAGCTCTCCCAAAGCTCCGGCATAGTCGGGATGGACGCTGCCAAATGACCGAAGCCCCGGCATTTTATCCACCTGCGCGGCAAAGCTGTTTATGGTCATTGAGGATTTTGCCGAGGTCGCGATAGGCATAACGACGGATATGTCAATGCCGGCGACCCTTGCCGATTTTGAAAGGCCGGCTACGGTGCCGTCGGTGTACGGCACGTTCGGGTCCACGTCGGGCTCCTGTTCGCGCAGGCTTTTGGTCAGAAGGTCAAGCGCCTTTTTTGCAAGAGGGCCGGGAAATATATGGGTGTGAAAATCTATAATCAATTTATCCTCTTCCTTTTTCGGGGTATTTTTCACTGTGAAAAGCGGTAGTTTCCGTCGGGGTTGTAAAGTATATACGAGGCGTCG
Organism: Clostridiales bacterium DTU033; assembly: GCA_001513365.1. Lineage (GTDB taxonomy): Bacteria > Bacillota > Clostridia > Oscillospirales > Acutalibacteraceae > Avimonas. The sequence continues at coordinate 10,641 of LFTH01000085.1, read as the reverse complement.
TCGCCGAGCGTTTCGGTTGCCGCGTTGATTTGCTCCTCAATCTGGCTGACGGAGTAGTCGTACGACTGCAGCCACGGCATCAGCGCGGGCCGTTCGCTTTCGGGCATGAGCTCAAGCCGCAGGCTGATTTGTCCCGCCGCCAGCTTGACCGCGTCATACGGCACCAGCGCGGGGTTTACAAGCAGGTTGTCCCCGGCTTTCAGCCGGCTGCCGAGCGTCGAGGGCATAAGCACCGGCGCGGCGATGTCGGCGCCGAGGGTTACAGGGTTTCCGCCGAACTGCTCGGTTTTTGTTCCAAAAGCCGACAGGCCCGGCATTGTCAAAATCAGTCTGGTGTTCTCTTTCAGCGAGGATTTGATGTCGCCTACGAATTTTTTAAGGACGTTGAGCTTTGAAAGGGAGGTGAGCTCGGAAGTACCGTAATAAGCCTGCGAGGTCTGGTCGGGGAACTGAACCCCGTCCAGCATGATTGTGGAAAAGCCTGTCTGCTCCAGCTCAAGCACGATACCCCTGATATAGCTGTGCGCGTCCGGGGCGTAGGGGTTGAGCCACGGCTTTCCGCCTTTTTCCTTTGAATTGTCAAGCCATGTATAGGTAGGGTATTTTTCGAGGGTGATTTTTGCGGTGGGCAGGTTGCGGGGCGAAAGGGGGTCGCGGAAGGCGAAAACGCGGGGGATAGCGGCAAAACCCTTGCCTTTCAGCCTGTTTATCAGTGATTTGAGCTGGTCGGCGGTCAGGGCGTTCTGGTCGGCCGCTTTTGCCTGCTGTGCGAACGGGGTTGAGGACTGATAGTGCAAAACCCCGTCGGCGCTCTTTAAGTCGAACACCACGGCGTTAAACCCCGCAGATGAAGCGCTGTTAAGCAGCGTGTCAACGGTTTCGGGGTTGGCGAGTTTTGATATCGGGATGTAGATTGCGCGCAGTGTTCCGCCGCTGTCGGCCGGGTCGGCGGGCGGCGGGTTGGTGGTGGAGGTCGGCGCGGAGGTTGTTATGGTCGAAACTGTTGAGGACGAGGGGGGAGCGGGTTTGCGGAAGTTCTCCAATATGAATTTGGCCGAAAAAAAGCCGGCCGGGATTAAAAGCAAGGCAAGCAGGTAGGTCCCGATTTTTTTAAGCATTGCCTTCCTTCGCCCGCTGCGGCTGAAAACGCTTGGGCCCCGCCGCCGGATTTTCCTACCCTTCCTGTAAGACATTAATCCATCCTCCCTTTTCCCGATTAAAACTGCTGCAATACTGCAATATATTATTATGCGGTATTATACCGTTTACTGCAAGATTGAAACGCTTCCCGAAAAACCCATTAAGGCAAGGGATAAAATCCCAAGGTAAATCAGTATCGAGGGCAGGCCTCTGAAGGCTTTTGGGACGTCCGGGTTGTCCAGCCGTTCAATCCCTTCGGTCGAAAGCCACGACAGCAGCAAAAAGCCCGCGCAGGTTCCGAGCGACAGCCCTACCGCTCCCAAAAAAGAGACCGCGAACTGGTGGTTGATGATGATTGCGATACCGATGACAAGATTGTTGAATGCCGCGACCGGAATAAGCCGCTTTATCCGCCTGTAAAGGGACGGAAATCTTTTATTCAGCGTTATTACCACAATGACGTAGAGTACCGCGGTGATAGCGATTATCATCAGCGGCCGCAGCCATTTGGCGACCAAGCCGGTGCCTATCAGGATATCCAGCGGGTAGCAAATCACCACTGTCAGAGTGGTGAACAGGCAGAGCAGCGCGCCGAACGGCAGGATATTGGTTCTTTTCCTTGAGGATTTTATCAGCACCGAGGAGCCGAAACCGGTCATCAATACAACGTTTTGTAAAAATGCCGCCGCAAGGAAGTAATCAAAAAAGGTAAGCATTCTTTTTCTTTCCTTTCAAAAGGAAAATATGCGGGTTATATTTCGGAGCCGCCGCGTCTTTTATCAATCACAGAGTTCAGCCACTGCAGAAAAGCCGCCATAAACCCCAGCAGCAAAAATGCGGCGTAGGGCAGTGCCGCTTCCGAGAGGACCACCGAGAAATTCAGGGGCTTTTCCCACAACGTCCCGTACGCGGCGATTTCGCGCAGGCCGGATACTATGCAGATTACAAGCCCGAAACCAAGGCTGGAGACCACCGCGTCGGTCAGCGCGACCACGGGTTTTTGGCTCATCGAAAACCCGCCGGCGCGATAGGATACCAGAGTGTTGACCGCGGTCAGAGGTAAAAACACATATAGCGCGGCGTATAGCTCGTGCGAGATTATCCGGTCGATGAACACCGCGGCCGCAAGCATTATCGCAGCGGCGCCCACAGTGTATATCGGGGCGCGCACCCATGCGGGCAGCCGTTCGCCGAGCAGGGACATGAAAAGGCTTGCGGGTATCAGGACGGCGGCGGTGCACAGGGTGAGCACCACCCCGTTTTTTAAGGTTACGCCCGCGGCGAGTATCGGGGAAATCCCGATTGCCTGTACCAAGACTATGTTTTTGGTGAACAGGGTGTCGATAAAGGTGGTTTTAACCTCCCCGACTGTTCCCGATAAAGGCCGGTCTTTGGTTTTGTCCATCAGGATTGCCTCCTTCTTCTTATACTGCGGAGGTTGAGCGCGTACCACCCCAGCCTGTCGAGGGTGGTGGCGAAAGCGTTCGCAAGCAGCACCGCAAAGCAGGCGCCTTCCTCAAACCGCCCGAAATATCGAGTAAGCATCACCAGCACGCCCGCCAATACCCCGTACCCAATCCTGCCCAGCCAGTGCCTCGGCGCGGTAACCGGGTCGTTAAGAATGAAAATGCCGCAGAACAGCAGGTATCCGGAGCACAGCTCCACCATCACGCTGCCGGCGGCGCCGGAGGTTACCCGCGGGAAAAGGCAGGCCAGTGCGGCGCAGACCGCAAGGTATGGCAGGGTGATATGCGGTGAAATGGTGCGGCGGATTAATAAATACAGCGCGCAGGCGATAAGTATTATGATTGCGGTCGCCCCGATGGGGCCGGGAAATCCGCCGAGCAGCAGGGTTATGGGGGAATACAGGGTTTGCCCGCCGCTTGCTAGCTGTGAGGCAGGGGAGGGGACAACCGCGACGTTTACGGTATTGGACAAAGGCAGCGGCAGCCCTGTCCCCGGGTCGGGGTACCTGAAAAAGAAGCCGGGGAAACACAGCGTTACCGCCGACAGCCCCGCCGCCGCGGGGTTGAACACGTTGCGGCCGCTTCCGCCCATCGGCATTTTGACCACCAGAATTGCAAACGCGGCGCCCGCAGCGGGTACCCAGTACGGGGAAATCGGGGAGACCAGAAGGCCTATTATCGCGCCGGTAACCGCCGCCGAACCGTCCGGCACGGTGGGTTTGCGCCTCATAATAAGGCAGCCTATCGTTTCACACAATACCGCGCTCCCAAGGCCGGTCAGCACCAGCAGTACCGGGCGCAGGCCGTAATACACCGCCGAGAAAATGCACAGCGGGGTGAGCGCGACCAGAACGTCGGCGCACATGGTCGAGGGTTTGTCGCTGTGCCGTAAGTGAGGGGCGCGGGCGAATTTATACTTTTTATAACTCATCTCCGACACCCCATTTCATGAATATGTTGCCCAGGGAATCGCGCGCTTCAAGCACCTTGTCCGCGACGTCCAGCCCCGACGGGCAGACGTAGGAGCAGACGCCGCAGCCGTCGCATTCCTCAGGCAGCAGGTAATCAAGCCGCTCGTACTGCATGTTGTCAAGCCGCCGCATGATTTCATAGGGCAGCAGCTTTGCGTGGCAGGCGGCGGCGCACCGTCCGCAGCCGATACAGGGGTGGGCAGGAGGCTGTACCCGGTTTTTCATCGCAATCAGGCAGGTTATGCCGGGGACGATTGGAATGTCCGGGCTTTGGATGGCGAGCCCGGTCATCGCGTCTCCGATTATCACATATTCCGGCGGGTCGGAAAGCCCGCAGAAATTCAGCAAATGCTCCACCGGCGTGCCGAACGGCGCCCTGACGTTGCGCGGGTTTGAGACGCAGTCGCCGGTTACCGTAACCACGCAGTCAATCTGCGGGCGGTTGAAGGCCACGGCTTCGTAAAGGGCAAGGCAGGCCTGAACCCCCAGCCGGCAGATATCCGCTTTTTTTAAGTGTTTCAGATTGCCCAAATCATAGCTTGCGGGGTATTTTCCGTCTGCTTTGATGAATACCGACGGGTTTATTGCCTGCCGGTACTTTTCCAAAAGCCCGGCAAACCGGTTTTTATCGAGCGTTACGCCGATTTTATAGTTTTTGGTGCCGGCGGCGATTGCCGCGAGCTTAAGACCCTTGTATACTAAGCCGCCCCACTGGTTGATTACCGCCCATGACGAGGAGGAATAGGGCTCCGAATCGGAGCCGTCGGCAATCAGAACCGGATTTTTGCTTTTTCGACAGGCGGAGAGCTTTTTCGCAAGCGGTTGTCCGTCAAGCTCATCTATTATTCCCTTTTTAAATGCGAGATTGATTATCTCCTCGCTGCTTAAGCTGGCGAGCGGTACTTTTTTCCTTGTGTCGGCTTTGGTTTTTGCGCATTTGATTATCGCGCATGGCACGTTTCCGAGCAGGGGGTGGAAAACCGTCTGCCTGCCCTCCAAAACGCCTGAAGCCGGGGAGTACACAAAGCCGTTTGCGGTGCCGGAAGTCGCGATGACAGCGCATTTTTGGACGGTTTCATTTTCGTTTGCAATCAGCTGGCAGGCGCCGCCGTCCCCCGCGATAAGCGGGACAAAAAGCCTTGAAGGGAGGGGGATGTCGACAACCGGCCGCTGGTCGGCGGGCTGTTTTAACGAGGGGATTTTTATTCCTGTTTTAGTAAGTTTCGACATCTTGCTTTTCACCTCTTGCAAATAGCCTGTCCCGGTAATATCATAGTATAAAGGGGGAAAAGGTTTTGGGGATAAAACCCCTGCCCGCAAGCTCTTTGGAATTCGGAATTAACACTCGCATAGGGGGAAAGGCCGTGAAAATTGATTTACTGAAGAACGGTTGCCTGAAAATACTGCTGACTGAGGACGAATTACGGGATTTCAACCTCACCTTTGAGGCCCTTGATTATAATAACGAAAATACCCGCAGCGCGCTCCACCAGCTTCTTGAGAAAGCCAGACGGCAGACAGGGTTTGACGCGTCCGGCAGCTTTATTATTGAGGCGTTGCCGGTTGACGGAGGCTGTATGCTGCTGCTGACTCCGACATGCGACAACAGGCGGGTCCGCATGAAACGGGTGGCCGGGCCCTACATATACGAATTGGACGACGCCGATTCGGTGCTGCATTTCGCCGAAAGCGTGGGGGAGCACGCCGCCCCGCTGTACGGCAGTTCGCTCTACCGGTTTGACAAGGGGTACCGGCTGGTTTTATATCCCGGCGCGCCGCTTTCGAGGGAGATGGGCAATATTCTGGGAGAGTTTGCCCGCCCCGCCGGCGAAGGGGACGCGGCCGCCGCGTACACTGCCGAGCACGGGGAGTCGATTGTGGTCGGGAACGCGCTTAACCGCCTTTACGAGGCGGTATCCCGGAATAAAAGCAGCCGCACCGAGCGGCAGCCCACATGAAAAAACAGTCAAAGTGCGGCAATTGAGAATTCAGGATATTACTTCAGGTAATATCCTGAATTTTTTTGACAAGAGCATAAGGATCGGGGGAATTGAAAAGCGCGCTGCCCACGACCGCGACGTCGGCGCCGGCTTTGGCGGCTACCGCTGCGGTTTCCCCGTTAATCCCGCCGTCCACCTGAAGCATCACGTTTAAGGAGCGCCTGTCTATCTCTTTTCTGATGGCGGCGACCTTGGGCATCATCTCCTGCATGAACGCCTGCCCACCGAAACCGGGCTCCACCGTCATCACAAGGATTAACCCGATCTTTTCAAGGTATGGGAACACAGCCTCGGCCGGGGTAGCGGGCTTCAGGGTGAGGGCGGGCGTTTTGCCGAGCGAGTCTATATAATCGAGAGTCCGCTCAATCGGGGAGCCGCATTCCAGATGGATATTGATGATATCCGCTCCGGCGTCGGCGAACGCGTCAATCAGCCGGTCGGGATACTCCATCATCAGGTGGACGTCAAAGACAAGGCTTGTCAGCGGGCGCAGCCGCTTGATTACCGGTGGCCCGAAAGACAGGTTCGGGACAAAAACCCCGTCCATCACGTCAAGATGGAGCATGTCGGCGCCCGTCTGCTCGACGAATTTGATTTCGTCCGCAAGGCGGGAAAAATCGCATGTTAAAATTGAGGGTGATACCTTCATATAATCCTCCCAAAATTTTACGGGCAGAACTTTCGGTACTTGTCTGTTTATTTTAACTCATATATAAAAAAAGGTCAATGGTCAGCAAAGCCGCGTCAGTGTCAGGTTACAGGTGTTAAAAACAGCATTACAGGGGCAGATACCGCGCGCTTTGACCCCGATGATTTGGCAGCCGTCTGAAATCCGACGTCTAATGTCGGCGTTTTTGCCATGGGGCGAGAGCGGGCGAGGCAGGCGGCGCGGGGCCGCCTGCCGAAACACTGCATGATTAAAGGGCGGCCGGCATATAAATGATAAGAAAAAGAAAAAAGGTGTGAAGAAGATGGTAATCTATACCGTAAGGCAGGGGGACAGCATTTATTCGATAGGCAGAAGGCTCGGAGTGCCGCCGCAGAAAATCATTGACGACAACATGCTGCAAAACCCCGAACAGCTGGTAGTGGGGCAGGTTTTAGTGGTTGCGGTAGACCAAATCAGGCATACCGTAGCGCCGGGGGAGTCGCTGTTTGGAATAGCCCGCCGGTACGGCGCCACGGTGGCGCAAATCCTTGAGGCCAATCCCGATATCACCAACCCGGCGGCCATATATCCGGGGCAGTCGGTTGTGGTTCCGGTGCCCGACCGCAAGCTCGGCAGTATTGACGTCAACGGGTACGCGTTTCCAAGTATTTCTCAAAGTACCCTGCGGAACACTCTGCCTCACCTGACCTTCATCAGCCCGTTCAGCTATCAGGTGCGGGCAAACGGAAGTCTTGTGCCGCTGAACGACGCCGCGATAATCGAGGCGGCAAGGGCGCAGAGGGTAGCCCCCCTGATGGTGATAACCAATATCCTTGAAGGGGGCAGCTTTGACAGTGAACTGGCAAGCGCGGTACTCAACAGCGAGCAGGCGGTGAGCGCCGTGCTCGACAATGTCGTGCAGACTATTCAGTCCAAAAACTATACCGGGCTTGACATTGATTTTGAGTACATATATCCGAGCGACCGCGAGGCGTACAACCGGTTTGTGCAAAGGGCGGTTGACCGCCTGCACCCGCTGGGTTATACGGTAACCACCGCCCTTGCCCCGAAAATCAGCGCAGACCAGCGCGGTCTGCTCTACGAGGCGCACGACTACGCCTTCCACGGCGCCACGGTGGACCATATTATTCTAATGACATACGAGTGGGGGTATACATACAGTCCGCCGAGGGCTGTGGCGCCCGTCAACCTCGTCGAGGAGGTTTTGCAGTATGCGGTAACCGAAATCCCAAGCCGGAAAATCCTGATGGGGATACCGAACTACGGGTACAACTGGACGCTGCCGTTTGTTCAGGGGTCGGCGGCGCGCACCATCTCCCATACCGCGGCGGTCAATCTGGCCTTAAGGGAGGGGGCACAGATAATGTTTGACACCGAAGCCCAAAGCCCGTTTTTCAATTATTTCGACGAGCAGGGGCGGGAGCACGAGGTGTGGTTTGAGGACGCGCGGAGTATTGAGGCTAAGCTCATGCTGGTTGACAGGCACAACCTCGGCGGGGTGAGCTACTGGACCGTAAACAGCTTTTTCCCGCAGAACTGGCTGGTTTTGGAGTCGATGTATAACGTGAATAAGGTGATGTGAATTAGATTTTAGACGCCGGGTGCCGGGGGATTGGGGCAAAATGTCCTGTCTTCCGGCGCCAAATTGCCGGCGGCTGAAAATAATATGGTCAAGCCCCGCGGTTTTGCATATCTTGGATAATGTGAGCGAATAAATCCATGGCAGAATCCGGATTTTTGGAAAACGGCGGAACTTCGGACAAACTGTTGTCTGCCCGGAAAATGTGAACAAAATATTAAATACCACGGATTTACTATTTACTTTGACAATCAAATAATTTATAATGTTTAACAGCTTTTGATGAAGGAGTGTTGAAAATGACTTTTGAAAAGGTAAAGGAGATAATACTCGACTGCTTGAAATGCGATGAGGAGGACGTGGTATTGAGCGCCGATTTGCAAAACGATTTGGGTGCAGATTCGCTGGACGGGGTGGAGCTGATTATGGCGATGGAGGACGAGTTCGGCGTAACTTTTCCGGAAGACACCGCTGTCAACATCAAAACAGTGGAGGATATTGTAAACTATATCGAAAGCCAGAAGAGTGATAGCGAATAGCTCTTGCGGCCGCTGAAAAAAAGCGGAATTTTTTGACCGGTATAGTTTGATTATCGAAACATTTTTATTGAACACGGTTTTGCCAGTAAGGGGGGCTTGCTGTGGAGTTTAGCGAAATACTGCAGCTTATGCGCGAGTTTTCAAAGCTGCCGGTTTACAGGATGAGCCTTGAGATTGACAATCTTGAGCTGACGCTCGAAAAACAGGGCGGAGAGGGGGCGGCAGTCCGTGCTGTCTGCCCGCCTGACGCGGCTGCGGATAAATCCGGCGCGGGCGCCGCGGCGCAGGACTGCGAGTTATTGGAAAGCGAGAGCGAGATTGCGGTGCGCTCTCCGGTGGTCGGTGTGTTTTACGCGGCGCCGTCCCCGGAGTCCGACCCCTTCGTGTCGGTCGGCGACCATGTTGAAAAGGGGCAGACTCTGTGCATAGTGGAAGCAATGAAGATGATGAACGAAATCCCGGCGCCGGTATCGGGCAGGGTGAGCCGGATTCTGGTTTCCAACGAGGAGGCTGTGGAATACAACCAGCCTCTGATGTTAATCCAAAAGGAACAGCCGATTTGATTTTGCATATCAGAGCGGCAAAGGCAATCCCTCGGCGGCAGAAAGGAATGATTTTTGATTGTTCCGCAGGATTTTGATAGCTAACCGCGGCGAAATCGCGGTGCGTATTATCAGGGCATGCAAGGAAATGGGGATTGAGACGGTCGCGGTTTTTTCCGAGCCTGACCGTGAGGCTTTGCACGTCCAGCTCGCGGACAGGGCAATCTGCGTCGGGCCGGCGAAGGCCGCGGACAGTTATCTTAATATCAAGAACGTGCTCTCGGCAGCGGTTGTTACCGGCTGCGACGCGGTTCACCCCGGTTTCGGGTTTTTAAGTGAAAACCCGGTCTTTGCAGATTTGGTCAATAAATGCGGCCTGACTTTTATCGGCCCCGGCGGGGAGGTTATCCGTGCTATGGGGGACAAGGCCGAGGCAAGGCGCCGTATGCTTAAGTGCGGGGTGCCGGTAATCCCCGGCTCCGACGGCTGTGTTCAAACGGCCGAGCAGGGGCTGAAGACCGCAAGGGAAATCGGTTTCCCGGTGCTGATTAAAGCCAGCAGCGGCGGCGGAGGCAGGGGGATGCGCCGGGTTTTTACTGAGCAGGAGTTTGAAGCGGCGTTCGCCGCCGCAAAGTCGGAGGCCAAAGCCTGTTTCGGGGACGACGGGGTGTATATCGAAAAGCTGATACAGAACCCCCGGCATATCGAGTTTCAGATACTCGCCGACGCCCACGGGAATATCGTTCATTTGGGCGAGCGCGACTGCACCATACAGCGACGGAACCAGAAGATTCTGGAGGAGGCGCCTTCCCGCGCGCTCACCAATAAGCTGCGCGAGGCGATGGGCGAGGACGCGGTTAAAGCGGCAAGGGCGGTCGGGTACCAAAACGCGGGTACGGTGGAGTTTATTCTTGACGGGGACGGAAACTACTATTTCATCGAAATGAACACAAGGGTACAGGTAGAGCATCCGGTTACCGAGATGGTAACCGGCGTGGACATTATCCGTGAACAGATAAAGATTGCGGCAGGATTGTCGTTGAATATCTCACAGCGGGACGTGGTGGTCAGCGGCTGTTCGATAGAGTGCCGGATTAACGCAGAGAACCCTGCCGACGGGTTCAGCCCCTGTCCGGGCAGGATTTTGGGGTTGCACATACCGGGAGGGCCGGGCGTCCGGGTGGACACCGCGCTTTACCCCGGCTGTGAGATATCTCCGTATTACGACAACATGATAGCGAAGCTCATAGTGCACGGCAAAACCAGAGCCGAGGCAATCCGCCGTATGCGACGCGTGCTTGAGGAATTCTTAGTCGAAGGCATTGAGACCAATGTCGAGCTTTTGTATTTAATCCTTCATCACAGGGATTTTATAAAAGGGCGATACGACACCGGGTTTATTGAAAAAAACCTTCACATGCTGGTGGAAAGGTAAATCCGATTTTGCGAAAATCGCTATTTTCAATGAAAGGATATCGGCATTAAGATGATTTCCCTTTTTAAAGAGAGGCGGCAGAAGCTGACCCGTTTTAAATCCATGCAGCAAAAACCCGACAGGCCGAAAGCGTCGGTGCCGGCGGGGCTTTATACCCACTGTCCCGACTGCAAGCAGGATTTCATATCCGAACAGGTTGCCGCCAACTTTTTCGTCTGCCCCGGCTGCGGCTATCATTTAAGGCTTACGGCGCACGGCAGGATTAAGCTGATAGCGGATAAAGGCAGCGTCAGGGAGCT
>LFTH01000034.1 GCA_001513365.1 Clostridiales bacterium DTU033 | reverse complement strand
GTTGTAGAGCCGGTTGAGGGAATCCTCGGTGCAGTGCAGCAGCTTCATCTCGTCTTCGGACAGCCACGGCGTTTCAATGACCTCGTACGGCGGGGATTTTGAAGAACGGCAGGGATACCGTTTGCTATCCTCCCGCATCGGGGAGCCGTGCAGCAGCTTTAAGAAACCGAGTTGCAGCATGTGAGCCTTTAATTCGTAGGCGGCGTTGAAGCTGCTTGCGAAGCTGGCAAAATCCTCAAACGGAAGGCCGGCAATCAAATCAATGTGTATGTGGATGTTGCCGCCTGACACAAGCCGGACGACGTTTTCTGTCAGCCTGCCCAAATCGGTTTTCCTGTTTACGGCTATTAAGGTTTTTTGGTTGAAGCTCTGCACACCGATTTCAAGCTGTATCAGTCCCGGCGGTGCAGAGCAAAAAAGGTTAATCAGCCGCTCGTCCAGTATGTCCCCCGCGATTTCAAAATGGAAGCACACCCCGTGCGGAATATCGGCGCCGTATTTTGAGATTATGAACTCAACAAGTTCCGCCGCCCGTTTTTTGTTTGCGTTAAAGGTGCGGTCCACCAGCTTAACTGTTTTTGCGCCGCTGTTCGCGAGCATAATCAGCTCTTTTTTCGCCCTGTTGATATCGAAGTACCTGACGCCCCCGCTTTTGCAGGAAAGACAGAAGGCGCACGAGTAAGGGCAGCCGCGGCTGGTTTCGAGATAGGCGATACGGTTGCCGAGCGCGTCAAAATACTCACTGCCGTACGGGGACGGGGGGTCGCCGTCGTCAATAAAAGGCGGGGATTGCAGGATTTCGCTGCCCGCGCGGCGGCTTAACCCCGGAATATTTGCCGGCGGTTTTCCCTTATACAGCGCGTCCAGCAGGAGGGCGAAGGGCTTTTCACCCTCGCCGCAGACGACGTAGTCGATATAGGGGCGCTCCCTGAGTATCTGACCAGAATTATAGCTGACTTCCGGCCCGCCGAGTACCAGCACAGTGTCCGGAAGCTGCGATTTTATTTGCCTTGAAAGCTTTAATACCGCGGTTATATTCCATATATAGCAGCTGAACCCGACGACATCGGGGTTTTTGGCGACGATTTTTTTTAGCAAGAGTTCCGGCCTGTCGTTTATTGTCCCCTCCAGAACGCATACCTCAACCCTTTCGCCGCACCGCTCGGCGGCGGCTGCCGCCAAATACCACGGCGCGAGCGAGGAATGAATGTATTTTGAATTCATTGCGCATATCACTGCGGTGATTGGTTTTTCCATATTGCGGCGTCCTTTCTTTGTTTGCGGGTATTATTATAGCACAGCTTTGGTTAATAACACAAAACAGGCGGCGCGACGGCAGATTAATAAAAAGATTGTGCGCATTGGATACTTTGGGCGTCAATCTTTGAGGTTTATTATATTGAAATACATATTAGTCAATGATATAATATTTTGAGTATGCGGCTTAAACAGGCTTTGTAATTGCAAGATTAATACACAACTTTTAAAAACTGTTTACAATTTACCGCTGCAAGTTTAATACAATTAAAAGCAATCATACTGCGCGAATTAATGCTTAGGGGGAAGCGAAGTCATGATAGAAGTACAGAACCTGACCAAGCGGTACGGCAATCACGTGGCGGTGGACAATATAAGCTTTAAGGTGAACGAGGGGGAAATCCTCGGGTTTCTCGGCCCCAACGGCGCCGGGAAGACCACCACCATGAATATCCTGACCGGATATCTCTCCGCCAGCAGCGGGATTGCCAAAATCAACGATATTGACGTTCTTGAGCAGCCCAGCCTTGCGAAAATGAATATCGGATATATGCCGGAGCAGCCTCCCCTTTACCTTGACATGACGGTGAGGGAATATCTTGATTTCATGTACGATTTGAAAAAATGCAAGCTGCCGAGGCGGGAGCATATCGCGGAAATCTGCAAGCTGGTCAAAATCGAGAATGTCTACGGCAGGCTGATTAAAAATCTGTCCAAAGGGTACAGGCAGCGCGTCGGTCTGGCGCAGGCGCTTATCGGCAAGCCGCCGGTGCTGATACTGGACGAGCCCACCGTAGGCCTTGACCCCAAACAGATTTTAGAGATACGCGCTTTAATCAAAAGTCTCGGAAAACAGCATACTGTAATCCTGTCATCCCATATACTTCAGGAGATTGAGGCGGTGTGCGACCGCATTATCATAATCAACAAAGGAGTTTTAGTCGCGGACGGCAAGACCTCCGAGCTTGCGGTGAAACACTCTGCCGACCGCCGGCTTATCGTCCGGGTCGCGGGCGGCCATGACGAGGTGATTAACCTTCTTAAGCGGATACCGGGAGTTGACAAGGTTACTTCGCACGGCGAAAAAGAGCCGGGGGTTTATGAGTTCGCGATTGAGCCCAGCCACGGCTGCGATGTGCGCCGCGACGTTTCGACCCGCATTGCGGCGCGGAATTGGCCCATAATGGAAATGAAGTCGATGGAGATGACTCTGGAAGAAGTCTTTATTGCGCTCACCCGCGAGCGGCTGGATACTGTAAGGGCAAAGAAAGGGGTTCATTGAAATGAGTGCGGTTTTTAAGCGTGAGTTCAGGGCGTTTTTCACATCCCCGCTCGGTTATGTCGTTCTGGCGGCGCTGGGTTTTTTTGCGGGGCTGTTCTTCTACCTGATTAATATAGTGGGGTTCAGCTCGGATTTGTCTTATGTCTTCAGCAATATGTTCGCGTTTATCCTGATTGTGCTGCCGCTGGTAACCATGCGCCTGTTCAGCGAGGAGAAAAGGCAGAAAACAGACCAGGCTCTGCTCACTTCCCCTGTCAGCCTGACCGGGATAGTGCTGGGCAAATACTTTGCCGCGCTGCTGGTTTATGCGCTGTCCCTGCTTGAGATGATTGTGTTCGCGATGATAGTGGCTTTTCAGGTTACCCCCGACTGGACGGTGTTTTTGGGAAACTGTATCGGCATCCTGCTGATTGGCGGTTTTATAATTTCAATCGGACTGCTGATTTCAAGCCTGACCGAAAGCCAGCTGATTGCGGCCATCGGGACGCTCGGTATTTCGTTTATGCTGCTGCTGATGGATTCGGTGGCCTATCAGTTTTCAAGAATAAAAGTATTGACCACGGTTATAAACTTTCTTTCGGTATCCCAGCGTTACAGCTCGTTCACAAGCGGAGTAATCGCTTATGACGACATCATATACTTTGTGAGCATGCAGGCATTGATGCTGTTCCTGACCGTTCGCGTGCTCGACCGAAAGAGATGGGGTTAAACCCGTTCAGACTAGGGAAAGGAGCATGGGAATGAAAGACTTAAACAAGCCGCAGGGGGAAGAACTCCGCAGCGACAACAACGTGAGCGAAGTTGAAGAAGTTAATGAAAACGCGGCGGCCGAGAATGAGAATAAAGATACAATAGCAAAACAGGAGGACGGCGCGGCGGCCGAAGAAAAAGTTCAGGCAACCGAGTCGGCCGAAGGCGCGGGGGATGAAAAGGCCGAAGCCGAAGCCGAAGCCGGTGAAACTGACGGGAGCGCCGACGGGGAAGAGCCCGATAAGAAAGATAAAGAGGGCGAAAAACCGTCTGAAAAAATCAAAAAATTCCGCAGGGACTTGCGCCGTCTGCGCTACGGCGGCATGGCGACCGCGACCACCGCTGTGGCGATTGCGGTAGTGGTGCTGATTAATGTGATAGCCGGCATATTGAACGAACGGTTCCCTTTTAATATCGATTTGACGCCGGATAAGCTGTTTACCCTGTCCGAGGACAGCAAGAAGCTCGCCAAAGACACAGAAAAGGATACCGAGGTAATCGTTTTTGCCGAGGAGGCGAACTTCTCCTCCCCAAGCACCGAGGAAGACGCTATCAACAAGATATTCAAGCAGTTTTACGAGACCGCAAAGCAGTATGAAAGTCTTTCGGGCGGTAAAATCAAAGTATCATATATTGATTTGGCGGCAAATCCCACGGCGGCGACCAGGTACGCCGAATTCAACGTGAACAACGGGGATATACTGTTCCGCTGCGGGGAGCGCTGGCAGAAGTCGAGCATAAATGAGCTGTATAGCTTTGACGAGCAGTCGTATTATCTATATAACGTCTTGACCAACGTCTATTCCAAGGTCGAGGACGTGATGTCTTCAAACATCGCAATGGTAACCAGCGATTATACGCCGCTGGTAACCATCCTCACCGGGCATGACGAGGACGGCGATTTAATCGGCACGATTGAATCCCTTATCAAAAACAACAATTATGAAACCACAACGCTTAACATCACGGGTTCGGCCAAGTTCGACGAGAAATCGGTAATGGCGATTATTGCCGCGCCGCAGACCGACTATTCCGACGATGAGATTGAAAAGCTGCGCACATGGCTGAATAACGGCGGCAACTTCAACCGGCACCTGGCGGTGTTTGTGGACTACAGGTTTGAGTGCCCCAACCTGTTCGAATTCCTGAATGTAGAATACGGTCTGGAAGTAACCGACAATCTGGTGTTTGAAACCGACCCCAACAGGATGTACAGCTACTACCCGCAGTATATTTTCGGTGATATCCAAAGCAGCGACTTTACGGGCGAGATTGCCGACAAAAAGACGCTGATGCCGGTGGTACGACAAATCCTGACCCATAAGGAGAGCAGCAAGGACTATTCTCTTTACAACATTGATTTGGTTACTTTCCCCGAATCCAGCAAGCTGGTCAAGCTGTCGGACGCCCTTGATCAGGATAGACTTGACGAACTCAAGCAGGTTGACGCCGACGAATACCCGGTAACCGGGGCCGCCTATGCCACTAAATGGGGGTATGTGAACGGCACCGACAGGGTGGAGACAAACGTGTTCGTCAGCGGGTGCTTCACAGCGTTTACTTCAAATATCATGCAGCTTAGGACAATCGAAAACGAGGCGCTGCTGCTTTCAGTCTTCAACGGGTTTACCGGTAACGAGAGCCCGATAACCATCTCCAGCAAGCCGCTCGACAAGGCGAGACTGGAATTCACTACCGGTCAGCAGCAAATCTTCCTTATGGTATTTGTGGTTGCCATTCCGGTAATCCTGCTGATTAGCTCTCTTGTAGTATTCATGCGGAGGCGCCGTCTATGAAAAAACAGGTGCGAACGCTGATTATAGTATCCGTGATTGTACTGCTGTTGGCGGGGGCGCTGCTGGCGCTGCTGTTTCTGCTTCCCGAAAATGAGGACGACACCTCCTCGGATGTGGTCAGCGAGACCTCGATTGATGTAGTGAGCAAGACGACCGACAAGGACGGGAAGACGGTTGACAGGCCGGTCAAAAAGGTTGTGATAAAAAACGAGGCGGAGTTTGAGATATCCGAGAACAGGGAAAAACAGCTTGCCGTCAAGGGCTTTGAGGATTTGCCGGTCAATGAGAGCCAGATTGATTTATTGACCACAGAGCTCGCCAGTCTGACCGCCACCCGCAAGGTCGCCGAGGATTCTTCGAATGCCAAGGACTTCGGCCTTGACAAGCCGAGGGCGACCGCGGTGGCGACTTTCCACGACGATACCGTGATAAAATTCGAGCTGGGCAACGACGCTCCGAGCGATTTGGGCGCGTATGTCCGGGTTGAGGAGAACGGCCCGATTTACCTTGTGGACTCGGCCTTTGCCGAACACCTGCTGGACCCGCCGGAGGAGTATATCGGCACCACCCTGATAACCCCGCCTGAGGCCAGGAGCGACAGCGAGGATTCATCGGATTCAGGCTCCAGCGGAGACACCGCGGTTTTGAGGAGCCTTAAGCTTTCAGGCAGTTTCCGCAACAGCCGCGCGCTTGAGATTGCAATAAATGAAAAGACAGACGCCAGGGACTGGTTTTCGATTTATACCTACCTCACCGTATCCCCAGTTAAAAAAGGCGTAAGGGAAAATTTTTCCGAAAAGGCGCAGTCCATGCTGTCGCTTTACGCAATCAGGGCGGTAAAGGCTCACCCGACCGCCGCGCAGCTCAAAGAATACGGGCTTGACAAACCCTACTCGACGGCTGAAATCACCCTTGCGGTGCAGTCCTTAAAGTCCACCGACGACGACAAGACAATCGCCACTTTTTACAACACTACAAAGCATACCGTCAAGCTCGGCAAGAAGGACGACGAGGGGAATTACTACGCGCTGGTTAACGACATCAACGCTATCTACCTTGTGGCGCCCTCCTCGGTCCCGTGGGCGGAGCTGAAGTACGACGATATCGCAAGCGAGATGCTGTTCCTTCGGGATATCCAGACTATGAAGTCGATTGAAATCGAAGTGAACGGCAAGAAGACAAAAATAAACCTGACTCATTTCCCGGATGAAGAGGACAGAGATAAAAACCTGAAGGTGGAAATCGGCGGCAAACAGTACCCGACCGACCAATTCCGCACATTTTATCAGGTTCTGATGGGGATAAGACGGCACGGCGAGTCTGCCCAAAAGCCGGGCGGCAAACCGGAGGTTGTTATATCCCTGATTCCCGAAAAAACCGGCGAAACAATAACCGCGAGCTTTTACAAAAAGTCTGCCAGCATCTATCACTGCGCCATGTCCGACGGGGACGACTTCGCCGTCAAGGCGTCCGACATCGACAAGGTTAAGATGGCGCTTGAGGATTATTTGCAGGGCAGGGAGATAAAAGACATTTACTAATCTAAAAAACCGGCCGCAGGTAAAAAAACCTGCGGCCGGTTTTTTGGTTGCGGCTGTATTGTCATTCCAGGTATTCCAGCGAATCCTGTTTAAACTGTTTGCCGTTCGGGACAGTTTCCTCGCTATGCTTTGGGACAATTTCGGTGATGCCCTCGACATCGCTTTTTTTCACTTTTATCAAAACCCGCCAATACTTCATATCGGCTGTAAAAAAATAGGTTATTAAAGTAGTGTAATCGATTGTCAGCCTGCCGTTTTCCCTTGAAAGACTGTTAATCCTGTCCCTGAACGAGCCGCTTGAGCGGGTCAGGCATATTAAAACGATGGCGTTTTCTTCAAAAAAGTCATCGTCATAGCCTGCGATGTAACTGGAGCCGAAATCCTTATCCGAGTTGTAAAATTGGGTCAGTTCCGAATAGGAGCGGATTATGCGGGCGTCAAAATCCGATTTGATGGCGGAACCAGTTCCGCTTTTATAATACATTACCGTGTGGTTGAACGGTACTGCCGTTTTTTCCGCAGTCGTGCCGTTTAGGGACGTTGAGCTTGATATCGGTTCGGAATTGACGGGTCTTTCCTGTTTTTCACATCCGCTAAAAATCAATCCTGCGATTAAGAAGATTATCAGAGCCCAGGCTGTTATCTGCCGGCTATTTCTGCCCATACCAACTCTCCTGTTTGTTTTTTGCCGCCGTAAAAACTTTAGCGTCAAAAGGATTAATGATATTATATCATTAAAAACAGCAATTGACAATAATTTACGGACACAAGGGAGCGGAAGTGAATTCCGCTCCCCTGTGCCAGCATTTTATGCTATTTTACAGGCTTCATAAACATCTGTGTCCAGTAGAGAGTACCGTTGGCTTTTTTGGCTGCGCCCACTCCCGTATGGGTGTAGGAGTTGGACAGGATATTTGCCCGGTGTCCGGGAGAGTTCATCCAAGCTCTTACGACTTCACTCGCCGTTCTCTGTCCGTAGGCGATATTCTCGGCTGCGGCAGAGAAACGAAGTCCAAACGCTTCCATCATATCGAACGGCGAACCGTAGGTCGGCGAATAGTGCGAAAAATACCCTCTGTCAACCATATCCTGCGACTTGTAGCGCGCGACCCGTGAAAGCTGCCAGTCCGTGGTCAGCGCGGGAAGGCCGCGGCTTGTGCGCTCCTGATTTATAAGGCGGATTACCTCCGACTCAAAGGTCTTGAGCGGCGCCGCCTCCGGAATATTGATTACCTGACCGGGATATATCAGGTTCGGGTTTTTTATTGACGGGTTGGCTTTAATCAGCTCGGACAGGCCGACCTCGTATTTTACGGCGATTTTCCATAAAGAATCCCCTCGGACTACTTTATAGGTTGTCGCCTGAGCGGACGCCGACAAACCGATTGTGATGGAAAGAATAAAGGCGGTTAACGCGGTAATGAGCTTTTTCAAAAAATCACCTCCCGGAATATCATTTCCGGGGGGATAATAAATAACCTTGATAAATATTGAGCGAACAAGAACAGAATGGAGACGCGCGACGCGGCGTTGAGCGCGGCGAAGCCGGCGCGCTGTATTAATTTGCGTGAAAAATATATTTTCTTTTTTATAAATATTGTTTACAAAACAGATTTTAATAGTTATAGTATTAACTAGAAAATACGCGAAAAAAGAAATAATTGCGCGAAAGAAGCGTTTTAGATGAAAAAAAGAACTAAAAAGGCTTTTTTGTTGTTTTTGGAGACGCCGTATGCAAGGCTTTTATTTTTTATCCTTTCGATGATTTACTTTGAGCTGCTTTTCAGGCTGTGGGTTTTCGGCTCGCTGTCCGCGGTCGGGACGGCGTATTCCGTCCTTTTTTCAATCCCGGCGGGAACGGCGGTTTTCATGCTGACCTCCTTTATCGGCAAGAGGGTCAACCGGTTTTTATCCTGCGCGCTGGTTTTGCTGTGTGCTCTGCCCTATGCCGTTCAGGCGGTGTACCATCATATTTTCAAGACTTTTTTGTTCCTGTACTCGGTTTTTGGCACAAATCAGGTTTTCCAATTCTATAAACAGATATTTGCGGCCATAGTAAAGTGCCTGCCGGTTATCCTGCCCCTTTTTCTGCCTTTTGTAATCATGCTGACGTTCGGGCGGAAATATTTCAGGTTTAACCCGCTTATATGGCGGTTTCTTCCGATGTCGGCGGCTTTTTTTGCCGTAACTCACCTTGTGGCGATTTTGGTGATGTCGGTCTTACCCCGCGGCCTTTATTCGCCGTACGATTTGTATTTCAACACCGCGGCGCCGGAACTGTCGGTCCAAAAGCTGGGGCTTTTTACCACAATGCGGCTGGATTTAAAGCGGATGATTTTGGGGAAGTATGACGGGACAGAAACCGGAGAAGACCCGGACAGTACGCCTGAAGAAGAAAACCTGCCAAAGACAGACCCTGAAAACAGCGGGAATGATTTGCCGGCGCCGGAGCCGGTTTACAGCCCCAATGTGATGGATATTGACTTTGAAAAGCTGATAGCCGCAGAAAAGGACAGTACCCTGCTTAAAATGCACCGGTATTTTTCCTCAGTCGAGCCGACCATGCAAAACAAGTACACCGGAATGTTTAAGGGCTGCAATTTCATATTCATCACGGCCGAATCCCTTTCGCATTACGTGATTGACAGGGATTTGACCCCGACACTTTACAGGCTTGCGAACGAGGGGTTTATTTTCAATAATTTCTATAACCCGAACTGGGGGGTCAGCACCAGCGACGGGGAGTATGTTGCGTGCACCGGCTTAATCCCGAAAGCCGGGGTCTGGAGCTTTTACCATTCGGGCAAGAACTGGCTACCGTTTGTGATGGGAAACCAGTTTTTGAGGCTCGGTTATTCCTCGCGCGCCTATCACAACCACACATATACTTATTACAAACGTAACATATCCCACCCGAATATGGGGTATATTTACAAGGGGGTCGGCAACGGGCTGAAAATCAAAAACACATGGCCGGAATCCGATTTAGAGATGGTGGACGTAACCACACCGGAATTCATCAACGATGAGAAATTCCATGTGTATTACATGACGGTGAGCGGGCATTTAAGCTATAATTTCACAGGCAACTACATCGCCTACAAAAACCGCCATCTTGTCGAGCGCCTGCCTTACAGCGATGCGGTCAAGGCATATCTGGCGTGCAATATCGAGCTTGACAGGGCGCTGGAGCTGCTGCTCAAACGGCTTGAGGAAGCCGGCGTGGACGGGAATACCGTGATTGCGATAAGCGCCGACCATTACCCCTACGGGCTTTCGAACGAGAATATAAGCGAGCTTGCCGGACATAATGTGGAAAGCAATTTCGAGCTTTTTAAAAGCGCGTTCATATTGTGGAAAAAAGGGATGGAGCCGGTTGTTGTGGACAAGGCATGTTCAAGCCTTGACATCATACCCACCCTGTCCAACCTTTTCGGGCTGGAATACGATTCGCGCCTGCTGATGGGCAGGGACATCCTGTCTAATTCCGAGCCGCTGGTGATTTTCGGCAACCGAAGCTGGATTACCGACAAGGCAAGGTACAATGCGATTACGGACAAGGTTGAAAACCTGTCCAGCGAAGAGCTCCCCGAAGGATACGTGGACAAAATCAACGGGATTGTAAACCAGAAGTTTCAGTACTCGGCGCTCATTCTCGACAAGGATTACTACAATATAGTTCTGCCGCGCAAGGATTTTGACGTCAGGGATTAGGCGTTTGACTGGGAGCGAATGTAAGACGGTGGCCGACGCGCGCGTCGGCCCCTGTTTTGGTGCCGGGCGGGGTGGAATGGGGGAGACGTAGGGAATGAAAATCCTCCGCCGCGCCTGTTTTAATATACTGCTATGACAAAAACGGATTGGAGCGCCGGTTTTTTATAATCAGGCGTTTTTTTGCGGCAATTTATGCTATAATACTGTAAATGCTAATAATGGTCTTATGAGGGAGCAGATTTTATGAAACGGATTGACGAGATTGCAAAAAAGCCAGAGCGCAGGGAAACCGTAATCCAGTTCGGCGAAGGCGGGTTTTTGCGCGGGTTTGCGGACTGGATGCTGCAAAAGCTGAATGACAGCGGGATATACAGCGGCAGCGCGGTAATTGTCCAGCCCATCCCGCAGGGGCTTGCGGAGCAGCTTAATTCTCAAAACTGCCTTTATACCCATATCATCCGCGGGGTGGAAGGGGTAGAGACCAAAATCATTGACGTTGTTTCGCGCTGTATCAACCCGTATGAAGATTACGAGGCTTATCTTGCACTTGCCGACAACCCTGATTTCAGATTTATTATATCCAACACCACCGAGGCCGGCATAGCCTATTCTGAAGGGGACAGTATCGGCGATGCGCCGCCGCGGTCCTTCCCGGCAAAGCTGGCTGCCCTGCTTTACCGCCGTTATAAAAACGGGCTTGACGGCTTTATCGTGCTGCCCTGCGAGCTGATTGACAGAAACGGCGAAAGGCTGAAAGAGATTGTGCTCAGGTACGCTGATGACTGGGGGCTTGAGAGCGGGTTTGCCGATTGGTTGGAGGAAAAAAACCATTTCTGCTCCACGCTTGTGGACAGGATTGTAACCGGATACCCGAAGGGAGAGGAGTTGCGGCTTGGCTACGAGGACCGGATGGTTAACACGTCGGAGTATTTCCACCTGTGGGTTATCGAAGGGGATAAACAGCTTGCGGATGAGCTGCCTTTTCATAAAATAGGGCTTAATGTGATTTGGACAGACAATATGGAGCCGTACCGCACCAGAAAGGTAAGAATTCTCAACGGCGCTCATACCTCGATGGTTTTTTGCGGACTGCTCAATGGGTTTGAGACGGTGAAATCCTGTATTGACGACCCTGATATGCTGGAGTTTATCAAGACCTGCATATACGACGAGATTATCCCGACCCTTGATTTGCCAAAAACCGAGCTTTTGGAATACGCCGACAGCGTGATGCAGAGGTTTGCAAACCCGTATATCCGCCACAGCCTGTCCTCAATCGCGCTGAATTCGGTCAGCAAATTCAAGGTGCGGGTGCTGCCGTCAATCCTTGAATATGTAAGGCGTAAAGGGGAAGCGCCGAAGGCCCTTGCCAAAGGTTTCGGCTGCCTGTTAAAATACTATAAGATTGGCGCTCCAGACGACAGCCCGAAAAATGTGGAGTTTATTAAAAACGCGCCGCTGCCTGAAATCCTGAAAAACCGGGAGCTCTGGGGACAGGATTTGTCGTTTTTGAAAGACGAGGTGGCAGAATATGCGGATTGACCCGCGGGACAATGTCGAGGTAAGCCTTGAAACCGGGCATAAAACCGCCCTGACGGATATAAAAGAAGGGGAAAACATTATAAAGTACGGTTTTCCGATAGGGCGCGCCACCAGAGATATAAAAAAAGGGGAGTTGGTGCATACCCACAACCTTAAGACCAACCTTGAAGGGGTTGTGGAGTATACCTATACCCCGCGCGAAATCAAAGAGCAAGAAACCGACTGCGTCAGAACGTTTATGGGTTATCAGCGCGAGGACGGCAGCGTTGGAATCCGCAACGAAGTATGGATTATCAACACCGTCGGCTGCGTCAACAAGGTTGCGCAGCGGATTGCCGAAAAGACCGGCGCCGAGAGCTTTGCCCATCCATTCGGCTGCTCGCAGCTTGGGGACGATTTTGAGTATACACAGAAAATCCTGAAGGGGCTGGTCAACCACCCCAACGCGGCGGGAGTGCTTGTTTTGGGGCTCGGCTGCGAGAACAACAACATCGAGGTCTTTAAAAAGTTTGTCGGCGAAGTCAGCAAGGACAGGGTCAAGCTCCTCTGCGCGCAGGACAGCGAGGACGAGATTGCGGAAGGAATAGAGATTGTAAAAAGACTGCAGAAGTACGCGGACACCTTCAAACGCAGGGAGATACCGGTCAGCAGGCTGAAGGTCGGGCTGAAATGCGGCGGCAGCGACGCTTTCAGCGGGATAACCGCGAACCCGCTTGTCGGCCGGTTTTCGGATATCCTGACATCCTGCGGCGGCAGTACGGTGCTTACGGAAGTTCCCGAAATGTTCGGGGCCGAGACCATCCTGATGGAGAGGGCGCAGAATAAAGAGGTTTTTGATAAGATTGTCAGGCTGATAAACGATTTTAAAAACTATTTTCTAAGGCACAATCAGGTGATTTACGAAAACCCCTCGCCGGGCAACAAGGCGGGCGGGATTACCACACTGGAGGAAAAATCGCTGGGCTGTATTCAAAAAGGCGGCAGCTCGGCGGTGGTGGACGTTTTGGATATCGGGGACACCGTTGTCAAAAGCGGGCTGAACCTGTTAAACGGGCCGGGCAACGATATTGTCGCAACCACTAACCTTACCGCGAGCGGTGCGCACCTGATTCTGTTTACCACCGGTAGGGGCACTCCGGTCGGCGCGCCGGTGCCCACCGTAAAGATATCCTCTAACAGCCGGCTGTTTGAGTCCAAGCCCGGCTGGATAGATTTTGACGCCGGCGCGCTGCTTTCCGGAAAAAGCCTTGAACAGCTTTCTGTGGAGCTGTTTGACTATGTTTTGAGCGTGGCGAGCGGGGAAAGGACCAGAAACGAAATCAACGGGTACAAGGAGATTTCAATCTTCAAAGACGGAATTATTCTATAAAGGAGTGTTTTTGATGGGATTTATACACAGGGATTTTATGCTGGGGAGCGGGGCCGCCCGGCGGCTTTACCACGAGTACGCTAAGGATTTGCCTATAATTGACTACCACTGCCATTTAAGTCCGAAGATGATTGCCGAAAACCGCCGGTTTAAGAATATCACCGAGCTTTTTCTCGGCGGGGACCACTACAAATGGCGGGCGATGCGCTCATACGGCGTTGACGAAAAGTATATCACGGGCGCCGCGGACGATTATGACAAATTCTTAAAGTGGGCGGAGACACTGCCGCATTGTATCGGCAACCCGCTGTACCACTGGACCCATCTGGAGCTTAAACGGTATTTTGATATAGATGACGCCCTGTCGCCCAAAACCGCCGATAAAATCTGGAAAAAGGCGAACGAAATGCTGCAGGGCGACGATTTTACCCCGCAGTCCCTGATTGTAAGGTCGGGGGTTGAAATCCTCTGCACCACCGACGACCCGGCCGACGATTTGGAGTACCACCGGCAAATCAGGGAGTCGGGGTTCAAAGTCAGGGTGCTGCCCTCGTTCAGGCCGGACAAGGCGGTTGAAATCGGGCGGCCGGAGTTTGTAGAATATATGCGCGGCAACGGGATTGACTCGTTTGACGGGCTGCTTTCGTGGCTTCGGTCGCGGATAGAGTTCTTTCACCAGAACGGGTGCCGGCTGTCCGACCACGCGCTGAATCTTGTGCCTTATGCGGAGGGGGACCCAAAGGCGGCGTTTGACAAGGCGATGAGCGGCCAAATTCCCGATTTGCACGAACAGGAAGTCTACAAAACCGCCGTGCTGCGGTTCTGCGCGGCCAAATACGCCGCCCGTGGCTGGGCAATGCAGCTTCATATCGGTGCGCTGCGCAACAACAACAGCCGAATGTTCGATACCCTTGGGCCGGACGCCGGTTTTGACTCGATAAACGACAGCGGCATAGCCGAGCCGCTTTCAAGGTTTTTAGACAGCCTTGAAAAAGAGGATAAGCTGCCGAAGACCATTCTCTATAACCTCAATCCGAAAGACAATTATGTGCTTGCCGCCATGATAGGCAATTTTCAAAAGGCGCCCTATAAAGGCAAGCTGCAGTTCGGCTCCGGCTGGTGGTTCAACGACCAGCGCGACGGAATGGTGGCGCAGATGAAGGCGCTTGCCAACCTTGGGGTGTTAGGGACCTTCGTCGGTATGCTGACCGACTCCAGAAGTTTTGTGTCCTACCCGCGGCACGAGTATTTCCGCCGTATCCTCTGCGATTTAATCGGCGGGTGGGTAGAGCGCGGCGAGTACCCGAAGGACTACCAGACTCTGGGCGAAATAGTCCGGAATATTTGCTACTACAACGCAAAAAACTATTTTGAGTTTTAAAATCGCGGGGGTTGGCAGCAACCCCCGCGATTTTTAGGAGTATCGGCCGCAGGATGGTTTTTGTTTGCCTTAAAGCCTAAAACATTTGACGGCAAACCCCTGCGTATAAACCACCTAAAATGCATACTAATATAGTATATTTTTCGTCAAATTATATGATTGACAATGCGTCGCCGGCGGTATATAATATAACCGGGATGATTGTTAAATATTTAACAATCTTTAACGCTGTCTTGCGGAAAGGGGAATGGTCATGCAGGCGGTAAAAACCGATGTTCAAAAATCAATTGACATCCTTGTGGAGAACGCCCTCACGGCGCTTTCGGAATATATGGAGCTGTCGCAGGAGCAGGTAGACAAAATTACGCAGGAGATGGCGCTTGCCGGGCTTGACAGCCACATGCGGCTTGCGAAAATGGCGGTGGAGGAGACCGGACGCGGCGTTCTTGAGGACAAGGCGATAAAAAACATGTTTGCCACCGAATATATCTACCACAGCATTAAATATGAAAAAACGGTGGGGATTGTGAACGAAAACGAACACGAGGACTATTACGAGGTGATTGAGCCGGTCGGGGTGATTGCCGGGGTTACGCCGGTTACCAATCCCACCTCCACCACCATGTTTAAATCCATTATCGCCGCGAAAACCCGCAACCCGATTATATTCGCTTTCCACCCCTCTGCCCAGAAATGCAGCGCGGAGTCGGCGCGGATTTTAAGGGACGCGGCGGTAAAGGCGGGCGCGCCAAAGCACTGCATACAGTGGATTGAGACTCCGTCGGTGGAGGCCACCCGCGCGCTGATGGCTCATCCGGGGGTGTTCCTTATTCTCGCGACCGGAGGCACCGGAATGGTGCGCTCGGCGTATTCCTGCGGAAAGCCCGCTTTGGGGGTAGGGCCGGGCAATGTGCCGTGCTTTATCGAAAAGACCGCCAAGCTCGAAAGGGCGGTTACCGACCTTATCATGTCAAAATCCTTTGACAACGGGATGATTTGCGCTTCGGAACAGGCGGTTATCATCGAACAGCCGGTGTATCGGCAGGCAGTGGAGTATATGAAAGAGCATAATTGCTATTTTACCACTCCTGAGGAAACCAGAAAAATCGAGGCCGCGGTGATGAATGCCGAAACCTGCGCGGTCAATCCCGATATTGTGGGGAAAAGCCCGCAGTATATCGCGAAAAAAGCCGGTATTGAAATCCCGGCCGGCACAAAGATAATCTGCTGCGAAATCGGGGGCGTGGGCAGGGAATATCCGCTGTCCTATGAAAAGCTGTCCCCGGTGCTCGCGGTAATCAAGGCAAGGGACGCGGAGCACGGCATCCGTCTTTCTGAAAAAATGGTCGAAATCGGAGGGCTGGGTCATTCCTCGGTTATTCATTCAAGCGACGAGAATGTGATTGAAGAATTTTCAAGGCGGATGAAGACCGGCAGGGTGATTATCAACTCCCCTTCAACCCACGGCGCAATCGGGGATATTTACAACACCAACATGCCTTCCCTCACCTTAGGCTGCGGCACTTACGGCTCCAATTCCACCACCTCGAACGTTACCGCGGTCAATCTTATCAACCGCAAAAGGGTCGCAAAGAGGAGAGTCAACATGCAGTGGTTTAAAATCCCCGAGAAAATCTATTTTGAGTCCGGCTGCCTGCAATACCTTGAAAAAATGCCGGATATCAGCCGCGCCTTCATCGTAACCGACCCGCAGATGGTAAAGCTGGGGTATGTGGACAGGGTTTTGTATTATCTGAGAAAGCGCAAAAGCTATGTCCACTCCGAGATATTTACCGACGTGGAGCCAGACCCGTCGCTGGATACGGTGCAAAAAGGCGCGAAGATGATGGACAGCTTTAAGCCGGACGTTATAATCGCGCTGGGCGGCGGCTCGGCAATCGACGCCGCGAAAGGTATGTGGCTTTTTTATGAGCATCCGGAAACCGATTTTGAAGGGCTTGCCGAAAAGTTTATGGATATAAGGAAGCGGGTCTACAAGCTGCCGAGAATGGGCTCAAAGGCAAAGCTGGTGGCTATCCCGACCACGTCCGGTACCGGCAGCGAGGTTACCTCGTTTGCCGTTATCACCGACAGGGAGCGCAACATCAAATACCCGCTCGCCGATTACGAGCTTACCCCCGACGTCGCAATCGTGGACCCGGATTTTGTGATGACCGTTCCGCCTTCGGTTACGGCCGATACCGGCATGGACGTACTCACCCACGCGATTGAAGCCTATGTTTCGGTGCTCGCCTCCGACTACACCGACGCGCTCGCAATCAAGGCAATCAAGATGGTGTTCGAATACCTGCCGATTGCGTATAAGGACGGCTCGAACAAGCTGGCGCGCGAGAAGATGCACAACGCGTCCACCATAGCGGGGATGGCGTTCACCAACGCGTTTTTGGGGATAAACCACTCGCTTGCCCACAAGCTCGGCGGGGAATTCAATATCCCGCACGGCAGGGCGAACGCAATCCTGCTGCCCCACGTAATAGAATACAACGGGGTGAAAAGCCCGACAAAATTCGTGTCCTTTCCAAAATACGAGCGCTATATCGCCGCCGAAAAATACGCCGAAATCGCGCGGGAGCTCGGACTTGAGTTCGGCACCGCGGAGGAAGGGGCAAAAGCGCTTGCCGGCGCGGTCAGGGAGCTGATGAAAAAGATGAATATCCCGCTGACATTGAAAGCCTGTGGGATTGAGGAAGAAAAATTCCTTGAAAAGGTGGATTATCTCGCGATAAAGGCCTTTGAGGACCAGTGCACTACCGCCAATCCCCGCCTGCCGCTGGTCAGCGAGCTTGCCGGGCTTTATAAAAAGGCATACTACGGAGAATAGAAAAAAGTGTCTGGGACAAAAGACGTATCAGTCGCTTAAGGTGTCCATTAATCCCGGCAGTTTCTGTGCCGGACACTGAACTTTGAGCGCAAAAATAATAGCCCCCTGATGTCCATTCCGGACATCAGGGGGGTTTGAGTAAGTTTTAACCTAAAAATCGCCGCGGAATTCGGTCAGGGTTACGTTGATTGTGAAATAGTCCCTCCCGCCGTTGCGGTCCACCCTCATCAGGGTGATGGTAACCTTGTCGCCGATTTTGCGCTTTGAAAGCTCGTTTCTGAGTTCGGTCCCTCTTTTGATGGTCGTGTTGTCGATTTTTACGATGATATCCCCGACCCGCGCGTTAGTGCCTTCAAGGCAGGAGCCCTGTTTGATTTCGCGGATTTGGAAGCCCTCGTATCCCGGCTGGAGGATGTCAATTCCGGTGATACCGAGCATTACGCGGTTTTTGACATAACCGTATTTGACAAGGTCGTCAATAATCACCTGGGCTTCCTTTATCGGTATTGAGAAGCCGAGGCCTTCGTAGCCCTGCGCCACAATCTTCGCGGAGTTGATACCCACGACCTGACCCTGCGCGTTCAGCAGCGGGCCGCCGGAGTTGCCGGGGTTGATGGCGGCGTCAATCTGCAGGCATTTTATCGCGTATC
>LFTH01000044.1 GCA_001513365.1 Clostridiales bacterium DTU033 | reverse complement strand
GGCGCTTTAGCGTGAGAAATCCCCCAGTTATACTGGGGGAGATAAAAAGCTTTAGCAAAAGGGAACCTCCTGATGATAGAATAGTAAAGGTTTGGGAACCGCATTACTATAAAAAACATCAGGAGGTTTTACACAATGGGAGAAATAAAGAGCTTATCGCATAGCAAATGGAGATGTGAGTATCACATAGTGTTTGCACCGAAATTTAGGAGGAAAGAGATATATGGGAAATTCAGGAAAGATATAGGTGAAATATTAAGGAAACTATGTGAAGCAAAAGGAGTAGAGATACTGGAAGCACAGGCGTGTATAGATCACATACACATGCTGGTTTGCATACCACCGCATATAAGTGTAGCACAGTTCATGGGGTATCTCAAGGGAAAAAGCACCCTGATGATATTTGACCGGCATGCCAATCTAAAATACAAATACGGGAGCAGACACTTTTGGTGTCGAGGATATTTTGTAGATACGGTTGGGAGGAATGAGCGTGCTGTAAAGGATTACATACGAAACCAGCTAGAAGAAGATTACACGAAAGACCAGATAACGCTGAAAGAATACATTGACCCGTTCACGGGTCGCAAGAATAAGTAGGCTAAAAAAGACAGCCGCTTTGAGCGGCTGCCCGAGATAGTAATGCGGCGCCAAACCTTCGGTGCCCCTTGAGGGGTTAAGCCAGTAATATGCCCTTCTAGGGCTGGTGCATACCACCAGTTTACTGGTGGTTATGATTGTCCGGTCAGAAGGTAGTTACAAAGCTGCAGCTATAAGCATGGCTGTCCGTTTGTCCTGCCGGCGAGTTGCGTTTATTGTTTTATAACCCTCCCCGCCGTATTGAGGGTTTTGCCAGTATTTTTGAAAGCGCGCAGGCGGCCGCGGCTTTGATTGCGTCCGCCGGCATGAAGGCAAGGCTGGACACAAACAGCGCGGGGAAGGATTTGTCAGAGCCGTATAGGGCCAGCCCGGCGGCGCCGCAGAGGTAGTCAAGCAGCACCCCCGCGATGCAGAGCGAAAACCCGACCGGGTAATGAAGCGATATTCCGAAAACTTTTTTATTGATAAGCCTTTCCATAAAAAAGGCGGAATAGACGCCGCAGATGACGATTATAAACACCCAGCCGTATATATACCCGCTGGTGGGCCCGACAAAGACCTGCGGCCCGCCTTTCCCGCCCGACATCAGCGGAAGCCCGCACAGGGTCAGCAGCATAACAGCGAAGTAGGTCGCAAGCCCGCCGCGAAGTCCCAGGGTCAAGCCAATCATGGCGACAAGGAAGACCTGCAGGGTTATCGGTACGCCGGGGATTATCTGGATTGCCGAAAAAAACGGGACGTTGCTTGCCAGAGCGAATACCGCGATATATAGCGCGCCGAGGGTCAGCTTGTAGACGGGAAGCGGATTGCGTTTTTGCATTAAGACCATCCTTCTCTGGCAGGCGGTTATTTGCCTTTTTCCTGCAGGTATTCCTCAAGGGTAAGCCCGCGCGACATCATTTCCTGCGCCGCCTGCTCGCCGACATAGCGGAAGTGCCACGGCTCGAACATCACGCCGGTGATATCGGTCTTATCCTTCGGGTACCGCAGGATAAAACCGTATTTTGCGCAGTTGTCGAGCATCCACCTGTATGTTTCGGTGTTTTCATATTCGGTTAGGAGCGAGGAATACCCCTTAAAAAGAAAATCCACGGCAAGCCCCAGCTGGTGCTCGCTGGTGCCCGGGCGCGCGACGGCTTCAGCGGCTTCCTCCTCGGCTTTTGACCTAGGTATGCCTTTGTTAATCAGGGAGTTTACTTCCTTGACATATAGATTATTCTGCACGTCGGCGGTGCGGTAAGCCGAGGTTACCCTGATTCTTCCGTTTGACGCGTTCACAAGCGCCCTTAACTTGTCAATCGCGCGGCTGTCGAATTTATACGACCCCGCGTAAGTGGCAAGCGGCGGCTGGTAGGACGTATCAATCAGGTTCCATTTGTTGATAAGCTTTAAATTCCATTCGGCGCCCGCCGGCTGGATATAGTGATTGGCATTTGCTTTAGTGGTGCCGGTGGTGCTTTCGGATGAACTGCCCGACTGCGGCGGGGTGGGGTTTGGATTTGAGCCGGTCAGGGTTGTATTTGGGCTTTTTGTGGAGGGGGGCTGGCTGACGTCCGAGGTTGACAAATAATAATCCCCGAACAACCGAAAAAGCAGCGCGATTATCGCAGTGGCGGTAATCAGGAGAACTGCCGCGAATATCAGACAGCCAGCCTTGATACGCTTTTTGGGCTTTCTTTTCTGGGGTGTGTTTTCTGTGTTGTTTTTCATATCCGGGTGTCATGCCTTTCAGATTTATATCAGGTTTATTATAAAGAAAAACAGGATAAAAAACAAGGAAAAAGAAAGGCTGAGCGGCCGGGCCGCCCAACCCTTCCAAATCTTATTTTACAGAGCCCGCGCTTAAACTGCTTTGCGGCCGCGCGGATTAACGCCCGTTTAAACCAAAGAAAGGTCAGCGATTACATATGCTCTTCGATATACGCAACCAGCTCGCCGACGGTGCCGATTTTTTCGACGTCCTCGTCCGGGATTTCGATGTCGAACTCGTCCTCAAGCGACATCAGCATATCCACAACATCCAGAGAGTCGGCGCCGAGGTCGTCAACGATATGGGTATCCGTGGTGATTGAGTCCTCGTCGATATCAAACTGGTTGCTGAGTATAACCTTTACCTTTTCCAGTACCATCCAGAATCATCCTCCCTAATCAGTTGCCGTTTCACTGTCCCTTGACGCGTGGACAGATAATTGACATTGTGCTATAATCTATGCAAATATTTGGGCAGCGAAACCAATTACATCAAAATATTATTAGCAAAAGTCGGTTTTGTCAATCACTTTTTTAACATTCTAAGATTTTTGGAGTATTATTAAAATTTTGCGCCTTGATTATACATAATTACCAAATGATTTAACAAAATCCAGTATTTAAAAACGAGCTGAAAGGAAGAACCGGTGTGCCGTCCGCTTTGAGTTTTTATTTGATAGGCCATCCCATCGGGCACAGCATGTCCCCGTATATCCATAAAAGGCTGTTCGGCATCAGCGGCCTTCAAGCGTCCTATTCGGCGGTGGATATCCCGCCGGACCGGCTTTCCGAAGAATTGCCGCGGCTTTTGAAAAAAGCGGAGGGGCTGAACGTTACAATCCCTCATAAACAGGCGGTAATCCCGTTTCTTGACGGTTTGGGGGAGTGCGCCGGGGTTTACCGGTCGGTGAATACCATAAAGGTGGATAAAAACGGCTGTTTTGGCTACAACACTGACGCGAAGGGGTTTATCCTCGCGCTTGAAGGCGCGGGTATCCCGCTTTTTGGCAGGGTTGCGCTGCTCGGCTGCGGCGGAGTCGGCCGCACTTTCGCATGTGAAGCGGCGGCGGCCGGCTGCCGGATAGTGAACGCGGTGCGTCCATCCTCAATC
This sequence comes from Clostridiales bacterium DTU033, assembly GCA_001513365.1. GTDB lineage: Bacteria > Bacillota > Clostridia > Oscillospirales > Acutalibacteraceae > Avimonas. The sequence goes on along the minus strand of LFTH01000044.1, from coordinate 5,757 downwards.
CCGTCCGCGGAAAGCCTGCGCTCCTTTGTCCTCGGTCTTTACCCTGATACCGATTATGAAATAGTTTTGATTGACCGGCTTAAAGGGGAGTTTGACCTTCTGATAAACGCCACCCCGGTCGGTATGTACCCGGACAGCGGCCAGATGCCGGTAAAAAAAGAGGTTTTGAGCGGGGCGGCGGCGGTTTTTGACGCGGTTTACAACCCGGCAGAGACCGAGCTTTTAAAAGCCGCGAAAGCAAACGGCGCAAAAGCTCTCGGCGGCATGTCCATGCTGGTTCTGCAGGCGGCTGAAGCCCACAGAATCTGGTACGGCGCGGCTTTTGAAAAGACCGGGATAGAGGAGCTGGTGGAAGACGCCGTCCGTGAGATGGAGCGGCATTTTCGCGGGTGAAAGGCGAAAATCAGGGGTAAAAGAGGTGCGGGTTTGAAGAATATAGTTTTGACAGGGTTTATGTACAGCGGCAAGACCACCGTTGGCAAGATGCTGGAGAGACTTTCGGGCCGCCGCTTTGTGGATATGGACAGCTATATCGAACAGCGTTCCGGCATGCCGGTGAGCAGGATTTTCTCTGATTACGGGGAAGAATGGTTCAGAGAGCGGGAGAGGGAGGCGTGCAGGGCGCTCGCGGGTCAGCGCAACCTTGTGATAGCGACCGGCGGGGGAGCCATCACCTTTCCTGAGAATGTAATAACCCTGAAAAAGTCCGGCGTAATAGTTTTTTTGGATGTTCCGATTGAGGTAATCCTGAACAGGATGAAGGACGATAAAACCCGGCCGCTGCTTTCGGGCGGCGAAAGGGAGGAGACGGCAAGGAAACTGTTTATACAGCGGCAGCCGCTTTACCGCGCCGCCGCCGACATAATTGTGGACGGCACAGAAAGCCCGATAGAGGTCGCGCAGGCGGTATTGGAGATTTTAAAAAGTTCCCGCTGAATTGACAGCGGGATTTTTGTTACAGAACTTTTGACAGAAACTCTTTTGTCCGGGGGTTTTTGGGGTTCGCGAAAATCTCATTTGGGGTGTTTTCCTCTACGATTTTTCCGTCGTCCATGAACAGCACCCGTGTCGCCACCTCTCTGGCAAACCCCATCTCGTGGGTTACAATCACCATTGTCATACCCTCGTCGGCGAGCTGCCTGATTAAATCCAGCACCTCGCCCACCATCTCCGGGTCGAGCGCCGAGGTGGGTTCGTCGAACAGCATCACCTTCGGGTTCATCGCGAGCGCCCGTATTATGGCTATCCGCTGTTTCTGCCCGCCCGAAAGGGTTGAAGGGTAGGCGTCCGCCTTGTCCTCAAGGCCAATCCGCCGTAAAAGCCGCAGCGCGTTTTCCCGCGCTTCCTGCCTGATTTTTGCGGGGGTGGAGTTGATTTGGTACAGCGGCTTTTTATTTCTCCTGAACAGGTTGCCGATTGTTATAAATATGTTTTTTATTTTTTTCCTGCGCAGCTCCGAAAGTCCGATGTGTACCGGCGCCAGCATGATGTTGCCGATGACAGTCTTGTTGTTGAACAGGTTGAACTGCTGGAACACCATCCCCATCCGGCGGCGGTGGACATTGATGTCCACGCTCATATCGGAGATATTGACGCCGTCAAAAATCACGGCGCCGCCGGTCGGGTCCTCCATGCAGTTCAGACAGCGCAGGAAGGTGCTTTTGCCGCTGCCCGACGGCCCGATGATTGCCACTTTCTCCCCGGCCTTTATGGTGATGGCGATGCCTTTTAAGACTTCAATCTCTCCAAAGCTTTTCCTTAAGTCAATTACTTCTATCACTTTTTCTCAGGTTCCTTTCCATTACCTTCACCATCAGGGCTATCAGCATGACCAGAACGATATATATTAAAGCCATGACAAGGTAGGGCACCATAAATTCATAGCTGTTGGAGCCGATATAATTGAAGGCGGTGTATAAATCGCTCGCCCCGACAAAGCTGACTACCGAGGTTTCCTTAATCAGGGCGATAAATTCGTTCCCCAGAGTGGGCAGTATGTTTTTGACCGCCTGCGGCACCACAATTTTCATCATGGTAACTCTGTAACTCAAACCCAAAGCGCGGCCGGCTTCCATCTGGCCGATATCCACCGACATTATCCCGCCGCGCATGATTTCCGAAACATAGGCGCCGCTGTTTAGGCCGAACACAATCACGCAGACGCTGAGCGCGGGCAGATTCAACCCCAAAAGCGGCAGAACGACATAGTACGCCACCAGAAGCTGTACCACAATCGGGGTGCCCCTGAACAGGCCGACGTAAAAATCGCAAAACCCGTTGAGCGCCTTTGTGAGCTTGCTGTATTTCGGCAATACCTTTATTACCGCTATCAGGGTGCCGATTAATATGCCGAGCGCAAGCCCGACAACCGCGATATATACGGTGTTCTGCAGGCCGGTAACAACCTTCTTATACCCGTCGTGCTGGTAGAATATTTCCCAGAACCTTTCAACTTTTCTTGCAAAGCCGTCCATTAAACGACCATCCTTCTGTGAACGTTGGGGGCAACTTCATTTTTTGCCGGTCTGTGTAAAAAAGGGAAAACTTATTTAAACAGAGATAAACGCCATATTACCCCGCGTGCTGCGGCGGGGTAATATGGCCTCTTAATCCTTTCAGTTGAGCTCGTTGGTAGCTTTTGCGATACTGTTCGCGGGCTCCTCGTCGATTACCACCAGCTTTATGTTGCCGTTGACCATATCCTGCACCGCGAGCGAACCTGAAGCATAACCTACGCCTTTGAGGTTCTTAAAGCCGTCAAAGCCCCAGTCTTCGTCCCCTTCGATGTAGAACTGGCCGGTGGTGCCGTTCTGGAAGCCGACTTTTGTTCCATCTTTGAGTTCGGAAAGGACTTTTTCGACGTCCTCGGCGGTTTCGCAGTCGTCAAAGGTCTTGTCGTTTTCCATCACGATTATTTTCTGGGAGGCGTTGTAGTAGGTATCCGAGAAGTTGACCAGCTGTTTTCTCTCCTCGTTGACCGTAAGGCCGGCCATCGCGATGTCCGCCTTGCCCTGTTCGACAGAGAGCAGGACTGCGTCGAAATTCATGTTGCTGATAACCAGCTCTTTGCCGAGGTATTCCGCCAGCAAGGCGGCGACTTCCATGTCAATCCCGTAGTATTTGTCGCCTTTCATAAACTCAAAGGGCTCAAAGGCCGCGTTTGTGGCGACTACAAGCTGGTCTTTTGAGGTATCCAGCTCGGCGGATACCACTCCCTCAGGAGTGCCGCCTTCAAAGTATTTGTCGCAAATCGCGTCGAAAGTGCCGTCCCCCTTGATTTTCGCGATGAACTCGTTCACTTTCGTAAGCAGGTCCGGCTGGTTTTTGGCGACACCGAAGGCGTACTCTTCGTCGGTCAGCTTGATGTCGATTACCTTTACCTTCTTGGATGAGCTGCAGCCCGCAAACAGGGCGGCGAGCACAACCGCTGCGATTAACAATGCCGCAAATCTTTTCATGACCACAATCCCCTTACTGAATAATTATTAGTGCAGCAACCGAATATGTATGCATAAATATAAGTTATCCCATTCGCTTATATTTGTCAACCGCTTTTTTAAATATAGCCGGGGGCAGATTATTCAGACGTTGGATTTTAGACGTTAGGCGTTAGACAGGGAGGATTATCAAGAGCGGGGGAAACTGCCAAGATAAGCAGGCGTTTATATGAGCATATAAAAATTGTTTTATTGTAACAGTACCGCAATTATTCATTATTCAATATAGATTATTCATTTGCAAGGACAAATAGACATTGGCGAGGAAAACAGACAAATAATTGTTTACAACCTGCTTTTTAACATGGTAGAATATCCTGGAAAGATTGTATGAAACCTGTATATGCCCTGTTACCGGCAAAAAGCCCTGCACTGTGAAAATCCCGAAAAGGCATTTACAGGTTATATTTTTTGTGAAGGCAAGGAGGCAGTAGATGAGAAGGATTATCGAGGTCCACGACCTGCATAAGTCATACGGCGAGGTGAAAGCCGTTGACGGGATTGACTTTTACGTGGAGGAAGGTAAGCTGTTCGCATTTTTGGGCCCGAACGGAGCCGGAAAATCGACCACCATCGATATCATCTGCACTTTTTTAAAACCCGACCGCGGCGCGGTGGTGGTGGACGGCTGCACCCTCGGCAGGGAGGACACAAAAATCAGGGAAACCATCGGGGCGGTTTTTCAGGACGGCCTGCTCGACAATCTGCTGACAATCGAGGAAAACCTCAAAGTCCGCGGCAGCTTTTACGGGCTGCGCGGCAGGGCGTTGAAAAATGCCATCCAACAGACAGCGGAGATTGCGGGGGTAACCGAATATCTGAAACGGCAGTACGGAAAGCTGTCGGGCGGCCAGCGCAGAAGGTGCGATATCGCAAGGGCGCTGATAAACACTCCTAAAATACTGTTTTTGGACGAGCCGACGACAGGGCTGGACCCGCAGACAAGAAAGGCAGTATGGGACACGATAACGGAAATCCAAAAGATGAACGAAATGACGGTTTTCTTCACCACCCACTACATGGAGGAGGCGGCCAACGCCGATTACGTGATTATTATTGACAACGGCAGGATAGCCGCAAGGGGGACCCCGTCCGAGCTCAAAGAGAATTATTCCAAGGACAGGCTGATACTTTCGACAAGGGAGCCCGAAAAAGTATCTGCCCTGCTTGACGGGCTGAACCTGCCGTACATACGGTTTGCGGACAGCTTTGAGGTCGCGCTTTGTTCCACCCTCGACTCCCTGCCCGTCGTCCACGCCTGCAGGGACTATCTGACCGGGTTTGAGGTGGTAAAAGGCACGATGGACGACGCTTTCATCGCCATAACAGGGAAGGAGATGAGGGAATGACCGGCTTTACCGTAAGAAACCTGAAAGTGTTTTTTAAAGACAGGACCTCGGTATTTTTTTCGCTGCTGTCTGTTTTCATTATTATCGGGTTGTATGTTCTGTTTTTGGGGGACGTGTGGATAACCAGCCTTAAAGATTTGACTGGGGTGCGCTATTTGATGGACAGCTGGATTATGGCGGGTCTGCTTACGGTTACCTCGGTAACCACCACAATGGGCGCCTACGGCATAATGGTGGAGGACAAAGCGAAAAAAATCAACAAGGACTTTACCGCCTCCCCGATTAAAACCCGCACGCTTGTCGGCGGGTATGTGGCGGGCGCGATTATCGTCGGTATTGTGATGAGCCTTATCACCTGCGTGCTGGCGGAAATCTATATCATCTCAAACGGCGGCAGGCTGATGGACATATTCACTTTTATTAAGGTATTGGGGCTTATCATACTGTCCACCGTAACAAACTCCTCGATTGTGTTTTTCCTGGTTTCGTTCTTAAAAAGCACCAACGCTTTCTCAACCGCCAGCGCGATTATCGGTACGATTATCGGATTTTTGACCGGGATTTACCTTCCGATAGGGCAACTGCCAGACGGAGTGCAGTGGGTGGTAAAGGTGTTTCCGGTTTCCCATGCCGCGGTGTTGTTCAGGCAGGTGATGATGGCCGACCCGTTTTCAAAGACATTCGCGGACGCGCCGGCCGAAGCGGCTGAGAATTTTGAGAAGGTGATGGGTATAAAACTGTTTTTTGGCGACACGGCGGTAACCCCACTCGCCAGCATGCTCATTCTGATTGCGACAGCGGCTGTGTTTTACATTCTGGCGGTTTTAAACCTTTCCAGAAAATCAAGATAACCCCGCCGACACGCCATGTGTTTTTGCAGATTCCGCACGTTTTGCTATTGGGTTACAAAA
>LFTH01000021.1 GCA_001513365.1 Clostridiales bacterium DTU033 | reverse complement strand
AGCTAAATATCATGTTTCAGGATAGAATTGCTGGTTGATTAGCCTTTAAAATAGTATTCCCATGGTGTATCGTCGGCATTCATGTCTGACGACACGCATACCGCCGTTCCACCCTGGGATATCCACCAATACAGGCAAAGCAACCATCTGATTTCATTAGTAAATCCATTGTTTATTTTCCTATATTCTTGTCTGAACCGAACAACTGTTTACACAAAATTTTACGGAGTGCCATTTTAAACCCAGCCGCGCAGTTTTACCGCGTTTACTACTCTGTTGACCGCAATGGCATAGGCGGCGTCGCGCATATACAATCCCTTTTCGACTGCCAGTTTATATACTTCGCGGAATGCCTTGGTCATGGCGTATTCCAGTTTTTCAAGAACTTCTGCCTTGCTCCAAAAATAGTTCATATTGGACTGCACCTGCTCAAAATAGCTGCAGGTTACTCCGCCCGCATTGCACAGAAAGTCGGGCAGCACAGTAGTATCTCCGCGTTCCTGAATAAGAGCGTCGCAGTCGGGGGTGGTGGGGCCGTTTGCCGCCTCGCATATAACCTTAACTTTTGAGGATATGTACGGAAACACCGCGGGGGTAATCTGGTTTTCCAGCGCCGCGGGTATCAGAATGTCCACATCCTGTTTAATCCACTCATCGCCCGGCAGCAGCTCGTAACCCATTTCAACAGCCTTTTCCTTGTCTATGCTGCCGAATGAATTCTTTATGCTGACAAGCTGTTCAACGTCGCAGCCCGTTTCCTTTTTGAATGTATATGCCTTGCCGTCTTCCTGGTTCCAGCAGGATATCGCGATAACTTTGCCGCCGAGCTCGGCGAATTTGCGCGCGGCGTATTCCCCGACATTGCCAAAGCCCTGAATACTTGCCGTCGTGGACTCAATCGGGATGTTTTTCTCGCGAAGGAACTCTTTCAGCACATATACTACGCCGTAACCGGTCGCCTCGGTGCGTCCGAGGGAGCCTCCCATGCCCACCGGCTTGCCGGTAATCATGCCGGGATACCTTCCGCCGGTAATGGTTTCGTACTCGTCCAGCATCCAAAGCATGTGCTGGCTGTTTGTCATGACGTCGGGCGCAGGGACGTCAAGATTGGGGCCAAGCTGGGCATAAAGCTGGCGGACAAACCCCCGGCAGAGCCTTTCCTGTTCAGCTTTGGACAGGTCGTGCGGGTCGCAGACCACGCCGCCCTTTCCTCCTCCCAAGGGGATATCCACCACAGCGCATTTCCATGTCATCCACATCGAAAGCGCCCGAACGGTATCCGCCGTCTCGTGAGGGTGAAACCTTATTCCGCCCTTTGCGGGACCTCTTGCGTCGTTGTGTTTAATCCTGAAAGCCCTGAATACCCTTGTGGAACCGTCGTCCATTTTGACGGGAATGGTAAAATGGATTTCCTTCATCGGTTCGCGCAAGAGCGCCTTAAGGCCGCTGTCCAGCTTAAGCAGGTCAGCTACCCTGTCGAACTGCGCCTGAGCGTTTTCAAACGGATTGTACTTTACTGTGGACATACAGTGCTCCCCCTAGTTTTTAGCATTAAAGAAATAAAACCGGCACCCCCATCGCGGGGAAGATTTTTTACGCCTTATTCAGCGCGAAAAAATTAGTTCCGTTGTTAATGAAGTATATCTTTTCGCCAAAAATTTGTCAAGGTAGCGGGGCATAAAAACTGCGGCCAAAACCTGGGATTACCATGGAAATAAAAACGCCCGCGGCCGGCAGATATTCGCCGCAGGCGCGTGCAGCTTACAAAGAAGAAACTGCTTATTCAAGGCAGCCTGAATTCAAACAATACTCTCGCCGTCATGGGATACCAGAGATAGCTTTTGGATATAGGGCAGATGTTCGCACCTGCAGATGTAACGGAGCGTAAGATTTGATTTGTCAATACAGAGTTGCCTTGTCAGTCGCCGACCGCTGCGCCAGCCCAGCCTCGCTGTATCCGCCCCCTGCGGCGCTCGGCTGCGCTGCCCGGCACGCTCCGCGTGCCTCGGGTTCGGATTCTTGCCCATAACGAAAGAAACGGACACCGCTGATGCGATACCCGTTTCTTTGGCAGGGGTAGTAGGACTCGAACCCACGGCACGCGGTTTTGGAGACCGCTGCTCTACCAGCTGAGCTATACCCCTGTATAAAGAACAAGCCCGAATCCGAAAACCCGGGTCTGCCCTGTTTGTGGAACATAACAGCTTTTATCCAACCCGAAAAGCTCGTTTATTCCGGTGGTGGGCCTTCAGGGACTCGAACCCCGGACCAACCGGTTATGAGCCGGTTGCTCTAACCAACTGAGCTAAAGGCCCGAATTTGAAGCCGTGCTTACTGGCCGGCACGGAGTTATTTTACCACAAAAAATGATAATGTCAAGACCGAGTTGCAACAGAATTAATGCCAATGAAAACTGCGGTTTTCAGAAGCGCGGCGGCTGCGAAAACTTTTCCTTGCAATTATTTTTTAGCTGTGTTAATATTGATAAGCTGAAATAAACGGCTGTGATAAGCTGTTGCCTTGAGTTTGCATATTAATTTGAACAATTGATATAATAATTGGAGGGTCAGAAATGACTGGTTTGGAAATCGCGATTGGCGTCGTGCTGATAATCCTGTCTGTGGTGATTATAGCCGTCATCCTGCTTCAGGAAGGCAGACAGGCAAATCTGGGGGCAATTCAGGGCGCCAGCGAATCATTTTTGGACAGGGGCAAAGCCCGCACTCTCGACGCCATACTGTCGAAATGGACCAAGATTATAGTTTTTTCCTTCTTTATTCTGGTCTTTATCGGGATGCTGATTACCAAGTTTTTCGGAGCCTGATTGAGAATGCCCTGCTCGATTGAGCAGGGCATTTTAACTATACGGAATATCGAAGCAAAAATAAATTCTGAAAGGTGTGCGTTATGGCCGACAGGTCGGATAAAGAGTTAAAAAAAAGAATAAAGCATTTAGTGGGGAATTCCAAAAAAGGGATAACGTCGGACAGGCTGGCTTCCCTTTTGCGGATTAAAAGGAACGAGAGAGCCTCGTTCCTGTTCACGTTGGCGGGAATGGTGCGCGAAGGGGAGATTGCGCGGAACAAAAAGGGGAAATACGTCCCTTCAAAACATAAGAGCAGCGTTGTAACCGCAAAGCTTGTAGCCGTGCAGAAAGGCTATGGGTTTGCAAAGCCGGACATCGGCAAGGGCGAACAGGACATTTTCATTCCGGGCCGGTTTTTAAAAGGCGCAGTTCCGGGGGACACGGTTCAGGTAAGGGTTGAGACAGACGGTTACAGCGGCAGGACGCACGGTGTGGTTTTGAAGGTTTTGGAAGAGAACAAAGGCCTTTACACCGGAAAAATCACTGCCGACAGCCGCGGCGACCTGTATGTCGAGCCGGACAGCTTAATCCACTACCCGATACCGGTAAAACAGGTAAAGGGGATGCGGGCAGAGCCCGGAGATAAAGTCGGTTTTGCTGTTTTTTACAACCGGTTTGGAAAGCTGACCGCGGATGTCAGAACGGTCTACGGCAAAGCTGACAGCGCGAAGGTATGCGCCGACGCGATTTTGGACGCGGCGGGGATACCGACAGAGTTTCCGAAAGCGGCGCTTGAGCTGGCACGTCAGCTTGACGACAGGGGGATTTTGCAGCAGGAGCTTGAAGGCCGCGCCGATTTGCGCTCAATGACAATATTCACGATTGACGGAGCCGTCGCAAAGGACATTGACGACGCGATATCCCTTGAGGAAACCCCGACCGGCTGGAAACTGGGCGTTCATATAGCCGACGTGTCCCATTATGTCAGGGAGGACACCCATCTGGACATAGAAGCGCGCAGACGGGGGACTTCGGTGTATTTTGCCGACCGGGTGGTTCCGATGCTGCCGGAGGAAATCTCAAACGGGCTGTGCTCGTTAAATCCCGGCGAAGACAAGCTGGCGTTTTCCGCAATCATCAGCCTTGACAAAAACTGCAATTTAACCGGTTTGGACTTGCGTAAAACAGTGATACGCTCCTGTTTGCGCGGGGTGTATTCGGAAATAAATCAGTTGTTCGACGGTACCGCCGGTTCTGAAATAAAGAAAAAATATGAAAAGGTTTTGCCAACCCTGCTTTCAATGCGGCAGCTTGCAAAAAAACTCAGAGAAAATGCGACTTTGCGGGGCACGATGGAGCTTATCAGCTCGGAATCGGTGTTTATTCTGGATGACGGCGGCCGCGCCGTTGACATAAAAAAGCGGGTAACTGGCGAAAGCGAGGAAATGATAGAGCAGTTCATGATAGCCGCGAATGTCGCGGTTGCCGATTTTGCAAGAAGTCAGGGTATCCCGTTTATCTACCGGGTGCATGACCGGCCGGACGAGGAGAAGCTGGCAGTGCTGAGCGAAATAGCCGCGAGACTGGGATTTAAAGCACGGGAACTGAAACAACCTGCCGATTTGCGAGACCTGATGGAAGAAGCGCGGCAAACCCCGTATGACCGCCTGATTTCAGACAGGATACTGCGGTCAATGGCGAAAGCGCGGTACAGCGATGTCCAGACAGGGCATTTCGGGCTGTCGCTCGCTGACTACTGCCATTTCACCGCCCCGATAAGGAGATACCCCGATTTGTCGATACACCGGATACTGACAGCGCTCTTGTCAGATGTC
>LFTH01000103.1 GCA_001513365.1 Clostridiales bacterium DTU033 | reverse complement strand
GTCGGCCTTACCCCAATATTCGTAACCCCGAATTTTGAGACGCCGTCAACCACCACAGTGGAAAGGTACACACCGAATTTCGGCCGGACAAAGCCGGCGGGGAGCACCTGATTTATGGTCGGCGTGCCGAGCAGTCGCCCCAGCCGCTGCCCGACCGTAACCTCGATATCCAGCGTAAAGGGGCGGCCGAGCAGCCTTGCCGCCCGCTCAATCTCCCCGTCTTCAATCAACCGGCGGATACGCGAGGAGCTGACAGACTCCCCATCAACTGTTACGGGCGGTGTTACCACGACCTCTATCCCCAGCGGCTGGCAAAGCCGGCGCAGGGTATCCGCGTCCCCCGACCCGTCTTTGCCGAACCTGTAATTAAACCCGCAACACACCCGCCTCGCGTCGAGCTTCTCCTTCAGGATATCGCGGACGAACTGTTCCGGTGTCATCTGTCTGACCGACTCAAAATCGACCAGAATCAGCTCATCAACCCCAAGTCCTGTTAAAACGGCTTTTTTCTGCTTCAGCGATATCAATTCCCACGCATTTTCCTTAAACGTGGGGCTGGCAAAGGTAAAAACCGACGAGCAGGCCCAACCGCCGCTCTCAATCTCCACTCCCGCCGAATTCATGATTGCCGCGCGGTGGCCCAGATGCACACCGTCAAACATCCCTAAAGCGACTGCGCGGGGGCATTTTGGAATGGAGTTTTTATTTAAAGCGTCATAGAAATATGTCCTAATCTGTTCAGAAGTATCCAGCATTTTATCAGCCTTTTCATCCTTTCCGCTCAAAACAGCTTCAACACCGCAAGCTGATGGTTTTCGGGTTTCCCAAGGCCGAGAAATCCGCCGTCGGGCGCATAAACCCGCGTAATACCGTCAACCCGGCTTTTGAGCCTGTCCAGAGAAAGCGCGCCGCCGTTTTTAAAGCGGACAGCCTGCGCCTGCGAAACGGTTATCTCGTCGTAACAGGTGAAAGCAGTGTCAATCGGCTTTATAAACCGCCCAAAATCGCCGCTTTTATAGAGTTCCTCGGCTTTTTCCATGGTAATGCACTCGCCGATGGCGAACCCCGACGCCATTGTGCGCCTTAGCGACGTCATAACTCCTCCGCAGCCGAGAAGTTCCCCCAAATCCGCGCACAGGGTGCGGATATATGTCCCTTTCGAACAGTGGCAGTCCAGCGTAACTTCTCCCGTACTATCATCATAATCTGTCAGCTCAAGCGAATAAACCGTAACCGGTCTTGGACTGCGCTCAACTTCAATCCCCTGCCTTGCGAGCTCGTAAAGCCGGGTGCCCTGGTGTTTGAGCGCCGACATCATCGGCGGGGTTTGGAGGATTTTGCCCTTAAAACGGGCAAGCGCCTCTTTAATCTCGTTTAAAGAAGGCAGCGCACAGCCGGTAGCTGAAACACTGCCCCAAATATCCTGAGTATCGCTGACAAATCCAAGGCGCAGTGTCGTGGTATATCGTTTGTCCTGAACCGGCAACAGGCTGAGCGCCCGGGTGGCGCGGCCCACAAGGATGGGCAGCACTCCGGTGGCCATCGGGTCAAGGGTGCCGGCATGTCCGACCTTTTTTACCCCCAACAGCCGTCTGAAAAAGGCGCAGCACCCAAACGAGGTTATGCCTTCGGGCTTGTCAAGACAAATGATACCGTTAACCTGCAACTGAAAACAACCCTTTCCAACACCGCAGGCCGGTTCAGTCTATTACCGAGCGGACGGCCTCAACTATGGTTTTTACAGCTCGCTCCGCCGGCCCGCCGACGGTACAACCCGCAGCCCTGACATGCCCGCCTCCGCCGAGTATGCTGCATATTGAGGAAGCGTCGGCGCGGTTGTCCGTCCTGATACTGACCTTATATGTCCCGTCCTGCCTTTCGCGCATTGTAACCCCGACATGAACCCCTTCAATCTGACGCGGGATTGGGGCAAGCCCTTCAAGGTCCTCCTCGCCGGCGCCGCTTTTTTCTATCATCTCGTGGGTAATCAGCATTATCGCGCACCGGTCATTCAGGAAAAACCTCATGCTCTCCAAAGCCATCCGCTCAAGCTCAATCCTTGCCCTTGATTTGATGTCGAACATGGTGCGGTTTATCATTTCGGAGTTAATGCCGTAATCCAGCATGTCGGCAGCCATTCGCATGGCATACGATGTCGTGTTTGAATATTTGAAACAACCGGTATCGGTCGCTATGCCGGTGTAGATACAGGCGGCAATGCCGCTGTCGATTTTAACGCCGAGGGCGTTGATGATTTCGGCGATAATCATCGCGGCAGCCGAGTATTCGGGTATCAGCACGAGTTTTTTGGCGTACCGGGTATTTGAGCCGTGGTGGTCAATGCACAAATCCACGCTTTCGGCATAGGTTTTAAGCTTGTCGCCCAGCAGAAGCGAGTCCGCGACGTCCACAGCGCAAAGATATTCTGGCTCAAAATCTTCGGCGGGCCCCATATCCTCGAACATAAACCTGTATTTGTCGGGGATTATGTCCGAGCATTCGACCCGCGCGGACTTGCCCATCTTGTGCAGCGCCCGGCAAAGGGCATAGCCGGAGCCGAGGGTGTCCCCGTCAGGGTAGGCGTGGGTCAATATCAGGATATTATCCGCTTTTTTCAGCTCTTTGGCCGCCTGTGCAACCGTGATAAGCTTACTCATCCTTTTTTGAATTCCTTTCAATCTCGCTGAGCTTTTTGGCGATGTTGATGCTGTATTCCATCGAATCGTCCGCCACAAACCTGAGTTCAGGCAACTGGCGCAGCTTGAGCGCTCTGCCGAGCTCCCGCCTGATGTAGCCCTGTGCGGACACAAGGCCCTTTACGGCATTTTCCGCCGCTATCAGCCCTTCCATCGCGCTGATATAGACGGTGGCATAGGCCATGTCGTTAGATACTTCCACCCTGACTACACTGAGCATGTACGGCGTTACGCGCGGGTCCTTGATAGTGCGGAGTATTGCGGTGAGCTCCCTCAATATGCTTTCGCTCACCCTGTCAATTTTGTAGCCAGCCATAAACTTCCCGCCTTTCAGCAAAGCCGGACAGATTTGCAAAGCGTTGCGACTGCCTTGCAAATTCTGGTCGCCGTTATTATTCTTCAAACATCAATCGCGGTATTCCTCAATGACGTATGCCTCGAAAATATCCCCGACCTTAATGTCGTTAAAACGCTCAAGGCCGATACCGCATTCGTAGCCCTGCGCCACCTCTCTGACATCGTCCTTGAACCGGCGCAGGGACGCCATATTGTCATCGGCAATCACTATGCCGTCGCGCACTACGCGGATACTGTCGCCGCGCATGACCTTCCCTTCAAGCACATAACAGCCGGCAACGGTGCCCACACTTGAAATCTTGTAAACCTGACGCACCTCAATCCGCCCGTGCATGACTTCACGTGTTTTTGGCGCCAGCATTCCTTTCATCGCCGATTCGATTTCCTCAATGCATTCGTAGATGACGCGGTACAGCCTTATCTCGACATCGGCGTTCTCGGCTGCGGCCTGAGCCATCGAATCCGGACGAACGTTAAACCCGACGATAATCGCGTTGGACGCGTCCGCGAGCATGACGTCGCTTTCACTGACGGCGCCTACCCCGCC
>LFTH01000089.1 GCA_001513365.1 Clostridiales bacterium DTU033 | reverse complement strand
TTTATGCAGGATACCCTTGGCAACAGCCTGGTCGATTTTCTTGATGGCGGTGCGCACCTGCAAATCCTTGTCTTCCGCATTGGTTTCCACTGCAACCAGCGCTTTTTTAATCTGGGTCCTAAGCGCAGAACGCAGAGCCTGATTTCTTGCGGTCTTTGCGGCGATAATCCTGACGCGTTTATTAGCTGACTTAATATTCGGCACAAAAACACCTCCTTGCCAAATCTGTATCTGTTATCACGCGGAAGTTATAATATCACGAAAAGACAAATATTGCAACTGTTTTTTAAAAACAAGTCAGACACTGCCCGCAATAAAACGCGCTGTTTTCTTTTTCCAGTACATCTGATATAATTATAATAGCCAAATCTCAAATAATTTTCCACAGTGGGGTGGTCGTATTTTAGTAATCAAAAATGGCAAAATCATCAGAGAAAATACTGTATTGGACGGTTATTGTATAATTGTCAAAGGCAAACAGATTGAAGCTGTTTTGCCGCAAAGTCAAATCGGGCGTCTGCCGGGATACCGGGTTATTGACGCAGACGGCGCGTATGTTTCCGCGGGGTTTATCGAGCTGCACACCCACGGCATTGAAGGCTACGATTTTATGGACAATCAAGCCGACGGGCTGAAAAAAGCGCTCAGGGCGTATGCGAAATACGGTGTAACCAGCGTTTACCCTACCACCATGTCCGCCCCTGTCAGCGAGCTTGAAGCGGTTTTGGACGGTTTTTCCGCTCTTTACGGCTTTGAATATGACGGAGCGGAGTTCATGGGGGTTCATCTGGAGGGGCCGTATTTCAACCCAAAGCAGTGCGGCGCGCAGTCGGCTGATTATCTGAAAAGCCCTGATTTTCAGGAATATCAGTACTTTGTTAAAAAATACCCGTTTATAAAGCGGTGGGATATCGCCCCGGAACTGGACGGCGCAAACGAAATGGCGCAGTATCTGACAAAAAGAGGGATAAAAGCTGGGATAGCGCACACAAACGCGACCGCCACCCAGATACTTAACGCCGAAAAGCACGGGTTTACCATCGCAACCCATCTGTATTCCGGCATGTCCGGAGTTACCAGAATAAACGGGTACAGGCACGGCGGCGCCGTGGAAGGGTGCCTGATAGCCGACTCAATCACCGTGGAGCTAATCGGCGACGGTATCCACCTGCCCGCAGAACTGGTACATCTGGCATACAGGGTTAAGGGACCGGAAAAAATTGCTCTCGTTACCGATTCCATGCGCGGAGCCGGAATGCCCGAAAACAGCGAGTGCGTGTTGGGGAACCGCCATACCGGCATAAAGACGGTTATTCAGGACGGAGTCGCGTGGCTTACCGACAAGTCTGCGTTTGCCGGCAGCATAGCAACATACAACCAGTTGATACGCAATTTCGTAAAACTGTTTAAAATCCCGCTGCCCCATGTAATCAGCATGGCGACAACCACGCCCGCAAAAGCGATGTCCCTGAAAAACAAAGGGGATTTGAAAAAAGGGTTTGACGCGGATATCGTCATTTTTGACGATGATATCCGTATCCACAAAACCATTGTTAAAGGAAAAACGGTATACACCTCATAAAACACCGTACAATAAACACAAACCGATGACTACAAAAGGAGGAGCCGTATGCCGCACTGTGCCTGTTGCGAGGGGCACGCCTTCTGTATCGAGCTGGTGCCGATTTTCAGCAGCCTCAGCAGCGACGAGAAAAAGGAAATCGCCGAAATCACTACCTCCCGCAGCTTTGAGAAAGGCGAAACCGTATACCGCGCAGGGGATACCGGAGGAATCCTGTTCGTGATACATACCGGCAGGGTAAAGCTGTTCAGGTTGAATGCCGGCGGAAAAGAACAGGTCATCCGGCTGGCAGGGCCGGGAGAATTCATCGGCGAGCTGTCCCTGTTTTCATCACTGCCGCTGACTGACAACGCGGTTGCGACCGAAAAGACCTCCATGTGTATCCTTCAGGGCGAGCGCCTGAAAGAGCTGATGGCGAAATACCCGTCCATCGCCTTCAAGGTGCTGGACGAGCTTTCGCGCAGGCTGGAAAATGCGGAGAACCGGATTGAGGATATCAGCTTAAGCTCGGTAACTAATCGTGTCGCAAGCGCTTTGCTTGAATTTTCGGGCGGCGGGCGGGAGATACTGCTGCCAATGACCAAGGGAGACCTCGCCTCACAGCTCGGCATGACGCAGGAGACTTTGAGCCGCAAGCTCAGCGCGCTGCAGGAGGAAGGCTTAATCCGGCTCAAAGGCCGCCGGAAAATCATTATTGAAAACAAAGAGGAACTCGAAAAGCTCATCATGGATTAGTGTGTCCGCTCAGTCGCTTTCCGGTTCCTCATTTATTTGTTTCCTATCCCCTGCTTTTCAGCCGCTAAAACCTATTTTACCTGAGATTTTTTGACCTCGTACCCCAGCGCGGCAATGGCTTTTTCGATATCCTCAACCGCCAGCTTCCCCTCGTCATAATCCAGCTTTACTTTGCTGGAGTTGAACAGCACTCTTACGCTTTCCTTTTCAACTCCGTCAAGGGCCTTTACCGCGCCCTCGATTTTAAGCGCGCAGGACGGGCAGGTCAGAGTATTTACTTGAATGGTCGCTTTTTTCATTATATACCTTCCTTTCTTACTGTGATTGTCTTAATGCTTGCTTTCTCAATTTGAACCTTAACAGCCTCATTCCGTTCAGTATAACCGCCAGAATACTGATTTCATGCACCAGCATGCCGATTGACATATTCATCCATTCGCTGAAAATAACCCCGGCGAGCAGAAACAGCACCACACCCACGGCAATAATGATGTTCTGTTTCATATTCCTCGCGGTGGCTTTCGCAAGGCCCAGAGCATGGGGCAGCCGGCTGAAATCCGAGTTCATCAGCACCACATCCGAACTCTCAATCGCCACGTCGGTCCCGCCTCCCATCGCAATCCCGATATGCGCCAGCGCAAGCGAGGGGCTGTCGTTCACGCCGTCGCCGACAAAGGCGACGGTTTTTCCTTTTTCCTCAATCATTTTTCTGATATAAGCGGATTTGTCCTGCGGCAGCATGTTCCCGCGTGCCTCGGTCAGTCCCAGCTCCCGGCTCACCGCGTCAACCGTCCCCTGATTGTCGCCCGACAGCATTACAAGGTTTTTGACTCCGAGTTTTTTAAGCCTTGACAGACTCTCTTTCACGCCGGGGCGGATTGTATCGCGCACCGCCATCAAGACCCTGATTTCTCCGTCCACGGCGGCAATCACAAGGGAGTTGCCCTCTTTCTCAAGTCGGGCAATATCGGCTTTTGCCTGTCCGCTTATTTTGATTTTTTCCCTTTCCATTAGCGCAGGGTTGCCCACCGCGACTCTGTGCCCGTCTACCGAGGCTGTAATCCCGGCGCCTTTGACTACCTCAGTGTTTTCCACCGTCAGAAACTCTGCGTCGCCGATTTCCTCTAAAACCGCCTTTGCCAGCGGGTGTCCGGATTCCCGCTCAACGCTCGCGAGTAAACTTAACGCCTTTTTTGTATCCCCGCCGTAATACAGTTTTTCAACAACCGACGGGCTGCCGGCGGTCAGGGTACCGGTTTTGTCGAACACCACCGTGTCCACCCGGCTGAAATCCCTGATGACTTCGCTGCCTTTGAGCAGCACCCCGTTCCTCGCTCCGTTGCCGATACCGGCGACATTGGACACCGGCACCCCGATTACCAGAGCGCCCGGGCAGCCGAGTACAAGGATGGTAACCGCAAGCTCAAGGTCGCGGGAAAACATAAAGACGATAACCCCGATAAGCAGGACAGCGGGGGTATAATACCGCGCAAACCTGTCGATAAAACGCTCCGCCTTTGATTTTGAATCCTGCGCCTCCTCCACCAGCTCGATGATTTTGCTGAATGTGGTATCCTCTCCTATACGGTCGGCGACAATCTGGATAGTGCCGTTATCGAGGATTGTGCCCGCGAACACTTTAGAGCCCTTTTCCTTTAAAACCGGCAGGGATTCTCCGGTAATGCTCGCCTCGTCAACGCTGCCCTCGCCGGATAAAACGGTGCCGTCTACCGGAATTTTTGCCCCGGTTTTTACAAGCAGAATATCCCCGACATCAACCTCTTCCACGTCAACCTCTTCAAACTCCCCGTTCGGCATCTGTTTTAATGCGCTTTCCGGCGCCATTTCCGTGAGCTCCTTAATCGCCGAGCGGGTTTTATTCAATGTCCGCTGCTCCAAAAACGCGCCGAACAAAAACAGAAAGGTTACAATCGCGGATTCCTCAAAATTCTTAATCAGCAACGCGCCGGCTACCGCGATGGTAACAAGCAGGTCAATACTGACAACCTTGACCTTTAACGCCTGATAGGCTTGAATGGCAATCGGCGCGGCGCCTATAACAGAGGCGGCGGCAAGCGTCCAGCCGGCAGCGATTTCGTTCTTAAATACGAGCGCGCTTACAAACCCCGCCGCAATCAAAACGGCGCCGACTGCCATTATGTGATTTTTCCTGCCCAGTATAAGCCTTTGCATACCATCACCTTCTTTTTGTCAGGCGTTCCCCGCCTGAATATGGAATGCCCTGTCCAGTTCCGCGAGCATGTCATAGACCGCCTGATAGCTTTCGCATACACCGTCCGGGACTGAATAGTTGCCGGTGATTTCGCGCAGCTTTATAAACTCCTCGCCAATATTTGGCGCCTGCGGGTTTTCTTCGATTTTTTTTACCATCGCGTCAAAGGTCTTCTGCACCTTCAAAAATTCGGGGTGGCTTTTCCCGTGCACTCTCGCCACAACCGGCACATACTGCTCTAATCTCCCTAAATGCCTTGCCTTTGCCGAGTTGAAATCCTGTCTGCTGTCCATGATTTATCCCCCTTTCCCGTCTTTTGGCTTTAGTATACCATCGCTTATAAAAAGATTCTTTGATTTAAATCAAATAAAGAATATTTTTTAAAAATATTTCCCGCAAAAAAGCAAAGCTCCCCGCCGCAGGATAAACCCTGCGGCGGGGAGCTATATTACGCCATATTCTTGACTATTATCCAAATAAAGCCGCTCAAAAACTTCCGGCTCGGCAGGCGCCGCGGTATCGGTCATCGGCAGAAAAGGGGAGCTTAAATCTCGTCAATGTTTTCAATAAGCGAGCCCACCCCGACGGCGCTGTCCACCGGCAGGGAAAAGCAGATGCCGGTGCCGGCGGTATTCAGCCCGGCCTTATGCATAATATTCTCCATAATCGCGAGCTTTTTGTCTTTCGGGGTTAAAATCAAAACCAAATCCTTTTCCGGCTGGATTGTGATACCGAGGTATTTTCTGGCTTCCTTTGAGCCTAATCCCCTCGCATGGATTACGGTACCCCCGCTTGCGCCCGCCTCTTTCGCCGCCTCCATAACCTGGTCAAAAAACCCGCTGTTTACTATGGTTACAATCAGATGATACGGCTCTTTGTGCGTTGAATCCATATCCTCACTTCCTATCTTGATATTCTCTTCCGCCTGAACGCAGAGTTTGGAAAGGATATTGCTGACACTGCTCACATTTATGGTGAAAGCGATACCGGTAAACGGCTTATTGAACTCAATCCTGTCGCTTAACTGTTTTAGCAAATGCTTTGTCATGGCTTTGGTCTGAATGCTGACTGAAACGGTTTTCTTCAGCCCGCCGCAGCCGAGGACTTCGTAAACAACCGATTTTGCCGTACCCTGCCCGTGCGTCAAAATCAGTATGGGCACATCACTGCTCTTGTAGACATGCAGCAGGGTCTCCTCAAGGCTGTGGTCCACTATCATAATCAGTGCGTCAAGCCGCGTCTCAGAGTGATTAAACATCGTTCTCCTCCATTCCCTCTTCCTGTTCGGGTGATGAGTAATCCAGCTCTATAATGGTATCCTCTTCGATACCGGGGACAACCATTTCCCTTCTTGCAATCCTGGACCTGATTGAATATATCAGACCGAACAATTGAATGGTAATCACCGGCGTCAAGGCCACCAGAGCCACAATCCCGAACGCGTCGGTGAAAACATTTCCGCCTTTTGCCTCGGCCGCACCGATTGCCAGCGGCAGCATGAAGGTTGCGGCAAGCGGGCCGGAAGCCACCGCCCCGGAGTCAAACGCTAATGATGTAAACAGGTGCGGCACCGCAAACGAGAGCAACAGAGCTATCAGGTAACCCGGAATTACAAAATACAACAGGGACCACCCCGTAATCACGCGCAGCATGGCGAGCCCCACCGATATCGCAACGCCAACCGACAGCCCGATTCCCATCGCCCTTGCCGAGATTACCCCGCTGGTAACCTCCTCCACCTGCCTTTTCAGCACGAAGACGGCCGGCTCCGCGGCGACCACAAAATACCCAATCAACATACCTACTATAATAAGAGCCGCTTCACTATTATTATCGAACAAAACTCCGCCGAGTTGATACCCGACCGGCATAAAACCCACGTTTACCGAAGTCAAAAACAATACAAGGCCGATATAGGTATAAACCGTGCCCACGCTGATTTTTAATACTTCTTTAAATCTTATGCGGATTAAAGCGATTCGAAAAACCGCAAAAGTGAGAATAATCGGCAGCAACGCGACCGCGACCTGTTTTACATACACCGGAAAACCGGAAGAAAAAAGCGAGGCTATATCTAAAACCGAGTCAATAGCAGGCGCCGTCATCGCGCTTCCCCCGGAAGGGGTGAAGAAAATTCCCAATACCAGCATGGTGAGTATCGGAAATATCAGACAAAGAGACACGAGCCCGAAATCATCCTCTTCCGAGGTTTTGTCCGCGCGGACCGACGCCAAACCAAGCCCCAGAGACATCACAAAAGGCACCATTATCGGGCCGGTGGTAACTCCGCCCGATTCCCATGCGATAGAAAGAAAGTCGGCGCCGGTAAAGCCGGACAGAACAAAAGCCAGCATATAACAGATAATCAGTATGAACGAGAGCGGGAACTGAAATAAAACCCTTAAAAAGGCGCCCACAAGCGCCAGGCCGACACCCAGCGAAATGCTGATGATGATGACAGTATCGGGCACCCCGTTCACCTGTCCCGCCAGCACCGCCAAATCCGGTTCCGCTATCGAAATGAACACGCCTATTAAAAAAGTCAATACAACAATCAATAACAGCTTTCTGATTTTTACGAGCGCCGACCCGACCTGCTTGCCCATCGGTATCAGCGATATATCCACCCCAAGATTAAACAGGGTAATCCCCAATATTATCATTAAAGCGCTGACAAGAAAGAGCGCAAGGTTCCACAACGGAATAGGGGCTATTGTAAAGCTCAGCAGCACGACCAGGGCAATAATCGGGATTACGGAAAGGCTTGATTCCTTGAGTTTCGCCAGTAGCAGCCTAAGTATAGTATCTCACCCTCTTCTGCTTAAGATGTATCCTGCGCAGCGCGTTTTTCCGCCGCGCCGTTACTGCCTTTAATCATAGCATATATTTGCGAAAATGAAAACCATATAAACCGCTAAAAAACGCAAAAATGAGGCGGCACGCCGCCTCATCCACGTTTTTTTGTCTGCCCTGCTGTTCAAACCAGCCTCATTCTCCGGCTTTGCCGCTGTCCCCCATCAATATCACCATTATGGCTTTATGGACGTGCAGGCGGTTTTCGGCCTCGTCAAATATTTCATTCGCGTGGGCTTCAAACACTTCATCGGTGATTTCCTCGCCGCGGTGCGCCGGCAGGCAGTGCTGTACCATACAGTCCGGCCGCGCGTAAGACAAAAGCTCGCTGTTGACCTGATATCCGGCGAAAGCCCGCCTGCGCTGATCGGCTTCGCCCTCCTGACCCATTGACGCCCAAACGTCGGTGAAAACCACGTCGGCGTCCTTTACAGCCTCAAAGCAGTCGTTTGTCAGTTTAAACCTGTCGCCGTACCCTGCGGCAAACTCCAGTATCGCCGGGTCGGGGTAATAACCTTCCGGGCAGGCGAGCGAAACGTTCATCCCCACTTTAAGGCAGCCGACGGTCAGGGAATTCGCCATGTTGTTTCCGTCTCCGATATAGCACATGTTGAGCCCTTCAAGGGTCCCCTTGTACTCCCTTACGGTCATCAAATCGGCCAGCACCTGACAGGGGTGGCTGAAATCGGTCAAGCCGTTAATCACCGGAATGGTTGAGTATTTCGCAAAGGTCTCGACTTCCTCCTGCTCATAGGTGCGTATCATCAGCCCGTCGAGGTACCTTGAGAGCACCCGCGCGGTATCGCAAATCGGCTCGCCCCTGCCGATTTGCAAATCGCTTGCGGACAAAAACAGCCCGTAACCGCCCAGCTGGTATATGCCGGTTTCAAATGAAACCCGCGTACGGGTAGAGGATTTTTGAAAAATCATGCCCAGCGTTTTTCCCGAAAGATATTTGTGCTCAATCCCGTGTTTGAGCTCGTACTTAAGCTGGTCGGCAAGGTTTAGAACCTTCAGAATTTCCTCTTTGGATAAATCAAGCAGCTTTAATAAATGTTTCATGCCCTTACCTCTTTCAGTGTCGCTTCAAGGATTTCAAGCCCTCTGTCAATCTCGTCATATGTAATGGTCAGCGGGGGCAGCAGCCTCAACAGCGTTTTGGCTGTCAGCACAAGCAGTCCGTTTTCAAGGCATTTCGCGGCAATCTCCTTGGCGTCTCCTTTTTCAACCTCAATGCCTATCATCAGGCCGAGCCCGCGGACAGATTTGACGTTTTGCATTGACTCCAGTCTGCGGCGCATGTACTCTCCCTTTTGTGTAACCCCGTCCAGAAAGCCGCAGGTGGAAAGCCTGTCAAGCACCGCCTTTGCCCCGGCGCATGCCACCGGGTTCCCCCCGAAAGTGGAGCCGTGGGTACCCGCCGACAGCACGCCGCTAAGCTGTTCGCCGCACAGGCAGGCCCCGATTGGCAGTCCGCCGCCCAGTCCCTTTGCCATTGTAACAATATCCGGCTTTATGCCGTAATGCTCGCAGGCAAGGAATTTGCCGGTCCTGCCGGCGCCGGTCTGCACCTCGTCAACCATCAGCAGTATATCATTTTCCCTGCAGATTTTTTCAACCTGCCTTACAAAATCCGGGTCAAGCGGCACCACTCCGCCCTCGCCCTGCACACACTCCAGCATCACCGCGCAGACATCCCCGCAAAGCTTTGCTTTCAGTCCGTTCAAATCGCCGGCTTCAACAAACACAAAGCCTTCGGTAAAGGGGAAGAAATACTGGTGGAACACTTCCTGCCCGGTCGCGGACAAGGTGGTAACCGTCCTGCCGTGGAAGGAATTTTTTAAACTGATGATTACGGAACGCCCCGCGCCGTATTTGTCATGGCTGTATTTTCGCGCCAGTTTTATCGCGCATTCGTTCGCCTCGGCGCCCGAATTCGCCAAAAACGCGCGCGCCATGCCCGCCATTTGGCAGAGCCTTTTGGCAAAAGAAATTTGAACCTCGTTGTAATACAGGTTTGAAATATGCGCCAGCCGCGCGGCCTGCTCCTGAACGGCGCTGACCCATTCGGCGTCGGAATAGCCGAGAGAGTTCACCCCTATTCCGCTGCCAAAATCAATATAGGATTTGCCCTGACTGTCAAAAACCACCGAGCCCCTGCCGCCGGCAACCGCGACGTTAAATCTCGCGTAAGTCGGCATAAGGCTTTGGCTTTCGGCAAGTTTAATCTCTTCGAAATTCACCTGACCACCCTTTCCGCGCGGCAAAAACCCGCCGCGTTTTATAAGAACATGGTGCCGATACCCTCGTCGGTCAGCATTTCAATCAGTATCGAGTGCTCAATCCGCCCGTCAATAATATGAGTCCTCTTGACCCCGCGGCGCACCGCCTCGACGCAGCAGTCAACTTTGGGTATCATGCCGCCGTTGATAATCCCCTGCCGCTTAAGCCTCGGCACGTCGCTGACGTTCACCACCGAAATCAGGCTGTTTTCATTCTCCCTGTCGGCAAGCAGCCCGCGAACATCGGTCATCAGCACAAACTTTTCAGCCGAAAGCGAGGCCGCAATCTGCGAAGCGGCGATATCCGCGTTGACGTTGTAAACCTCCTCGCCGTCCTCGCCCGCGGCAACGGTCGCAATAACCGGGATTGTGCCGCTGTCAAGACAGTCGCGGATAAGGGTAACGTCCAGCTTGGTTATATCCCCGACAAGGCCCAAATCCTGTTCGCCCTTCATCTTTACAGCCTTTATCATACCGCCGTCCAGCCCGCAAAGGCCGATTGCCCGGCCGCCGTGCTGTTCGATAAGCTGGACAAGCCCCTTGTTGATTTTTCCCGCCAGCACCATCTGGACGACGTCCATCGTCTCCCTGTCGGTATAGCGCAACCCGCCGACGAATTTCGGCTCTTTACCCATTTTGATAATAACCTCGTTTATTTCCGGCCCCCCGCCGTGTACCAGAACCACTTTTATCCCGACGGTGGACAAAAGCACGATATCCTCCATCACGGCGGATTTAAGCCCCCCGCTCACCATCGCGTTCCCGCCGTATTTTATAACCACCGTCTTGCCCGAATACTGCTTGATGTACGGGAGCGCCTGAGTCAGCACCTGCGCCCTTTCCGAAGTCGAAATGGTCATTCTTATCACCCCAACGCCTAGCTTCTATAATCCCCGTTTATGCGGACATAGTCGTACGTCAAATCGCAGCCCCACGCGGTGGCCTCCCCGCCGCCGTCCGAAAGGCCGATTTCAATCACGATTTCCTTTTCGCTTAAGACTTTTTTTGCCGTGTCCTCGCAAAAACTAACTCCGGCGCCGTTTTCGCACACAAATACCCTGCCCGCGGCCGAGCAAAAAGCCACCCTGACGCCGCCGGCGCTGACTTTGGCGCCCGAATACCCGATGGCGCACAGTACCCGCCCCCAGTTGGCGTCGGCGCCGAACATCGCGGCTTTTACAAGCAACGAGCCGATTACGGCTTTGGCAATTTTTTTTGCGTCTTCTTTCGAGGCGGCGCCGGCAACGCGGCATTTAAGCAGCTTGGTCGCCCCTTCCCCGTCCGCCGCAAGCATCTGGCAGAATTTTTCGCAAAGCTCGCGCAGCGCGGCGGCAAAAACGCTGTAATCCCCGTTCTTTTCGGATATTGCCGGATTGCCTGCCGCGCCGTTGGCGAGCAGTATCACCATATCATTGGTGGAGGTGTCCCCGTCAACCGACAGCATGTTGAAAGTGTCCTCCACTGTTTCCGCCAGCGCGGATTTCAGCAGTTTCGGCTCCACCGCCGCGTCGGTCGAGATAAAGCAGAGCATGGTCGCCATATTCGGAGCTATCATTCCGCTGCCCTTTGCCATCCCGCCGATTGTGCAGGTCTTGCCGCCGATATTAAACTCAAGCGCGTATTCCTTTTTTACGGTGTCGGTGGTCATTATCGCCTCGGCCGCGTCCGAATGCCCGCCGACCGACAGGGATTTCACAAGCCGCGGCAGCCCCCGCTCAATCGGCGCCAAATCAATCGAGGGGCCGATTACCCCGGTTGACGCCACTAAAACATCGCTTTGGTCAATCCCCAGCGCTTCTGCCGTAATCCGGCACATCTCATTTGCTTTCTGAATACCGTCGGCGGCGCAGGTGTTCGCAATCCCGCTGTTGCATATTATCGCGCGCGCGGAGTCGTCTTTCAAATGCTGTTCTGTAACTACGCAGGGCGCGCCTTTTACAAGGTTTTGGGTATATACCGCGGCCGCGGCAGCCGGTATCTCGGACACAACCAGCGCAAGGTCCTTTTTGCTGCGGTTTTTCCGTATCCCGCAGTGAATTCCCGACGCCTTATACCCCTTTGCCGCCGTAATCCCGCCGTTCACATATTTAAAAGACATATCCATTTCTCCTTTAAAATGTCAAAGGTATCATGTCAATCCCTGCGGTTTCCTCAAATCCGAACAGCAGGTTCATGTTCTGTACCGCCTGCCCCGAAGCCCCTTTGACCATGTTGTCAATCGCGGAAGTAACAATCAGGGTTTTTGTATGCTCATCCACATAAACCTGAATATCGCAGTAATTTGAGCATTTTACGTTCTTTATATCAGCTCCGGCGCCCTCCGGCAGAACACGGACGAAATACTCGCCGTCGTACGCCTCCCGATACATTTCGCGGACTTGTGCTGCTGTAATCTCCTTGTTCAGCTTTGCGTACATGGTGGAGAGTATCCCCCTGTTGACTGGGAGAAGGTGCGGGACAAAGGTTACCGACGCTTTGTCGCCCGAAATCCTGCTCAAGGTCTGCTCGATTTCCGGAGTATGCCTGTGCTCCGCCACCTTGTATGCGGAAAAGGCCTCGTTGCATTCGGGGAAATGAGTGCCCTGCGTCGGCTTTCTCCCCGCGCCGGTAACTCCGGATTTTGAGTCAATCACAATCCCCTCAGGCTCTATAATCCCCGCCCTAAGCGCCGGGGCTAATCCGAGCGCGGCGCTGGTCGGATAACAGCCGGGGTTTGCGACAAGGGATTTGCCTTTTATCTCATCCCTGAAAAGCTCCGGAATGCCGTAAACCGCTTTTTCGTGAAGTTCAGGGTACCTGTATTCACAGGCGTACCATTTTTCGTACTCCTCAGGATTTTCAAGGCGGAAATCCGCCCCCAAATCTATAAACTTCTTTCCCAAATTTACGCACCGGTAGGCGATATCCTGCGAAAGCCCGTGCGGCAGCGCGGCGAACACCACGTCGCAGGCGGAAACCACCTCGTCCGCGTCGCCGCATTCAAGGCCGCAGATTTTCCTCAAAGCGGGGTAGACTTCGTCAAGCTGTTTGCCCTCAAACGAAACCGAACTGACCGCCGCGATTTCAACATTCGGGTGTTTAAGCAGCAGGCGGACAAGCTCAACCCCCGCATATCCGGTAGCACCGATAACGCCAGCCTTTATCTTCACTTAAAGCTCACTCCCTACTCACTAGAAACTCACTGACAGCACACTTAAAGCTCACTGGTACCCCACCAGAACCTCACCAGCTACTCACTTTTAACCGCTTCTCACTAGAAACTCACTGGCAGCACACTTAAAGCTCACTAGTACCCCACCAGAACCTCACCGGCTCTTTTATTTTAACCGACTTATCACTTTAAGCCTCCGATAAGCTCCCTGACCCTGTCAATCTGCCCGCGCACATTTTCAGGCGCCGGCCCGCCGTAAACCTTCCTCATCTCAACGCAGCGGTCGAGCGAAACCGCCTGATACACGTCATCCTCGAACAATCCGCAGGCCGATTTGTAATCCTCAATCGGCAGGCTCTCAAGGGTATGCCCCTTTTCAATGCAGAGGGCGACCAATGTACCGACTGCCTTGTAAGCGTCGCGGAACGGCAGCCCCTTGCCGACAAGGTAGTCGGCGCAGTCGGTGGCGTTGATAAAGCCCTCGGCGGCTGCCCTGCGCATGTTCTGAGTATTGACCCTGATTGTTTCAATCATCGGCGTGAACGCGTCAAGGCAGAGCATTACGGTATCAAAAGCGTCGAATATCGCTTCCTTATCCTCCTGCATATCCTTGTTATACGCGAGCGGAAGTCCCTTCATTACTGTCAGCAGCGCCATTAAGTCCCCGAACACCCTGCCGGATTTTCCCCGCACAAGCTCGGCGATATCCGGATTTTTCTTCTGCGGCATTATGGACGAGCCGGTGGAAAAAGCGTCGTCAAGCTCGATGAATTTAAACTCCCACGAACACCACAGCACAATCTCCTCGGCAAAGCGGGACAGGTGAACCATCACCAGCGACAGCGCCGAGGCGAGCTCGATTGCAAAATCCCGGTCGGACACCGCGTCAATCGAGTTATGGGTAACTCCGGTAAACCCCAAATCAGAGGCAACCGCGCCGCGGTCAAGCGGGTATGTGGTCGAAGCCAGCGCGCCGGAGCCAAGCGGGGATACGTCCATCCTGCCGCAAGCGTCATCAAGCCGCCCGATGTCCCGGATAAACATTTCCGCATAAGCCATCAGGTGGTGGCCGAAGGTTACCGGCTGCGCCCGCTGAAGATGGGTGTAGCCCGGCATGACCGCGCCGGCATATTTTTCCGCCTTGTCGCAAAGCGCTGATATCAGGTCAATAAGCTGTCCGCGCAATGTGCCGCACAGCTTTTTTAAATGCAGCCTTAAATCAAGCGCAACCTGGTCGTTTCGGCTCCTGCCTGTATGCAGTCTCTTGCCTGCGTCCCCAATCCTCCCGGTCAGCTTTGCCTCCACAAAGGTGTGTATGTCCTCGGCGTCCGCGTCTATTTCGAGTTTGCCGGATTGGATATCGGCAAGGATACCCGAAAGCCCGTCTATTATGGCTTCAGCTTCCTGCTGCGCAATAATCCCCTGCTTTGCGAGCATTGCCGCATGCGCGATACTGCCGGCGATATCCTCCTTTACCATTCTTGAATCCACTGCAATCGAGGAGTTGAAATCGTCCGCTTTTTTATCAAGCTGTTTTTTAAACCGCCCTTCCCATAGCTTCATACCGATACCCCATTTCAATCATCCAAGGGCACGGCTTGCCGTGCCCCCGGTTTACAGCAAGGATTGGTTTTTCTGTTTTTTTGCCCTTACTTTTATCGGCAGCCCGAAAAGGTTTATAAACCCTTCCGCGTCCTTCTGGTTGTATACCTCATCCTCGTCAAAGGTGGCGATTTCCTCATCGTACAGCGAGTACGGCGAGCTGACCGACGCCAGAATAATATTGCCCTTATAGAGCTTGAGCCTGACCTGACCGGTAACCGTCTGCTGTGTCGCGTCCACAAACGCCGAAAGCGCCTCCCTGAGCGGGGTGAACCACTGTCCGTAATAAACCAGTTCGCTGAATTTGCCGGCGACCACCTGCTGTTTGTAATGCTGTGTGTCGCGGTCAAGGGTGATGGTTTCAAGCGCCTGATGGGCCTTATAGAGAATGGCGCCGCCCGGCGTTTCGTACACTCCGCGGCTCTTCATGCCGACAAGGCGGTTTTCCACCATGTCCACAATCCCGACACCGTTTGCGCCGCCGAGCTTGTTGAGTTCCTGAATCAGCGACACCCCGTCCATCTTAACGCCGTCAAGCGCGACAGGGATACCCTTTTCAAACGATATGCTGATATACGTCGGCTTGTCGGGCGCCTTTTCGGGGGAGACGCCCAGCTCCAGAATTTTGTCATAATCCGGCTCGTTTGCAGGGTCCTCAAGGTCCAGCCCCTCGTGGGACAGGTGCCAGAGGTTCCCGTCTTTTGAATAATTGGTCTCGCGGCTTATATTCAGCGGGATATTGTGGGACTCGGCATAGTCGATTTCCTGCTCGCGCGACTTTATATCCCATATCCGCCACGGCGCGATGATTTTCATATCAGGCGCAAACGCCTTGATTGTAAGCTCAAAACGCACCTGGTCGTTCCCCTTGCCGGTGCAGCCGTGGGCGATTGCGTCGGCACCTTCGGCCAAAGCGATTTCCACAACCCGCTTGGCGATTACCGGACGGGCAATCGCCGTTCCCAGCAGATACTGGTTTTCATAGATTGCTCCGGCTTTGAGGGTGGGAAAGATGAAATCCTCCACAAACACCTTTTTCAAATCCTCTATGTAGATTTTTGAGGCGCCGGTTTTTATAGCCTTTTCTTTAAGGCCGGATAGTTCCTTTCCCTGCCCGACATCCGCCGCGACCGCGATTACTTCGCAGTTGTCAAAATTTTCTTTAAGCCACGGGATTATGATTGAAGTGTCAAGCCCTCCCGAATACGCGAGTACCACCTTTTTGACAAAAGCCATTGAAATCATTCCCTTTCATATGCTAAAACCAAAACTGAGTTTATTAACCATACCTTCTGGTATGCCCATATTATAACTGCATAAATAATTATTTTCAATAGGTTTTTTCGCATATTTATTCAAATGCATGATTTTTGTTAATTTTGCCATAAACGCCGTACCTGCGCTTGTCCGTCTGTATTCTTGCGCACAAAATTATTCGTTATAATACAACCAAAGATGTATATTTATTCGTTGTATGCAGAATATTCATAAAAAACTTCATTGAAGCTGCTTGTCATAACACAATTAATAAAAACTTTGCGATGGTACTTGCAAAAAAGAATTACCATGGTGATATATATAAGGACAGACGGAGAAGCCAAATTAGACGGCTGTCTCCAAATTAAGCGTTAAGAAATAACCGCCCATTTGGTAGTTAAGGCGGTTATTCTTCATTCACAAAACCCCGCCGGGCGCTTTTGCGCTTAACGGCGGGATTTTTGCTTTATCCTCCCAGGCGAATCATTTCGTCAATGCACCTGCGGGCCTTTGTGATTGTTTCCGGCGGCAGCACGATTTCCTCTCCGCCTTCCCCTTTAAGGGCGTTTAAGACATCTACCAGAGTGGTGAGCTTCATATTGGGGCAAATCAGTTTTTTGGACAGCGGGTAGAACCGCTTGTCGGGGCAGATGTACTGAAGGTGCTCGGCTATGCTGTTCTCGGTGCCGATGATGAATTCCCTGTGCGGCGAGTTTTTGGCGTATTCCATAATCCCCGATGTCGAGCCTACATAATCCGCCATTTCCACCACCTTCGGGATACATTCGGGGTGAACCAGCAGCAGCGCTCCGGGATAGAGCCGCCTTGCGTTTTCCACATCCGCGACGGTAACCGACGCGTGTATCGGGCACCCTCCCTGAAGCAGCTTCATCTCCTTTTCGGGCACCTGCTTTTGGACATAGTCCCCAAGATTGCAGTCGGGCAAGAAGGCTATGCGGTCATTCTGGATTTTCCTTACTATTTTTACGGCGGTGGAGGAGGTAACGCACACATCGCAGACGGTCTTCAGCGCCGCAGTTGTATTGATATAAGCCACAATTGTGTATTCGGGGTTTTTCTGCTTGAAATACTCCACCATTTCAGGCTCAATCTGTTCCGCCATCGGGCACCCGGCAAGCGGGTTGACCAGCACGACGCGCTTGTCCTCGGACAGGATTTTCACGGTTTCGGCCATGAACCGCACCCCGCACATGAACACGGTTTTCTGCGGAGCCTTCTGCGCCATCACGCTGAGCTGAAAGGAATCACCCATAAAATCGGCGATTTCCGCTATTTCGCGCGCCTGATAGCTGTGGGCAAGAATACAGACGTCCTTTTCCTTTTTCAGCCTTATTATTTCATCCTGCATATCGCGTATTCTCATAATATCCAGCCCTTTCGAAACTACTTTATTATTTCAGAGATAATTCCCCCGCCGACGACCGTATCGCCGTGATAAAACACCGCGGACTGACCGGGCGCGGCGGAAGGCTCGGATTGATTGAATTTTACCAGCACCCCGTCTTTTTGCGGGTACAGCACTGCGGGGACCTCCGGCTGGCGGTAGCGGGTTTTGACCGTCGCTTGCATCGGCTCGCGCAGCCGGTCGAACATTATCCAGTTGACATCCTTCGCGGTAAACCCCGATGACATCAGTTCATCTTTGGCGCCGAGAACCACCGTGTTTTTCGTCGGGTCTTTGCCGATTACGTATCTCGGCTCGCCAAGCCCGATACCAAGCCCCTTCCTCTGCCCGATTGTGTACCTGTGGTGGCCCTTGTGCCGTCCAAGGACATTGCCTTTGCTGTCCACAAAATCCCCTTTTGGAATATTTACCCCGATTACCTGCTCCAAAAAGGCGGCGTAATCCCCGTCGGGCACAAAGCAGATGTCCTGACTGTCCGGTTTTGCGGCATTGACCAGTTTCAGTTCTTCCGCAAGCCGCCTGACCTCGGACTTCAGCAGGCCGCCGAGCGGCAGCAGGGTATGGGCAAGCTCGTCCTGTGTCATGGCGTAAAGCACATATGTCTGGTCCTTTGAAATATCGCGCGCCTTCTTCAGCAGCCAGCGACCTGTCGAATTGTCGCATTCTATCCGCGCGTAATGCCCTGTCGCGACGTATTCAAACCCCAAAAGCCTTGCGCGGGAAAGCAGTCGGGGAAATTTAATAAACCTGTTGCAGTCAATGCAGGGGTTGGGGGTCCTTCCGGCTGCATATTCCGAAGCAAAGCGGGAGATGACGTCATTTTTAAATTCTTCGGCGTACGAAAAAACCACATGGCGGAACCCCAGTTTTGCGGCGACCCTGCGCGCGTCCTCGACATCGGCAAGAGAACAGCAGGCGCGCGCGGAGCGTATGCCGATATCCTCATTTTCAAACAGCTTGAGGGTAACCCCGCACAGTTCATGCCCCTGTCTTTTCAGCAGGGCCGCGGCAACCGAACTGTCCACTCCCCCGCTCATCGCCACTAATACTTTTGACATCCCGCCAAACTCCTTTAAGCCATCGGATGCTTTTTATTATACTTAATATTGACATTATTACAAGTCCGCGGCTACGATTTTGGCGCAAAATTTAATATGCACCGCAGACTAAAAACAGGGTTTAGGGACTTATGGATGAAACATTCGCGCTTTTACAAAATCCCGCGGCCGGCGGACGATATCCAAAGCCCCGCCGTATTAGCAAACAGGGCAGGGCGCCGTGGGTCAACAACCCACGGCGCCCTGCCCCTAAACAATGCCGAAAACTTATATTTAACGTCTATTCCGAGCGGCTTTCCCTCAACGTCAGCACGCGCCTTAGATGCAGCTTTACCTGCTGCTCCAGCTCCGCGTCCCCGATAACCGTGGTCCTGCCGCTTGCGTATTCGGAATCAACCCATTTTTTAATCTTTGCAATTCCGGGGTGCCTTTTGTCAATCCTGTCCTTGCCGGCCAGCTTGTAATATGAGTTCACCCACGCGGCAATGCCCGCGGTGCCGGAATGGGCGTCAACCACCACAATCGGAGGCCTGCCGAGTATGTCGGTGGTGTTGAAGATATTGTAAATCTCCTCGTCTTTCATCAGCCCGTCGGCGTGTATTCCCGCCCTTGTCGCGTTAAATGCGCGCCCGACAAACGGGGTGCGCGGCGGGATTTCAAAATTAAGCTGGTTTTCAAAATACTCGGCAATCTCGGTGATTACCTTTAAATTCATGCCGCCGCTGCTGCCTTTAATCTGGCAGTACTCGATAACCATCGCCTCAAGCGGGGTATTGCCGGTGCGCTCGCCGATACCCAGCAGCGACGTGTTCACCGACGAACAGCCGTACAGCCATGCGGTAACCGCATTCGGCACCGCGTTGTAAAAATCGTTGTGGCCGTGCCATTCAAGCTGTTCGGACGGAACCTCGGCGTAGTTTGTAAACCCATAGATTATCTGCTGAACACTGCGCGGGAGCACAACCCCCGGTATGAACGAGCCCAGCCCCAGAGTATCGCAGGCGCGTATCTTTATCGGAATTCCGCTTTCCTTTGACAGCTCCATCAGCTTGTGCGCAAACGGGAGCACAAAACCGTGGAAATCGGAACGGGTAATATCCTCAAAGTGGCAACGGGGCACAATCCCCTCGCTTAAAGCCTCCTCAATAATCGCGAGGTAGTTGTCCCATGCCTGCCGCCTTGTCCAGCCCAGTTTCTTAAAAATATGATAATCGGAGCACGAAACAAGTATCCCCGTTTCTTTAAGCTGCATGGATTTAACAAGCGCGAAATCCTCCTTGCGCGCGCGAATCCATGCCGTGATTTCGGGGTATCTGAAGCCCAGCTCCTGACATTTTATAACCGCTTCCCTGTCCTTTTCCGAGTACAGGAAAAACTCAGTCTGCCTGATTATCCCGCTGCCGTTGTCCAGCTTGTTGAGCAGTTTATAAATATCCACAATCTCTTTCACCGAGTACGGGGAACGCGCCTGCTGACCGTCCCGGAACGTGGTGTCGGTAATATAGATTTTTTCGGGCAGGTTCATGGGCACAATGCGTTGGTTGAAAATAAGCTTGGGAATATCGTTATAAGGATACATATTTCTGAAAAGATTGGGTTCGGGCGAGTCGTAAAACTGAAATCCCGGCTCCAGCAATCCAGATTTTTTGTTTAGTTTAGGTTTCATGCTAGCCATATACAATCCTCCCATTCATTCCGGTTCATTCACTCTTCTTCCAGCCAGCTACCATTCAAACAATTTCTTCGATTATACTTAAACCCGGCAAAAATGTCAATTTTAAAGATATTTTTCGCCAACAGATAAAAAAAGTTATTAATATTAGATAAAAAATATTAAACAACGACAGGATATTTTTATTAACAAACTTTGACCAACTTATTGATTTTTTATTAATTATATCCTATACTTGAAACATGGATTTTCCCAAGATATGGGGGAAAAGATAAAAAGGATGGAAATGAGGAGAGAGTGTATGGAAAAGTTCTTCAAACTCAAGGAGAACGGGACAAATGTGCGCACTGAAGTTATCGCGGGTCTGACTACATTCCTTGCGATGGCCTACATTCTGGCCGTCAACCCGTCAATACTGTCTGCGGCTGGTATGGATAGGGGCGCGGTATTTACGGCAACCGCAATCTCGGCCGCATTTGCGACCCTTATTATGGGTGTATTCGCAAATTATCCTGTGGCGCTCGCTTCGGGCATGGGGCTAAACGCATATTTTGCTTTTGTGGTTGTTCCGAGTCTGGCGCAGCAGGGTATCAATGACCCTTGGAAAATCGCATTAACGGCCATTCTGGTCGAAGGTATCATCTTCATCATCCTGTCGCTTTTCAAGTTCCGCGAATCACTGGTAAACGCTGTTCCCACCAACCTTAAGCTCGGTATCACCGCCGGTATCGGCCTGTTCATCACCATCATCGGGCTTGAGGGCGCCGGTATCATGAAGGACGACCCCGCAACCCTGGTTACGCTGGGCGACCTGTCGGCCGCTCCTGTTGTTCTCGCATTTGTCGGCTTGCTCGCAATCGCGGTAATGCATCATTTCAAGGTTAAAGGCGCTGTCCTTTGGGGTATTCTGATTACTTGGGTTTTAGGAATTTTCGCGGAGCTTGGCGGATGGTATGTTGTTGACGTTGACGCAGGCAATTTTTCGCTTATTCCTTCCTTCAAGGGCGTTGAAGACATTATCCCGCCGTCTGTCGCTCCCACATTCTTCAAGTTTGATTTCAGCTATGTGTCAAAGAACTTTATTGACTTTGCCGTTATAGTATTCGCGTTCCTTTTTGTCGACTTGTTTGATACAGTCGGAACATTGATTGGGGTCGCCAGCAAAGGCAACCTTTTAGATGAAGAGGGCAAGCTCCCCCGCGCCGGCCGCGCACTGCTTTCGGACGCTATCGGCACAGTTGCGGGAGCAATCCTCGGCACGTCTACTGTTACCAGCTATGTCGAAAGCAGCGCCGGTGTCGCTGAAGGCGGCCGCACAGGACTTACCGCTCTGGTAACAGCCGGTATGTTCATAGTTGCCCTGTTCCTCTCCCCCATATTCCTCGCAATCCCCTCTTTTGCCACGGCTCCGGCATTGGTCTTTGTCGGGCTGCTTATGATGTCGGCCGTGCTTAACATGAAGTTTGAAGGTGATATGGCGGATGTGCTGGGCGGCTTTGTCGCAATCGTTATGATGCCGTTTACTTACTCTATCGCAAATGGTATCATGTTCGGTATGCTTACATGGGTTATCCTCAAGCTGGTTACCGGTAAGTTCCGCGACATTCATCCCGTCATGTACGTATGCGCCGCACTCTTTGCAATCCGTATCGCAACATTAGTAATGTAAATTCAGCTCAAAAA
>LFTH01000018.1 GCA_001513365.1 Clostridiales bacterium DTU033 | reverse complement strand
ACTGCAAACTTGTCCTCTTTTTATCAGATTTTAAATTTGCGCAATTTATTGTACTTTATCGGATTTCTGCCTTTTAAATATGCCGCGGCTTTAAAAAGCTGCGGCATATTTGTTCTGGCGCCGCCATAAGAATAGATGAGGAGGGGGCGCGGGAATGTGGTTTGATACGGGTCTGGTGATTTTGTACCTTGCCGTGTTGATAGGGATTGGGGTGCGCGGGAGGGTAAAAGACGTCAGGGGCTTTACCGCGCTGGGTGGTGGGTACGGGACTTTCACCATTTTCGCGTCCCTCTCCGCGTCATATATCGGGGGCGGGTACTCGGCCGGAAACGCGGCCGAGGCTTTTTCCGAGGGGATAAAAATGACGCTTGCCCTGTTCGGGTTCAGCATTTCCACCATTCTTATCGGCAGATTTCTGGTGCCCGGGGTGCGCAGGTTCAGGGGCTCGGCGACGGTCGGCGGAATAATCGGCGCAAGCTACGGGCGGGCGGCGAGGGCGCTCACCGGCGTTTTTTCGTTTATCTGCTGCGCCGGGGTGGTGGGCGCGCAGATGGGCGCGATTGGGACGGTGTTCAACGTGTTACTTGGAGTTCCCCACCGGCTAGGAATTCTGGCCGGCTGCGGGATTGTGCTGCTCTACTCCACGACCGGCGGGCTTAAATCGGTAATCATGGCCGATATGGTGCAGTTCGTGATGCTGGCTGTCGGGATGCCGGTTTTGCTGCTGGCGGCTCTCGCAAAAGCCGGCGGGGTGGGCGAGGTGATAAGGTCGCTGCCGAGCGGGCATTTAAACCCGTTTAACGGGACTACCTTTTTCGGGTTCGTTTCGCTGTTTCTGACAATGATGTTCGGCGAGGCACTCGCGCCTCCGTACACCCAGCGGCTGTTAATCGGCAAAAGCCCCGAAAGCACCGCAAAGGCGACGGTGTTGAGCGGGATTTTTTCAATCCCGTTTTTTATAATCACTGGGTTGATCGGCCTGTCCGCTTACGCCCTGAAGATAACCTCGAACAGCGCAGCCGCGATGCCCTCGCTTGTTAAGGCTATCCTGCCGGTAGGGGCGCGCGGGCTGGTGATGGCCTC
Organism: Clostridiales bacterium DTU033; assembly: GCA_001513365.1. Taxonomy (GTDB): domain Bacteria; phylum Bacillota; class Clostridia; order Oscillospirales; family Acutalibacteraceae; genus Avimonas. The sequence goes on along the minus strand of LFTH01000018.1, from coordinate 5,988 downwards.
GATGGTCTCGGTTATCCTGTCGGCGGCCGACGGGTTTTTAAACGGCGCCGCTGTCGGGCTTGTGTGCGACACAATAAAGACGCTGCGCCCGAATTTGAGCGAAAAATCCGAGCTTTTGTGGCTGCGGGCGGTAAACCTTATTACCGGCGCCGCCGCAGTGGCCGCCGCCCTTGCGCTGCCGGGAATTTTCAATATCTTAATCCTCGCGTATTCCTTCTGGGCGCCGCTTATACTGGTGCCGCTTGCCGCAGCCCTGCTCGGAGTAAAATCAAGCGGCAGGGCTTTTCGGTACGCGCTGGCCGCCGGGCTTTTGGGGACCACGGTCTGGAACTATCTGTTGGGAAAGCCGCTGGGGATTGACGGCGCGGTACCCGGTCTGTTATGCAATTTCTCGGTTTTCGCGTATTATACCTCGCGCTATCAAAGGCACCGGGTAAACAGAATACTGGTTTTAAAGCAAAAATAAAAAGCCCGCAAAGGAGGGGGCTTTATGCCATATCAGAGGGCTAAGGCGGTGGAATGCGCTCACCGCTGGGCGTTCGGCCGCAACCCGCTGTACGGCGATTTTTCGCGCATGGGCGGGGACTGCACCAACTTCATATCACAGTGCATACACGCGGGGGGCGCCGCGATGAATTTCACCCCGGTTACCGGCTGGTACTACCGCAGCTTAAACGACAGAGCGCCAGCGTGGACGGGGGTGGAGGAGCTTTACAGGTTTTTGACTTCCAACAGGGGAAAAGGGCCGTACGCCGTCAAAGCGTCGGCAGTGGAAATACTGCCCGGCGATGTGGTGCAGCTCTCCTTTGACGGGGGCGCGCGGTTTGGCCACAGCCTTTTTGTGGTCGATGTCGGCAGCCCGCCTGCCCCCGGCAACATACTTATCGCCACCCACACCATTGACAGCGACTACCGGCCGCTTGACAGCTGGGAAGGAGTGGAGTACCGCTACCTGCACATACTCGGCGCCCGATAAAAAAGGTGAAGCGGTTTTTGCTTCGCCTTAAATCGCGTCTTCCGGCGCGCTTTCGCCATTCTCCCTGTGAGTGAAGTTCGGTACGATGTCCTGCAGACGCTTTATGATTAATTCGCGGTCTCCCGTATGGAGTACGGATTTCAGGGCGTAGAGCTTCTGGATGAATTCTTCCGGGTCCACCGGCGCCTGATTGCCGATGAATATCCGGTTGTTCATGGTGGACACCAGCCCCTCCTCGCTTGTCAGCAACTCCTCATACAGCTTTTCGCCGGGGCGCAGGCCGATAAACTCAATCGGGATTTCGGTGTAGGGCTGTTTTCCGTATTGTTTAATCAGGTTTTCTGCAAGGGTAACGATGCGCACCGGCTCGCCCATGTCCAGCACCAGAATCTCGCCGCCGTGCGCCATCGCGCCCGCCTGAAGAATCAGGGAGACCGCTTCGGGAATGGTCATGAAATAGCGGATTATATCGGGGTGGGTGATGGTTACCGGCCCGCCGGCTTCGATTTGCTTTTTGAACAGCGGGATTACCGAGCCGTTCGAGCCAAGCACGTTTCCAAAGCGCACGGTGATGAAATCTGTGGAATCGGACTGACCGGTCATGTACTGCATAATCATCTCGCAGCAGCGTTTGGTCGCGCCCATCACGTTGGTCGGGTTGACCGCCTTGTCGGTAGAGACAAGGATAAACTTGCCGACTCGATAAAAATCGGCGAGGCTCGCCACCTGAAAAGTTCCGAGGATATTGCTGCCCACCGCCTCTTCGGGATTGCTTTCCATAAGCGTCACGTGCTTGTACGCCGCGGCGTGAAAGACTATATCGGGGCGGTGGGTTTTGAAAATGCGCTCCATCTTGTGAAAGTCCCTGACCGAGGCGATATACACCGTCAGCGGCAGGGATTTGCCGTATTTGCCTATCAGTTCCTGCTGAATTTCATAGGCGTTGTTTTCGTAAACGTCCACGATTACAAGGTGTTCCGGCTGGTTTTTTGCGATTTGCCGGCAGAGTTCCGCGCCTATCGAGCCCCCGCCGCCGGTAACCATGCACACCTTGCCGCGGATAAACCGGTCTACGTCCTCGCTCTCAAAATCAATGGGCTTGCGCCCAATCAGCTTTTCAACGTTTATCTTTACGTCATTGCCGTATAAATCCTTGTTTTTTATTGTTTCGTAAAGGCGGGGGAGCACTTTTACGCTGCATTTTGTTTTCGAGCATATATCCAGCACTTTCTGGAGGAAGTCCAAATCGTATGTCGAGGACACCACGATAATATTCTCAATCCTGAACCGGGCGCACAGTTCGGGCACCCGCTCCACCGGCCCGAAAACCGTTATGCCGAAAACCTTTCTGCCTGTATATTCAGGGTCATTGTTGACTATGCACACCGGCAGCAGCCGGCAGTCGTAAGCTGTCATCTCGATTAGCAGGCCGAGGCTTGAAATCACTTCCCCGACAATCATGGTGCGCTCCCGCCGCACCATCCCGCCGGTCTGGTGCTCGTAAAAATAGGCTGAATAAAGCTGGTACAGCAGCCTGCCGCCGACTAAAGAGCCGATTGACAGCAAAAACATCAAATACAAAAGCAGCCCCGGCACGCCGAAATCAAAAACCAGAATGATTAAAAGGCTGCAAAGGCTGCCGGCCGACACCCCCCCGGCGAGAAATAAGATATCCTTCACCGCCGCGTACCGCCAGATGGTTTTATATGTGCCGAAGATTATCATAAAGACAAGGCAGCAGGCCGTAAATACCCCAAATATCGGGAGGGCGTCCGGCAAAGCCAGCCCGCCGACCGCCGGCATCGCGATAAAGTATGCCGCAAGGCATGAGAGCAGTAGCAGTAGAAAATCTATCAGCAGCAGTTGTATTTTCCTTTTATTCAGAGTTCCCACAGCAAATCACTCTTTTTACCTTTTTACAGGTTTATGAAAGCCGGCAAAGGCTTCAGACATACGCTAATCATCCGCCAGCCGGTCTTTTTGGATACTCCAACGCGAAAAAAGTCAAAAAGAGCCAGAACAGTATTGTGCCGCAGCGGGTCTTGCCGTCTGCGGCGCAGGAAAATATCAGGTATTTTTCATTATAATGCTTTCCACAAGATTTGCAACATGCTCGCAGGTGTCGCAGCACCTTTCCATTCGGTCGAATATCTCGCTCCATACCATCAGCTCGACCGGGTCCTTCGAGCTCAGATACAGCCTGCGTACCGCTTTTGTATAGAGCGCGTCCGCCTCCTCCTCAAGCCGGTTGATTTCCACGATTTTTTCGGATATTAAGCCGGATTTGCGGAAGTTGCGGAACTCGCGCATCATCTCTTCCATAGCCTCGCAGCACCGGTATATCATCGTTGAAAAGTCCAGCGCCTCCTCGCGCACCGACAGGACGTTAAACATATAAAGCCGCAGCAGCACGTCTTCTATCAGGTCGGTTACGTCGTCCAGCTCCTGTGTCAATAGCATGATGTCCTCACGCTCAATCGGAGTGATGAACGCGCGCGCGAGCGCCCGGTTCATCTCATGCTTCGCTATGTCGGCGGCGTGCTCCACCGCGTGCATTTCCTTCATCCTGTCTTTCAGGGAATCGGGGTCATATTCCTCCATGACCTTGTGCAGCATGTCTGCCGCCTGTGCCGAATATTCCGCGGCGCGGATGAACATCCCGAAATAATCAAATTCCTTTCTGCGTGCCATTCATATCATCCTTTCATTCCACAGTGGATTAGAATAACCATACGAACAGTTTAACCATCAAAAACCCTATCAGACCGCAGCCGGGGAAGGTCAGTATCCACGCGAGCACCATTTCCTTGACCACGCCCCAGTTGACCGCCGAAAGGCGTTTTGAGGCGCCCACCCCCATTATCGCGGTTGTTTTGGTATGGGTTGTGCTGACGGGTATTCCGGTCAGGGAGGATAAAAGCAGACAGCCCGCGGCGGCCACGTCGGCCGAAAAGCCCTGATATGACTCCAGCTTGACCATGTCCATGCCGACCGACTTTATAATCCGGTACCCCCCGACCGAGGTACCTATCCCCATGACCGCGGAGCACAGCAGCATAAGCCATGTCGGGATGTCAAACTCGGTTACATTCGCCTGTCCTTTGGTCAGGGCCATGCCGAGCATGAAAACGCTCATAAACTTCTGACCGTCCTGCGCGCCGTGCATAAATGCCATCGCCGCGCCGCCGAACACCTGCGCCCTGCTGAAAAACTTTGTGGTTTTCCTCCTGTCAAAGCCGTAGCACAGGAAGGTGGTCAGCTTTACAACCGCCCAACCCGCAAAAAAGCCGAGACCGGAAGAGAGCACCAGCCCGTATAAAACCTTCATCCATTCGCTGCCGTTTATACCGCCCAGCCCGCCCTGCAGGGCTATCGCCGCGCCCGAAAGGCCGGCAATCAGCGCATGGCTTTCGCTTGTCGGTATACCGAAATACCATGCGGCGGTCGCCCAGACCACGATGGCGAAAAGGGCGGCGCAAAGGGCGGTCAGCGCGTCATCCGGGTTTCCGCCGAAGTCCACCATGTTGTAAACGGTCTGCGCAACCCTCTTATTGACCATTGTCATTACGAACACGCCAAAAAAGTTAAAGACTGCCGCCATCACGATGGCCGGTTTTGGCGGGATTGCGCGGGTTGAAATACAGGTGGCAATCGCGTTGGGCGCGTCCGTCCACCCGTTTACGAAAATAACGCCAAGGGTGAGGAACACGGTAATCAGCAGGGTGGGATTTGCGATTACGTCAGACAGAAAGTCGAAAAACGACGGCATTAAAGCACCCCTCTCATTGATTTGCGGCATTTTCTGGCTTTAAGCCCAAAACGACAATATTATACATTGTTTTGCGCTAGAATAAAAGAGCAAATTCGAATTTATCATGGTCAAAACGCGGCGGATTATTAAAACCACCACCCTGCGGCAGTGTTTCCATTCTCTGACTTGTGTAACCGCATTGTACCCCCGCAATCCTTTCGACCACTTAAACGCCCCACGCACAGCCGGCCAATAGGGCCGAAATCACCCCTTCGGGCGACAGGGTATCAAGCTCAATCCACCCGGCCGGTTCGCTGATGTCTTCAAGCCGGTGGGCGTCCGAATTCAACAGGATCGGGCGGCCTTTTAGGATTGGGTAGCTCGCGGGCAGTGTCCTGACGCTGCCGCGGCCCGAAACCTCGAACGCCGAAAACCTGGCGTCGGGAACAGTTCCCAGCACCGAAATCACGCTGTAGGACGGGCGGTCGATGTGGGCGGGGAAGGCTATGCCGCCCAAGCTGCGCACAATCCCGCTGATTTCGTCAATCCCTATTGAGGTGGCTGCGGTCAGCAGGGTCGGAAAAACGCCGATTGCGCTGTCATCCGCGCCGACGATAACCTGCTCGCCGAAAATTTCGGGCCTGTTTTGAATGTCGGGCAGTGCGGCTTCAACCACGGCGTCAAACTCAAGAGCGGCGCGGAGGTTCGGAAAAAGGCAGATTACATGGCATTCTTCGGCTGTGCAAAGCTCCATTCCCGGAATTGCCTGTATCCCGGCTTTTTTTGCGGCGCTCAAAAAAGCCGGGCAGTTCTTGCTGGAGTTGTGGTCGGTCAGCGCGATGATGTCCAGCTTTTTGAGTTTTGCCATATTGACTATATTGATTGGGGACATCTCGCTGTCGCCGCACGGGGACAGGCATGAATGAATGTGAAGGTCATAATAAGCCCTCATGGTATATTTTGCCTTTCTGACTTTTTATCTTTTGCCTTTCAATCCTTTTAGCCCCGATGTTTGGGAGCAGTCTGTTCCCGCCACCCGATAAGTCTGCCGATTTCGCAGGTCAGCTCAAACGAGCTTTTGCCGCTTCGCAGTATCGTAACCCCTTCCGCTTTCGCTTTTTCCGCTGCCTGACTGTCAATCGGGGAGTTTTCGGCGAGAATAACGCAGGCGGCGCCGGCAAGCAGGGAAACCGCGACAGTGTTGATGTTGCCCACAACCGTAATCCACACATCGCCGGGGTTTGCCCTGCCGATTACGAAG
>LFTH01000002.1 GCA_001513365.1 Clostridiales bacterium DTU033 | reverse complement strand
AAACCCGCTTGGTTAGCGGGTTTTTCGTGTGTGCATCTTTTTTGTCAGATGATTATGGTGGAGGCGGGGGGAGTTGAACCCCCGTCCGAAAACCGCTTGCCTGAGGCTTCTCCGAGCGCAGTCTGTCGTTTTAGATTCCCCTCACCTGACGCCGACAGACAGACATCCGGTTACGGTAGCCGTTTAGTTCGTGATAAAGGGTACGGCTCCCCTTTATTCACGTTCACCGCTAGTCGACGCCCTTATCCCGGCCGCGGTACTCCGGGTAAGGACGGCAGCCTAATCAGGCTGCGTACGCAACAGGTTCGTTGCCGTTTATTTTTTGATTTGCGGTTTTTATAGCGGGCCCGCACCGCTGCTCGCTTACTCAGGTTCGCAATCCCCGTCGAAACCTTTACGCCCCCGTCTGCGCAGATATTATATCATACTATTTTATTTTTATCTACCAAAAGTTTTGCAAGTTTATTATCTGATATGCACATATCAGGTGATAATTTCGTAAAATCAAGGCAGAATATTAAAAGGCTGACAATAAATAATAAATCTGCAACGTTTTATTACAAGGAAGTGCGGTATGGACTGGTACAACAGCTATAAGCTGGTTGAGGATAAGGACGGGTATGTCCTCGAAATCTACTTGAATAAGGATTTGCCGGAATTCGCGGCCGAGTATATGTCCGGGAAAGCCGAAAAGGCAGAGAAGCTTGAAGACAAGGCGCAGCAGCTGGTAAAGGATAAATTCGCGGGTGTTAAAATAAACGCCGTCAAATTCATACTCGGCGCGATAGTAATCGCGACCATACCGTTCGGCACCGCAAAAGCCGCGGCACCTGCGGGCATTTCCCAGCCGGCCGGCAAAACCGCGACTGTTACCGCAACCAGTCTTAATGTCAGGACCGGCCCGTCCACTTCGTACAGTATCATGCATGTTTTATGGCAGGGGAACAAGGTGCCTGTTATTGACGAGTCCGGCGGCTTTTATAAAATCAGGCTGTCGGACGGGCGGACCGGCTGGATAAGCAAAAACTATGCGGTACTGAACACCGAAACGTCGGGCGTGGTTACCGCCACCAAGCTGAACGTCAGGACCGGCCCGTCCACATCTTACGATGTAATGCATATACTGTGGAACGGGAACCGGGTCCCGATTATTGACGATTCCGGCAACTGGTATAAAATCAGGCTGTCGGACGGGCGGACCGGCTGGGTCAGCAAGACTTATCTGCGGGTGGATTTGCCAGGCCAGCAGGATGAAAAACAGCAGAAAATCAACAAGGTCGTCGCGACCGCAAAATCCCTTGTCGGAACCCCGTATGTCTACGGCGGCAAATCGCCGGCAGACGGCGGGTTTGACTGTTCGGGCTTCACCCAGTATGTCTATAAGCAGGTGGGCTATTCCTTAAACCGGATTTCGGCCGACCAGGCAAAACAGGGAATAAGCGTCGCGCTGGCAAGCCTGCAGCCCGGAGACCTTGTGTTTTTCTCTTTTAACCAGAACAACAAGGTTGACCATGTCGGAATATATATCGGGAACGGGCAGATGATACACAGCCCAAGCACCGGAAGCTCGGTCAAGGCGGTAAACATCAATGTAAGCTATTGGCAGCAAAGATTTGTCGCCGCGCGCAGGATAATATACTGAACGCCGTCGGACACCTTGTTCCGGGGTTGCGCCGCGGGCCGCGGGCTTGTGGGTGCCTGTCCTTTAAGCGCGGCAGCGATAAAAACGCTCTGTTTTTTGCGTAAAAACAGGGCGTTACTTAATATAAGGCTTGTACTAAATTTTGCTGATATTTAGTATGTTCGCCACAAAGACTATTGTCAGTATGATTAAAAACGCCGCGCAGCAGAGAAAAAAGGCTCGGCGTATCCGCGGGCCCTGCAGCCGCCTTGACGAGTAGCCGAGAAGCAGGCAGGATATCAGGCCGGCGATGATGGTGATTAAGGCCCGAAGTTCGGCGGCCGGGTAGGGCAGCAGTTGTGATATCATTCTTGCCAGTATCCCGCTGAAAATGTAGACCGACGGGGTTATCAGCAGCGGCAGCACAGCTACCGAATACTCCTTTTTGCCGTAGCGCAAAAAGACGATGACGATAGCGGCCAGCACAATCAGTATCGCCCAGCTTGCAAAAATCATCCCGCCGGGTTTTGCCTGCGGGGCTTGCGCTGCGGCCGTCAGCGCAGACGGGATAAATTCCTGAACTTGAACTGCTTGCATTATAAAGACCATCCTTCCCAAAAACCCGGCGCGCGGGGTTAGAGCCGGCCCCGACACGGGAACCGCTGATTACAACAAATCACAGCTTATTATATGCTCATCGCCCCGCATTTGTCAAACATTGGATAAGAAATCACTGCCGAAAACCACTGATGTCAGGGCAAATCAAAAATAACCGCAGGAATACGGTCAAGCGCGCCCAAGTTTTCCCTAACTCCCAGCCCCAAACCCCCAGCTACTATAAAATATATACAAAAAGATATCACATTTGCAGAAATATTTGACATTTGTTTTTAAATATGGTAATATATGGGCATAATTGAGAAAAGGAGGTTGAGCATTGGATAACAGCATGAGAAAGGCACAGGCTGGGTTTGGTTTGATGTTGGCAGGCGCGGCAACCAACCATTTCAACGAGTGATATCTGTATTTATCAGGCGGCTGAATTCTCAATTGTTTTCCGGCTATCCTCCGAGGGCTGGCGCGGCGCACGGATAGCCGCGGCTTCGCTTTCAACGGATTGTGGTTTTCAAACGGCGAAACGAGGTTTTTTGACAGACGAAAACGGCAGGGACACAAGGCAAAGGGTAAAGCAAACGGGAGAGAAGAGGGAAAAAGAAAAAGTCGGTGCCAGTTAAAGCGGTGTAAGGTTTAAAAGTCGGTTTGCCGGGACGGGAAAGCGAGGTGTAATATAATGAAGAAGAAAGTGGCCGCGGTGCGGCAGTGGGTCGGGCGCGCCAAAAAGATATATGACCAGCTTTGCGCTTACGAGCAGGCGCTGGAGGGTCTTGCTAACGTCAGCGGTACCGAGCCGATTTTAAAAGAATTCTACGAACTCCGCTCACTTGAGTTGGATTGCAAAACAGAGTTGTCCGAGGTATTGTCCAAGGCTAAACTGACACCCCGGCAGTTTTCGATTTTGAACCTTCATTACCTGCAGTATGAGAGCTGGACCGCAATCTCAAAAAGGCTTCACATCGACAGGAGATATGCGCTGCAGATACATATCGAGGCTTTGGAAAGCCTTGCGGCACAGCTGGACGGCAAATTAGGATTAAATCAGATGACTGCTTAAAATAGTCGTCGCAAAATCATCGAAAATTGCGCGTAAATCCCACTTTTATATTTTTCACATAAAAAGCCCGGTTTGCAACGGTAAACCGGGCTGCTGTGTTTTGAATTAAGGTTAAAACGGGTCATCTCCCGCCGTATTCAAGCGCCGGAACGGGAGGAGAAAAACAAAAAACGGCTAATTCCCCGAACATCAGCGCCCGGCTACTAATTCCCTGCCCCTAGCGCCCGCTCCTGAAACGGCGGGGATGGCGCTCATTTCGGCGCAGATACCGCGGGCCGCGCTTCTGTCTTCAAAAACATGGCGGTAGTGGTGGTGTTTAACCTTTTTTATCCGCAAATCCGCGCGCGCGGCGCGCTCGGCAATCTGGCGGACAATCTTGACCTTGTCTTCCCAGCCGAAAAGATAGACCGTCTGCGCGCCCGCCGACAGGCTGTTCCGCACCTTTTCGACATAAGCGTCCCGCCCGTGGCGGAATATAAACGACTGGTTCGCGACAAGCCCGAACGCCACCTTTATATATTTGCCGCTGTAAGTCAGTTTTTTGTGCTTATCGCTGCAGAAGTCCACCAGAAATTTCAAAAACGACTTTGCCTCGTTTTCAAAATCCTCTATGAAATACTGGCCGTCAAAGCTACGCATGGTTTTGGCCATCTCGTTGAGGAACACCGGCAAAAACAGACCGCTGTAATCAATCCTGCGCAGTTGGTTAAAGCGTTTTGCGAATTCGTCGTCCTTTTCCAGCAGGTTATTAAGGATGTTCTTTTCAAAATACGACAGGCTTTCGACATACGACTGCGAAAGCACCTTGCTTACCGCGCATAAGTCTATCGCCTGCACCAGCGGCTGGTCCCTCAAATGGCGTTTTACATTGTGTATCAGCCCCTGACGGACAAACTCGGATACCGCGAGCACAAACGATTTGTTGATGTCCTCGTCGTCCTTAATTCTTATTATCACCTGCCCGCTTTTGAGAAAGCTGTGGATTTCCTCGTTTTTAACCCATTTTATTCTTACGCGGTAGGGAAGAAAATCCTGATTGATGTCGTTGATAATCTTTGTGGCGTGCAGGATTTGGTTGCAGAGCTTGGTCGAGGTGTACCGTTTGAAGGTAAACGAGCTTATGTTGCGGAAAGCCGCCCAGAAGCCCTCGACGGTTGTAAGAAGCCTGTCGCCGAAAAACAAAAGCAGGATGAACATAACGGCGACAATCCCCCATCCGCCGTACGAAACCAGAAAATCAGCCAGCGCGCCCATCAGCTTATCCATTGTCTTCCTCCTGTCCGAAGTCAATCAGCGCACTGCAGCATTCCGGATTTCCGCAACAGAAGCAAACCTCCTCCCTGTAAGGGAATACGGCCGCAATCCTTTCCTCGTCAATCGTACATCGGCAGAAAAAACAGAATTTGGCTTTGCTGCGGACGGCGTCCAACACCCCAAGGGATTTTAACAGCCTTCTTAAATCCCGCTGGTGCACTGCCTTTATCTGGCTTTCCTTCATCCGGCTATTCCCCCCTTGTAATTTATACAGTTTTTTCTGCGGTTATATGACAGCGGAGTTTTTTAAAAAAGGAAAAAGAAAAAGGCGGCCGCAAGCCGCCTAATCCGTATATTGCGCCGCTTAGCGGCTATTAATAATATATGAAAGCGGATACAAGTAGGTGCAGACAAGATATCAGTTGTCAGGCATCTGATGTGCTGTCGTGAAGGCTTTGCAGCAGGTTAAGGTTGCGTTCAAGGGTCTTCGCGCCCCTCCATCCGTAGGCCCTGCCCTCAAGGGAGTTCAAATCCTCAAACGACAGCGAGGGGTTGAACGGCTTATCCCCGAAACACGGGTGGGGGGCGATTAAGGCGTTCTGATTGAGCGGGCAGACGTCCTGACAGATATCGCAGCCCCACGCCATGCCGCTTTTGAGCAGCAGCGCCTGCTGACTGGCGGTGAGCTCCCCCTTAATCTGGGTTATCCGGGACACGCAGTTTTTCCGCGTTTTGCCGCCCGCGCACCCGCCCGGGCAGATTTTCCGGCACGCGCCGCAGTGGCTACATTCCTTGATTTCGCTGTCTGTGATTTTTAAATCCAAATCGGTAACAATGTTGCCGATGAAAACCCACGAGCCGTACAGGGGATTGATTAAAAGGCCGTTGTCCCCCACAACCCCAAGGCCCGACAGCGCGGCCGCGCGCACTTCGGGTATCGGCGAGCTGTCAATAAAGGGAACAAACCGGTACTCCGGAAAAGCGGCTGACAGCCCTGCCGCGGCTTTTTTAAGAAATCCGCCCGCCGCGGTGTGGTAATCCGGCACCCGCGCATAGCGGGACAGGTTGCCGGGCATATCGTCAAACCTGTACGGAAACAATACCGCTATCACAGTTTTGGGCTGTTCCGGCAAAAAAGCGGACTCAAGCCTTGACAGCGCGCGGCAGGGCAGCAGGTTATCCGCCAGCGCGTCAAACCGGCAGTACCCGTGCAAAGGAAGGGAGTGTTTATTCAAAATCTCGCTTACACTGGATTTGTCAACCATATAATACCCCTTATCAAAGCGGAGAATGCACACTTTGATTATATCCCCGCCGAGCGGCGAGCGCAACCGCCATTTTTGAGGAAACCTGTTGGTTTTTTGGGTTATTTCCCTGTTCAAATTTCCATTGTTATGCTATAATTTTATAAGCGTTTACAGTATAAATTCCGGGCGGCTCCCGGTTTGTTGAAAGGAATGAGATAGTATTGGATGACGTCAAAAAAAGACAGCTTTCGATAACCGCGACAAAAATCCGGCTGGCTGTTATCGAAGGCACCTACCATGCCAAAAGCGGCCATCCCGGCGGGTCGCTGTCCATTGCCGAACTGCTGGCTGTCCTTTATTTTTCGCACATGAGGATTGACCCGTCCAACCCCAAATGGGAACGGCGCGACCGCCTTGTGCTGTCAAAAGGGCATACCGCTCCGGGGCTGTACGGCGCGCTGGCGCTGCGCGGGTATTTCCCGCTTGAGGAAATCTCCACTTTAAGACAGATTAATTCGCGGCTGCAGGGGCATCCCGACATGAAGGCGCTGCCGGGGATTGACATGACCACCGGTTCTTTAGGGCAGGGTGTGTCCGCGGCTGTGGGAATGGCTCTGGCCGGCAAGATTGACAACGCCGATTACCGGGTCTACGCGATACTGGGGGACGGTGAAATCGAGGAAGGTCAGGTATGGGAGGCGGCGATGTTCGCGTCCCACAAAAAGCTGGATAACCTCTGCCTTATCATAGACAACAACAACCTGCAGATTGACGGGACTGTGGATGAAGTCTGTTCCCCCTACCCGATTTGCGAAAAGTATAAGGCTTTCGGGTTTAACGTGATAAAGATTGACGGGCACGACTTTGAGCAGATTGAAAACGCTTTAAAGGACGCCGCCGCCTGCAAGGGCAGGCCAACGGCGATAATCCAGAAGACGGTCAAAGGCAAGGGAGTATTGTTTATGGAAAATGAGGTCGGGTGGCACGGCAAAGGCCCGAACCAGGAAGAGTATGACCTTGCGATGAAAGAGCTTCGGGAACAGCTTGCGAAACTGGAGGAGGCGGTATAATGGCGGAAGTAGTAAAAAAAGCGACGCGGGACGCATATGGCGAAACCCTGGTTGAACTGGGAGCCGAGTACCCCGATTTGGTGGTTCTGGATTCCGACCTTGCCGGCGCGACCAAAACCGGCATGTTCCGCAAGGCGTACCCGGACAGGTTTTTTAACTGCGGAATAGCCGAGCAGAATATGATGGGGATAGCCGCCGGGCTTGCAGCCTGCGGCAAAAAGGTGTTCGCCTCCACTTTCGCGATGTTCGCCGCCGGACGGGCTTTTGAGCAGGTGCGAAACTCGATAGGGTACCCACATCTTCCGGTCAAAATCGGCGCCACCCACGCCGGCGTTTCGGTTGGCGAGGACGGCGCCACCCACCAGTGCTGCGAGGATATCGCGCTGATGCGCACAATCCCCGGCATGACAGTAATCAATCCAGCAGACGCGGTCGAGGCGGCGAAAGCGGTGCGCGCCGCAGTCAAACTCGACGGGCCGGCGTATCTGAGGTTTGGGCGGCTGGCGGTGCCGGTGATTTTTGACGATTCGTACAGTTTTGAAATAGGAAAGGGCGTTCAGCTGAAAGAAGGGCGGGACGTAGCAATTATCGCGACCGGACTGCTGGTATCCGAAGCGCTTGACGCCGCCGAACTGCTGAAAAACCAGGGGATATCAGCGCGGGTTATTAATATCGCGACCATCAAGCCGATTGACAGGGAAATCATAATCGCCGCGGCGCGGGAGACCGGAGCCATCGTAACCGCCGAGGAGCACAGTATACTGGGCGGGCTCGGCGGCGCGGTCGCCGAAACGGTCTGCGAGGCGGCGCCGGTGCCGGTGCTGCGTGTCGGGGTAGAGGATGTTTTCGGAAAATCGGGGCCGGGCGCAGAGCTTTTGAAGCTCTTCGGACTGACCGCCGAAAACATCGCCGCCAAGGCAAAACAGGCGATAGCGTTGAAAAATTCATAGACAAAAACAGAGGCTGCAAGCTCTTGCAGCCTCTGTTTTTTAGACGTCAGACGTCAGACGTTAGACTTTAGATATTTATTCTTTTGGCCAGCGCTGTAAACAGCGCTTTTTTAAGTGACATTAAAGCCGAAACCAAACCGGGTTGCAAATAAGACCCTTTTTGCACACAAGCGAAAAGTTGGGGTTGTTTGACAGCCGGTTTTTAGGCAGGCCGCAAAAAAGGAGATAGCGTTACCTATCTGCTGACCATTCTTGCCCGTATCCTGACCGAACACTGCCGGACACCGCTCAACCCCCTGCCCTTGCGCCCAATTCGTATGTCTTTGAGGGGAGGGCGCCGATGTACTTTTTATATGTCTTAGTGAAATATGAGAGGTTTTGAAACCCGCTTTTCTCGGCGCTTTCGGCCACGTTATACATGCCGGATGACAGCAGGCTTCTCGCATGGCTGCAGCGCAGGAAATTGATGGTCTGGGTTACCGTCCGGCCTGTGATTTTTTTAAATTCGCGGCAGAAATAATATTTGCTGAAACCCACATGCCTGCATATATCCTCAATCGAGATTTCGTTTTTGAAGTTCTTGCGTATGTATGAGATGGCGGCGCGCACCATTTCAAGCCGCCTGTCTGCCGCCGGCTTTGCCGGCATCACGTGTTTGTCTGAAATGCGGTACAAACGCGCGAACAGCCCCAGTATGCTGGATTTCACAGCAATTTTGTAATATGGCTGTTTTTGCTCGAACTCAGATTTGATTTTATCAAAATAATCCCGGCAGACCGCGTCGCTGACAATATTGGTCAAATGCACCTCGTCCAGCGGAAGGCCGAGGTTTTGTAAAAAAACCTTGTCCACAATCAGGCAGTCGTAGCCGCAGCTTGGGGATACCGGCTGAACGCTGTGAAGGGCTCCGGAGTTGATTACGAAAACGTCCCCGGCCGTCAGGCTGAACGGCACCGCGTCGCGGTACACCGTGGCGCTCCCCTCGCGAAAATACAAAACCTCTATATTCTCATGCCAGTGCACCAGAAAACTGTCGCCAAACTCCATGGTGTCAAAGTGATAGTTGAACGGAAAATCCTCGTCCGGGAAAAAATGCTGCTCGTAGGTGGTTGAAATCACCCAAAACCGCCCCCAAAAAGCAATATAGTGTTAATCAAAGGCAAGATAATCTCTTTAATTGAGCTGTGCGGATGTTCTATGATTAAGGTAGCAGAAAGGGCAGAAGATGTCAACAAAAAGGGGGAAGCAGAATGTATAATTTTCCGATTGGAGTTATTCTGGACTCGTTCCGCACCGATGTGCGCACCGCGCTGAAAAAGGCTGTGGCTGTGGGGGCGCAGGGAATTCAGGTTTACGCAACCCACGGGGAAATGTCGCCCGAACAGCTTGTGGGCGCAAAACGGCGGGAGTTCCTCGATATGGTGAAATCAAACGGCCTTGTGATTTCCGCGTTGTGCGGGGATTTGGGACAGGGGTTCGGGAACCCGGAGAAGAATCCGCAGCTCATCGAGCGCTCAAAGCGGATACTGGATTTGGCGAAAGAGCTTGAGACCAATATCGTAACCACCCATATCGGAGTGGTGCCCAATGACCCGGAGCATGACAGGTATAAAATCATGCAGCAGGCCTGTTTTGAGCTTTGCAGCTACGCCGACAGTCTGGACGCGCATTTTGCAATCGAAACCGGCCCTGAAGTCGCGGAGGTGCTGAAAAAGTTCCTCGATACCCTCGGCTCAAAGGGGGTTGCGGTAAACTTCGACCCCGCCAATCTTGTGATGGTAACCGGGGATGACCCGGTCAAGGCGGTCTACACCCTGAGGGATTACATCGTGCACACTCATGCCAAGGACGGCAGGCGGCTGAAGGTCTGCGACCTGGAAGTGATTTACGGGGTAATCGAGGACGCCATTCAGGAGGGGAACGCGTTTATCGAACTGCCGCTCGGCGAAGGCGACGTGGACTTCCCGAATTATCTCAAAGCGCTTGAGGAAATCGGGTACCGCGGGTTTTTGACAATCGAACGGGAAGTCGGAGAGGACCCGGAGGCGGATATACGGCACGCGGTGAATTTCTTAAAAGGGTTAATATCAGAATAAGCTAAAAAAATCTTTTTGAAGGAGTCATGCTTGCAATGGATAAGTTGAAGGTTGGAGTTATCGGCCTTGGCTCAATTTCGTCAGTGCATATCGAGGGGTACAGGAAAAACCCGAAAGTTGAGCTTTACGCGTTCTGTGATATCAACGAACAGCGGGTAAAATCGGCAGGCGAACAGTATGGCGTAACCCGCCTCTACACCGATGTTGACCAAATGCTCGCCGCCCTTCCTGAGCTTGACGCGGTCAGCGTCTGCACATGGAACTCAATGCACGCGCCCTGCACAATTGCGGCGCTTAACGCCGGCAAGCACGTGCTGTGCGAAAAGCCGATGGCCATATCGGCGCAGGAAGCCCGCGCTATGAAAAAAGCCGCCGAAGAAAACGGCAAACTGCTGATGGTGGGCTTCGTGAGGCGGTTCGGCAACGACTGCCGGATACTCCGCGATTTCATAGATTCCGGTTATTTCGGAGACATCTACTATGCCAAAGCCACCTACCTGCGCCGCTGCGGCAACCCGGGCGGCTGGTTCGGGGACAAGTCAAGGGCCGGCGGCGGGCCGCTGATTGATTTAGGTGTGCACGTGATTGACCTTGTGCGCTACCTTCTGGGCAACCCGAAGCCGGTTTCGGTTTACGGCGCGACATTCCAAAGGCTTGGGGCCCGTAGTAACATAAAGGGAAGGTCAGGATATTTCTCGGCCGAAAAATCGGAGCGGGATATCAACGACGTTGAGGATTTGGCGGCGGCGATGATACGGTTTGAGAATCAGGCGGTGCTTTCGGTGGAGGTCAGCTTCAGCCTGAATATCAAAAAGGACGAGGGCAAAATCGAGCTGTTCGGCACCAAAGCCGGGGCAAAGCTGGACCCTGAACTTGAACTGTATTCCGAAATCAACGACTACATGGCCGACATCCAGCTTGCCGCGCCGACCGCCCTTGATTTCAACGGTCTGTTTGAAAACGAGATTGACCATTTTGTGGACTGCATTACCGAGGGCAAGGAATGTATCTCCCCTGCCGCCAACGGCGTCGAAATCATGAAAATCTTAGACGCCATTTATGAATCGGCGCGCACCGGGCATGAGGTTGTTTTGGATTAGCCTACCTGACTCTGGAAAGGAAAAGTGGTTTAAAGTGAAAACTGCTGTCAGCTCATACAGTTTTTTAGGACTTATAAACAGCGGCGACATCAACCTGTACGACTGCGTGGAAAAAACCAAAGAGATGGGCTTTGACGCGATAGAGTTTACCGAGATAAAGCCAGACGACGGCTCGCCGGTCGAGCGGTACGCAGAAACGCTTGGCAAAAAGGCGCGGGAACTGGGTCTTGAGGTGGCGAGTTATACCGTCGGGGCCGATTTTTTGAACGGCAGCGGCGGGGATGCGCGCGCTGAGATAGACAAAGTAAAAAGGCATATTGACATTGCCGCGCTGCTCGGCGCCGGCGTGGTGCGGCACGACGCAACTACAGGACGCCCTGCGGGCAGCCGCGGTTTTTTGAGTTTTGACAAGGCGCTGCCGCAGCTTGCCGACGCCTGCCGCGAAATCACCGAATACGCCGCCGGCAAGGGTATCCGTACAATGGTTGAAAACCACGGGCTGTTTTGTCAGGACAGCGACAAGGTCGAAAGACTTGTGAACGCGGTCGCCCATCCGAATTTCGGGTGGCTTGTGGACATCGGCAACTTTTTATGCGTGGACGAAAACCCCGTTACAGCGGTCGGGCGCGCGGCTCCCTACGCCTTTCATGTCCATGCCAAAGACTTTTATTATAAAAGCGGCATGCTGCCGAACCCCGGCGAGGGGTATTTCAAAACCCGCGGCGGCAATTTCCTCAAAGGCACAATCGTAGGGCACGGGGACGTGCCGGTAAAGCAGTGTATCGCCGCTTTGAAAGCCGCGGGGTATAACGGCACAATCTCGATTGAGTTTGAGGGTATGGAGGATGTGCTTGCCGGAATACGGATTGGACTGGCAAACCTTTGCCGCTATATCCGGGAAGTAGAGCAGGAAATATAGATTAACACTAACAAAAACGCAGGGCATATTCAAAAAACGAATATGCCCTGCTTGCTGTTTTAAGCCAAAACGGGTAATATATTAATATAATCTCGCGCTCCTGTCCTCGCAGATGGTATGAAGGCTGAACCTGTTCTCGCCGCTGAATCTGCGCAGTACCCATTTCCCGTTTGTAAAATCGGGGATTGGAACAGGCTGGCTGCCGCACGCGACGGACTGCTCGCTTAGCGCGGTAATACTCATCAGGGTTGCGGTGTCGTAGACGTCAATCGGAGGAGGAGCGTTGTTCTTGACCGCTTCTATGAACGCGCGGAATACAAGCCAGTCCATCCCGCCGTGCCCGCCGCGGACGTCGCTTAAGAAATCCTTCCAGAGCGGATGCTCATATTCTTTCGCGTATTCTTCAGCGTTGCCCCACTGCGATTTCCAGTCAAATTCGTACCGGTTGTGGACACCGTCAATGAAAACCGAGTCGGTATCCTCGAAGTACCCGCCTTTTGTGCCGCGCACCGTAAACCCGCGGCTGTACCCGCGGGGCAGTGTGGTGTCGAGGGTGAGTGTTATGGTCTGCCCTTTTGCGCATTTGATTACGGTTGTTACAACATCCCCCTGCAAAAACTCGGCGGACGCGAGCTTGTCCTCTTTCCCCTTTGCGCTCAATATATATTCCCTCATCCCTTTTGCGCAGGACGCGGTGGAGGTCAGCGAAACCATCCGGTTGCCGTTGTTTATGTCGAGTACCTTGGCTATCGGGCCAAGCTCGTGGGTGGGATAGTTGTCGCAGTTTCTCAAAAGGTAGTTGCGCAGCCGGTAATGGCGGTTTTCCTCGCCGTAGGCGATTTGCGCACGTAAATCGTGGAAATATCCGCCGGAGCAGTGGACGATTTCGCCGAACACCCCTTTTTTGACCATGTTCAGCACCATCATCTCCCTGCGGCCGTAACAGCAGTTCTCCAGCAACATGCAGTGGGTGCCGGCGCTCTCGAATGCCCTGACCAGCGACCAGCATTCCTCGACCGAGTAAGCGCCTCCGACCTCAAGCCCGACGTACTTGCCCGCCTTCATCGCCTCCGTGGCTATCAGAATGTGGGATTCCCATGCCGACGCAATCACGATTGCGTCCAGCTCGCCCATTTTTATGACCTCGCGATAATCGGTGGTACACAAAGGCGATATGCCGAGATGCTCTTTTATGGAACGCGCGGCTTCCGCGGCGCGGTCCTCGTACAAATCGCAGACCGCAAGGACTTGCACGTCGGGATTTTCGGCTTTGCACATCGGAATAAGAACTGCTTGGAGCAAGCCCATGCCGCGTTCTCCCAAACCGATAACGCCGATTTTGATTAAATCCTTCATTGCCACATCACCCAAATCCATAAGTGATTTGCTGTTAATATACCACACACAAAAACACTATAACAGATAAAATTAGCCAATTTTATGTTGAAGTTGGACACGATAAAGGAGCATGAATGTGGACAGGTGGAATTACCGCAAGGTTTTGCTCGATACCCCCCGTTTAGTTTCGGTAAAATCCCTTGTCAGCGCGTTTGACATGGTGCGCGACGCGGACTTTGCGTTTGACGGGGAGATGCACGACTTCTGGGAAATGGTGTATATCGCGAGCGGGAAGGCGGGCATTACCGCGGACGAAAGGGTTTTTACCCTCAACGCCGGGCAGCTTGTTTTTCACAAACCGATGGAATTCCATCGGATTTGCTCGGTTGGCGGCGCCGGCCACAGGGCGCTCATCATGGCGTTCGCCGCCGCCGGAGAAGAATTGCAGGAACTGGAGGACCGGATTATCGAGCTTGACGAGGAACTGGAGCAGCAGCTTCATAAGGTTGTGGACAAAGGGGCAACCATCCTAGAAATGGAAAATAACGGGCTTGCGGATACCGGTGAATATCGCGAGGCGGCGCAGGAGTTCGTTCTGTTGACCGAGCTGTTTTTGATGAGGATTATCAAAGGGGGCAGGAACAACCCGCGGCCGAGTCAGGACGGGCAAAGCGAAACATATCGGATGATAGCAAGGGTGCTGAACGAGAATGCCGAAAAAAATTTAAGCCTGCCCGAAATAGCGGCTTTATGCCACATGAGCGTGAGCAACCTAAAAAAAATATTCCGCCGGTACTCGGACAAAGGGGTGATGAAGCATTTCACCCACATCAAGATACGCAGGGCAATCAAACTGCTGGATGAAGGGCTTCCGGTGTCCCAGGTCAGCGAGCGTCTGGGTTTTTCGAGCGCCAGCTACTTTTCGGCTGTGTTCAAACGGGAAACCGGCTATACTCCGGGCGCTTACCGAAAGCGGCTGAAAACAGGGGATTTGCTGGTTTTGTCCTAACTCGTCAGAAAACGCCGTCCAAGCCGGACGGCGTCAGCTTGTCGAAAAAGTCCAGCGAAAGCTGGGCTTTTTCGCATTAATATGGTAAAA
>LFTH01000126.1 GCA_001513365.1 Clostridiales bacterium DTU033 | reverse complement strand
CTGAGATTGTCGACATAAATCGACAATCTTTTTGGCTGGGATGGCTGGAATCGAACCAGCACACACAGAGTCAAAGTCTGTTGTCCTACCATTAGACTACATCCCATTATTGTTTGTATCCCTTTTACTATTGGCCACCGCAACAGCCGGATATGCACCCGATTGGGAAAGGGCACTCGGAGTACCGGGTGCCCTTTTATAGATTGGGGTGGATAATCGGATTCGAACCGATGGTCTCCAGTGCCACAAACTGGCGCTTTAACCAGCTAAGCTATACCCACCATGATGGCGCGCCTGAAGGGACTCGAACCCCTGACCCTCTGCTTAGAAGGCAGATGCTCTATCCGGCTGAGCTACAAGCGCATACGATATAAAAGGGATACTGGAGCGGGTGATGGGAATCGAACCCACGCGACCAGCTTGGAAGGCTGGGGTTCTGCCACTGAACTACACCCGCAAATATTCGTATGTCCCCATGCAGCGAGAGTTATGATATCACATTTGCGATACCGTGTCAAGCACTTAAAAACCCTGAAAATCCGGCTCTGCGGCCGGGTTTATGATTTGCTGAAACTCTATTGTTTATTTAGTCTTGAAAACTTTATTGATTATGATATACTACAAGTGTTGTGATATTTTTTGTGTTTGGAGGTGGATATGGTGAGTCCTGACCCTGCTGATTTATCCTGCAAGCGAAATACAAAAAACGGGGCGAGCCATATCCATATATAGTTCGCCCCCGAAAGGGGTATGTGAATGATATCATACTACAAAACCATCAACGGACGCATTCGTCGTATTGAGCAGGTTGAGGACGGGTGCTGGATTGATGTTGTAAACCCTGATGAAAAGGAAATCAATTTCCTGACATCCAATTTTTCGATTGAACCCGATTTTATCCGCGCCTCTTTGGACGAGGACGAAACCTCCCGCATTGAATGTGAAGACGGCATCACCTTAATTATTATCGACACCCCGGTATCCGAGGTCAGCGAAAACGGTATCGATTACTTTACCGTGCCGCTTGGAATTCTTGTTACCGACGGGCATGTAATCACCATATCTCTGCGCGAAAACTCGATTATCACCGAATTCGCCGAAGGGGTAGTTAAAAACGTCCAGACCAACCTTAAAACCCAGTTCGTGCTATATATCATGCTGCGTGTCGCAACCCGTTTCCTGCAGCACTTAAAACAGATTGACAAAATCTCAATCCAGCTTGAAAAACAGCTGAGAAAATCCATGAAAAACAAGGAGCTTATCCAGCTTCTGGATTTGCAGAAATCCCTTGTTTACTTCTCCACCTCGCTGAAATCGGACGAAACCACGATTGAGAAAATGATGCGCGGCAGGTACATCAAAATGTACGAAGACGACCAGGATATTCTCGAAGATGTCCTGATTGAGATTAAGCAGGCAGTTGAAATGTCCAATATTTATTTAAACGTCCTGTCGGGGACGATGGACGCGTTTGCCTCGGTTATATCAAACAACCTGAACATCGTGATGAAAATACTGGCGTCCATCACAATCGTGATATCCATACCGAATATAATAGCAGGTTTTTACGGTATGAATGTCAGCGGGTTGCCGTTCAGCCAGTTTTTCTGGTTTCCGGTGGTGTTGTCTGTGGTGCTGATGGCGGGAGTCGGTTACCTGCTGTATAAAAAGGACATGTTTTGAACAATAATCCGTTCGCCCGTAGCCGGGCGGGCGGGTTTGCTTTATAAATCGGAGGTGGAACGAGATGGATTTCAATAAAACCGCCATGTATCATATCGGGATAACCCCCGGTCAGGGCGCCGAATATGCCATTCTCACCGGAGACCCCGGACGCGTCGAGAGCATTGCCCGCTTGCTTGAACAGCCGGAGTTTGCCGCAAGTAACCGCGAGTACACAGTATGGGCAGGCAAAATCTCCGGCAGGCGGGTTCTTGTCGCCTCGCACGGGATAGGCGGCCCGTCAATGGCGATTTGCGTCGAGGAACTGGCAAAATGTGGCGTACACACCATGATACGCGTCGGCACCTGCGGCGGTATGTCCAAAGATGTCCTCGGCGGGGATTTGGTGATTGCGAATGCCGCCATCAGGCAGGAAGGCACCTCCCTTGAATACCTTCCCGTCCAGTTCCCCGCAGTATCTGATTTCAGGGTAACCCGCGCGCTGGTTGAAGCCGCCGGAAAACTCGGAAAAAGAGTCCACGTAGGGGTAGTGCAGAGCAAGGATTCCTTTTACGGGCAGCACAGTCCGGATGAATCGCCGGTATCGTACCAGCTTAAAAACCAGTGGGAGGCATGGATTAAAGGCGGGTGCCTTGCCTCTGAAATGGAATGCGCCGCGCTTTTTACCGTTGCCTCCGCAAGAAAGCTGCGCGCCGGCTGCATTCTGCATGTCATCTGGAATCAGGAACTTGAAGCCGCAGGCCTTGACAACAAGCCGGATTACGATACAATCAGCGCGGCAAAAGCCGCTGTAAACGCAACAAGACTGCTGATTGAGCAGGACGGCGCTTGACTTTTAATCAAAAGCCTTGATTTAAGGCATAAATCGTATAAAACGCCAGTAAACCCGCCGTTTGGCGGGTTTACTGGCGTTCTTGCCACCGGACTAAATCCGGCAGCTACTGTGCCTGACTTTCAGGAATTCAAGAGCTGGAGAATCCCTTGGGGAAGATAATTAGCCTGTGCAAGCATAGCCTGCGCAGCCTGAACCAGTATGTTGTTCTTGGTGTATTCCATCATCTCTTCGGCCATGTCGACGTCGCGGATACGCGATTCGGCTGCCTGCAGGTTCTCATGATAGGTGCTGTCGTTGTTGATTTCATGCTCAAACCTGTTCTGCAGAGCGCCGAGCCTCGCCCTTTCTTCGTTAATCTCCCCTATTGCAGCGTCTATATCCTCGAGAGTGGAGTCTGCCGAAACCGGGGTGAAATTAATGTCCGAGAAAACCTTCTTGCCGTTAAAGGTTGTGGTGCCGATAATGCCCCTGCAGTTGTTTTCATCGGTTGCGTCGTACTCGCCGATTGTATCTGCCAGCTGCTCCAGCTCAAGCTTGATGTTTGCGATGTCCTCGGATGTGTAGGTGGGGTTCTGGCTCTGGGTGATGAGTTCCTTCATCCTGACGAGCATATCCGAAACTTCGTTCAGTGCGCCCTCGGCCGTCTGAATCAGGGAAATGTTGTCCTGAGTGTTCCTGAGTCTCTGGGCAACTCCGGCGATTTCGCTCCTCATTTTTTCGGAAATCGAAAGACCTGCCGCGTCATCGGCCGCACGGTTGATGCGCAAACCAGAGGAAAGCTTTTCCATGGATTTGCTGGCTTTCAGTGTGTTTGCGTTGTACTGCCTGTAAGTGTTGATTGCGGAGATATTGTGGTTAATACGCATTTTTCAATCCTCCTTGATTATTTTATTTGGAATCCTTTCCTTGGAAGCTCATTCTACCTGCCCGTACGCTGCAAGGTGTCATACGCTTCCTGTCAGTAAATATATCGTCAAATTCCCGATTTTTTTTAGTTTTAAATAAAAAATCAGGCCCCATGCCGCCGCACGGAGCCTGAAAACTTTAAAGCATAGTATTAAATCTAATTCCTGTCAATTATCCTTTCCATTATCGGGAAGGTCTTTGGGCAACTGGGTTTCCGGGTTAATCATCTCATTTTGGTGTACCGCGCCCCTGCCGAATATGGATTGATACAACTGGTAACCGCCGCTCAGGTTGTAGCAGTCAAAGCCATTCTGTGCCAGTATCCTGCAGGCCATGTATCCGCGCAATCCGATTTGACAGAGAACATAAACCGGCTTGGATTTGTCGAGTTCCCGCAGGTGTTCCCGAAATCTGTCCAGCGGTATGTTTATAAAACCGTCAATATGCCCTTTTTGATACTCGGAGCCTGTGCGGGTATCCAGAAGTGTTACACTGCCATCGCGGGGCAGGCTGTCCACATCGTGCCAGTGGTAGTGCTTCACCCTGCCCTGCAATATATTCTCAATCACATACCCTGCGATGTTCACCGGGTCCTTTGCGCTGGAATAAGGCGGGGCATAGCAAAGCTCAAGCATTGTTAAGTCATACGCCGTTGCCCCGAACCGTATTGCGGCGGCTATCACATCACAGCGTTTGTCCACTCCTTGATGTCCGATAATCTGCGCCCCGAGTATTTTTCCGCTGCTTTTTTCGAACAGCACTTTCATTGACATTGTGGACGCGCCGGGGTAATAGGACGCATGGGAAGGCGAAAAGGTAAAGGATTTATCGTAATCAATACCGAGTTTTTTGGCGGTTTTTTCGTTAATTCCGGTTGCGGCGACCGTCAAATCAAAAACCTTGAGGATAGAGCTCCCCTGAGTCCCCGTATATTCGCTCTCAAGCCCGCATATATTATCGGCCGCAATCCTCCCCTGTTTGTTTGCGGGGCCGGCAAGTGGTATGAATGTTTGCTGCCCCGTTATAAAATCTGTAACCTCGACAGCGTCCCCGACCGCATAAATATCCTGCTCGGAGGTTCTCATATACCTGTCCACAATAATAGAGCCCCGCTGGTTCAGCTTTAGCCCCGCCCGCTTTGCAAGCGCGGTATCAGGCAAAACACCGACCGCCATAACCACCATATCCGCAGTGATTTCATCGCGGTCAACGGCAATTCGCAGCTCGCCCTTGCCATCGGTTATTGCGTGGACGGTGCTTTCCAGCAGCAGACGCACTCCCATTTTTTCAATATGCCGGTGCACCTGTGCCGCCATATCGAAGTCAATCGAGGCGATTACCTGATTTGCCTTTTCGATAATAGTAACATCAAGGCCGGCTTTATGCAGGTTTTCCGCCACCTCGACGCCGATATATCCCCCGCCGATAACCGCGGCGCGCCGCGGTTTTATCCTGTCAATAAAATCTTTAATCCTGAAAGTGTCGGCAATACTGCGCAGGGTAAAAACCCTTTCACTGTCGGCGCCCTTTATACTCGGCAAAACAGGGTATGCGCCGGTAGAAATAATCAAATAATCATAGCTTTCCGAATAGGTCTCGCCGGTATCAACCTTTTTAACCTCAACGGTTTTGGACGCAGGGTTAATGGAAACGACCTCGCTTTTAACCCGCACGTCAATATTAAACCGCGCTTTAAAGCTCTCCGGGGTCTGCAGGATAAGCTGCCCGCTGTCCTCGATTACGCCCCCGATATGATACGGCAGTCCGCAGTTTGCATAGGAGATGTGCTCGCCGCGTTCAAACAGGATTATTTCGCAAAACTCGTTTAACCGCCTCAGCCTGGCCGCCGCGGTGGCGCCGCCCGCAACCCCGCCGACAATCAGAACCTTCATTTTTTCCATCCCTTCAGAAAAGCCTGTTTGATAGTTTACCATTCATATTTTATGCAAACAGCCGTCGCAATTGTTGAGACGGCTATTTTAACATATCAAAAAAAGCCTGTTCGTCAATAATGCGGATACCCAACTGCTGAGCTTTCGCGAGCTTGCTCCCCGCGTCCTCGCCCGCCAGAACGACAGTAGTCTTGCTTGACACGCTGGACGACACCTTGCCGCCGTATTTTTCAATCAGCGCGGTGGCCTCGTCTCTTTTTAACGTAGGTAGGGCGCCCGTCAGGACAAACGTCATGCCTTTAAAGCGGCTGTCCGCTAATTCCGCTTTGCTCTTCATGTTGACCCCCGCCTCCTGCAGCTTTTCCACAAAATGCCTGCTCTGCGGCAGCGCGAAAAACCTTACCACTGCTTCTGCCATTATGCCGCCAAAACCCTCAATCGAAGCAATTTCCTCAAAGCCGGCGTTCAAAAGGCTGTCCATGTCCTTGAAATGGTCGGCAAGCAGTTTCGCCGCCTTCTGACCTATATGGCGTATCCCAAGCGCGTAAATCACCCGGTGCAAATCGTTTTCCTTTGATTTGTTGATTGCGTTAATCAGGTTTTCGGCCGATTTGTCGCCCATCCTTTCTAATTCCGCGACCGCTTCTTTTTTCAGCGAATACAAGTCGTAAGCGCTGCGGATAAGGTTGTTGGCGACAAGCTGCTCCACAACAGCGGGGCCGAGCCCCTCGATATCCATTGCGTCTCTGGACGCGAAATGGATTATATTGCGGATTACCTGCGCGGGGCATTCGGGATTTGAGCACCTGATAGCGACCTCCCCCTGCTCGCGTGAAACCGCGCTGCCGCAGGAAGGGCAGCTTCCCGGCATTCGATAAGGCTTTGCGCCGGGCCGATGGGAGACCACTTTGACCACTTCAGGTATAATATCCCCGGCTTTCCTGATAACCACCGTATCCCCGATACATATCCCCTTTTCATCAATAAAATCCTGATTGTGCAGGGACGCCCTGCTCACAGTGGTGCCCGCAAGGGTTACAGGCTCGAATATGCCGGTCGGAGTCAGAACGCCGGTACGTCCGACATTAACCTCAATGCTTTTCAGAACCGTCTGCTTTTCCTCCGGAGGATATTTGTACGCGGCGGCCCACCGGGGAAACTTTGCGGTGCTTCCAAGCACAGAGCGCTGTGTAAAGTCATCAACCTTCACAACCGCGCCGTCAATATCGTAAGGCAGTGAGGAACGCGTGCTGCCAATTCTCTCTATCTCTTTGATTGCTTCCTCAATATTATTCGCGATAAAATACGGAAGGACCGGAAAACCGAGCTCTTTCATAAACTCAAGCGACTCACAATGGGAATTAATTTCTTCCCCCTCGACCAGCTGAAGGTTGAACACGAACAAATCAAGATTGCGCTTTTTTGTAACCTCAGGGTCTTTCTGCCTCAGGGAGCCTGCCGCCGCATTTCTGGGATTTTTAAACGGCTTTTCGCCTTCCAAATCCTGCTGAGCGACAAGTGCCGCAAAGCTCTCGCGCGGCATATACACTTCCCCGCGCACTATAACCCTCGGCAGCGCTTTGTTCAGCTTTTCGGGTATTGAGCGGATTGTGCGAAGATTGTGCGAAACGTCCTCTCCGGTCTGGCCGTCTCCACGGGTCGCCCCTCTGAAAAAACGCCCGTTAATATACTCAAGCGCAACCGAAAGCCCGTCAATCTTAGGCTCCACCACATAAACGGGATTGCCCGCGGCCTCCCGCACCCTCCTGTCAAAGTCAAAAAGCTCCTGATAAGAAAAAACGTCCTGCAGGCTTTCAAGCGGCACCTCGTGGACTACCGGGGCAAACAACTCCGACGATCTGCCCTGTACCCGCTGTGTATAGGAATCCGGAGTAATAAGTTCGGGAAAGGCCTCCTCTATTTCACGCAGTTCGCGGGTGAGTTTGTCAAATTCGTCGTCCTCAATAGCCGGAGAGTCAAGCTCATAATACAGCCTGCTGTATTCCTTTATCAGTTCCCGAAGCTGTTCTGCGCGCTTTGCAGCGGTATCACGGTCCATAGTTTACGCTCCTGCCTTCTGACTATTAATCTCCTTCGCATATTATACCAAATACCGGATATGGTTGCAAAACCAATTTTACGAGCCGCTTTTAATATACCAGCCCGGCACCTCGCCGACCAAAATGTTTTCGGCGACCGTGAAACTTGTGGTTATTTCATTTGCCGCGCTTTCGCCCTGTATTACTGTAAAGATTGTAGCCTTTACGCTTATTGATATCTGGTGTTTTGTCTGGTTTATCCCGGCACCTTCAAATCTATTCTCTATTTCGGTTTCAACCGTCGAATTCATAGGCACCTTTATTGTGATTTCCGGCCCGCGTCCGGTCAGCAGTCCGCCCGCCAGCGAGCCGATTGGGATTTTCACATATTGAAATTTCTGGTTGTCGAGTTCTTTCAATACCGCCTTGCTTACCGCGGCTTTTATTATGTTGATGTTGGTTGTATCGGTGTTTATGCTCACTATTTTCCCGTCCCCGTCCCTGACTACTTCCGCGAGGTTGTTATAGCCAATATCAATTTGTGAAAGCACAGCTTCCGCCGCCGCGTTGATGGCTCTGGTAGCGGCTGTCGCGGCCTGGTTGCTGCCGTATACCCCTATCATCGGGCGTATCCGCCAGTCAATAAGTAAAATAGCGGAGAGAGATAGCGCCAAAAAAAGAATAAACGCGAAAACTAGTTTTCTTCTAATACGGCTTTTTAAGCGGTACCTCATTAACCTTTCCCCTTTGATAACCGGATATTTCATACTACTCACGACGGGTTATCTGGGTGAATGTCAAAAGGTATGTCAGCAGCAAAAAAGCAGCTTAAGACAAGCTGCTTTTATTAAATCGAGAGTCTGATACCGCTGTCCTTCGGTTTTTTGGCAGACCGCGCATTTTCCGCTCTTTCAAGCATCAGCTTAATCCTGTTAAGCTGGTTCACTTCGCTCGCGCCGGAATCGTAGTCAATGGTCAGGATATTCGCCTGCGGATAAACCTCTTTAATCCGTTTCACCATTCCCCTGCCGGATATATGGTTGGGCAGACAGGCGAACGGCTGCATGCAAATGATGTTG
Organism: Clostridiales bacterium DTU033; assembly: GCA_001513365.1. Taxonomy (GTDB): domain Bacteria; phylum Bacillota; class Clostridia; order Oscillospirales; family Acutalibacteraceae; genus Avimonas. The sequence goes on along the minus strand of LFTH01000126.1, from coordinate 5,457 downwards.
TTCACGCCCTGCTCTATTAATTCTACCATTTCGGCGGTGAGCAGCCACCCCTCGCCCGAACGGTTGCATATCGAAAGGAAGGGCTCGGCTTTTTTAGCAAGCTCGCCGATTGAAGCCGGCGCCCTGAACCTCTTGCTCTGCGCAAGCGCCGTGCGGACTATATCATGGTACTGTTCGATATACCTTATAAAATAGTTGCATGCGGCTTTTTTGAACCGGCTGCCGCCGAGGTACCTGTATTCGGTTTCTCCCCCGTGCGCGCAGAACAGGAAAAAGTAGATTAAGCCCGGTATTGCCAGTTCTGCACCCATGCTCTCAATCACTTCAATCATGTTGTTGTTGGCCGCCGGATGGTATTTTACAAGGATTTCCCCAACCAGCCCCACGCGCGGTTTATCTTTAAACACGGCCGGCAGGTTTTCAAAGTCCCTGACAATATTGAATACATTTTCCGCAAAAACCTGCTTGTGCCCAAACCGCAAATCTTCTTTTAATCTTTCCATCCACTTTTCATATGCCCTGTCGGCAGAGCCTTTTAAAACCTCATACGGCCTTACCTTAAGCCGCAGCAGCATCAGCAAATCTCCGTAGAGTATTGACATCAGCGCTTTTCTTATCAAAGACGGCGTTACACGCAAATCCTTGTTTTTTAATAGGCTTGTAACGCTTGCCGAAATCACCGGCACTTTTTCGAGGCCTGCCGTGTTCAGCGCCCTTTTCAAAAGCCCCAGATAGTTGCTGGCGCGGCAGGGGCCACCGGTCTGAGTTATGATAACCGCGGTATTGTCAATATCGTATTCTCCTGACTGCAGCGCCCTGACGAGCTGGCCGATTACGATTATCGAAGGGTAGCAGGAGTCGTTGTTGACGTATTTGAGTCCGGTTTCTATATCCTCCCTGTCAACGGTGGGAAGGACCCTGATATCGTAACCTTCCGAGCGGATTGACGCCTGAAGCAGCTCAAAATGTACCGGAGCCATCTGCGGAGCCAGAATTGTATATCCGCGGCTTACCCTCTTTTTGTTAAGTCGGGATTTGTTTTCCTTGGCAAGTGCTACGGCTTTACACTGTTTTTCCTGCGCCTTTATCGCGGCTTTGAGCGAGCGCAGCCTGATTTTTACCGCGCCGAGGTTGCTGACTTCGTCTATTTTAATCAGGGTAAAAAGCCTGCCGTTTTTCGCCAGTATTTCCTCCGCCTGCTCGGCGGCAATCGAATCGGGCCCGCAGCCGAAGGAATTAAGCTGCACAAGCTCAAGGTTTTTGTTTTTTGACACAAAATCCGCGGCCTCGTACAGCCTAGTATGGTACATCCACTGGTCCAAAACCCTTATCGGCCTTTCAACATTTCCCAAATGAGATACCGAATCCTCAGTCAGCACTGCAAATCCCATTGAAGTAAGCAGGTTGGGAATGCCTTTGTTGACTTCGGGGTCGAGATGGTACGGCCTGCCGGATAAAATAATCCCTTTTTTCCCTGTCTTATTGAGATACCGCAGCACTTCCTCGCCTTTCCTGCGGATATCCGCTTTGAACCGCCTGTCCTCGTCAGCGGCGAGCATTAGGGCATCTTCAATTTCATTCAGAGTAACCCCGAACTCCCTGAATTCCCGAAAAAGGCTTTTTGCGAGCGGCCTGCCGGTATGGTACGGCAAAAACGGGCGGTGAAACACAACCCCGTTTTCTTTCAACACGTCGAGGTTGGCGTTTATCACCTCCGGATAGGATATTACCATCGGACAGTTGTAGTGGTTGTCGGCGTCTTTTATCTCCGGCTTTTCTTTTGGAATGCAAGGGTAAAAAATATGCTTAATCCCCTGCCTTGCCAAAGCCGTTATATGCCCGTGAACCAGTTTTGCCGGATAACAGGCGGTGTCGGATGAAATGGTGTCCATCCCAAGCTCATACAGTCTGCGGCTGGACGGCGGCGACAGCTCCACCCTGAAACCGAGCGCCGTAAAAAAGGCGAACCAGAACGGGTAATTCTCGTACATATTCATGACTCTCGGAATTCCAATTCTGCCCCTTTTGGCATTTTGGGCCGGCAGTGGCTTATAGCTAAAAAGCCTTTGGTATTTGTATTCAAAAAGGTTTGGAGCACTGTTCGTCTTTTCCTGTCCCGCCCCTTTTTCGCACCTGTTTCCGGTTATCAGCTCTTTATCCCCCGAAAAAGTGTTGACAGTTAAAAGGCAGTTGTTTGCGCACTGCCCGCAGCGCCTGACAAAAGACATATACGAAAATGAGCTAAGATGAGCAGGGGTAATCAGCGAGGAGCGCATACCTTCCCTCCAGGCTCTCTTAGCCAAAAGCGCCGCGCCGAAAGCGCCCATAAGCCCTGCTATGTCCGGTCTCACCACTTCCCTGCCCAATACCAGCTCAAGACTGCGCAGTACCGCGTCATTTAAGAACGTGCCGCCCTGCGCCACAATCCTTTCCCCCAGTTCGGACGGGCTTTTGAGCTTTATTACCTTAAACAGTGCGTTTTTTACAACCGAGTAACACAGGCCCGCCGAGATATCTCCGACCAGAACGCCCTCTTTCTGCGCCTGCCTTACTTTTGAGTTCATAAACACCGTGCAGCGGGTTCCAAGGTCGACCGGCCGCCTTGATTTGATGCCCTCTTTTGAAAACTGCTCCACCGTCATTCCAAGCGAATTTGCGAATGTTTCGATAAACGAGCCGCAACCGGATGAGCAGGCCTCATTCAGCATTACGCTGTGGATTACCCCGCCGCGCACCCGTATGCACTTCATGTCCTGCCCGCCGATGTCAAGGACAGTGTCCACCCCCGGAAGAAAGTGCTCGGCGGCTGTGAGATGAGCCACAGTTTCAACTTCGCCGATGTCGCAGGAAAACGCGGTCTTTACAAGCTCTTCGCCGTATCCGGTAACGGCGGAATAGCAAATCTCCGCCCCATCCGGCAGGTTTGAATAGATTTCAGTCAGCATTTCAGACGCGCTGTTTAAGGGGCTGCCTTCGTTATTCCGGTAACAGGAATACAGCAGCCCCGCGTCTTTATCAATCAGCACCGCCTTGCTGGTGGTCGAGCCGATATCAAGGCCGAGAAAGCACGGCCCTTTGTATTTGGTTAAATCGCTCCGCCTGACTCTGTTTGCCGAATGTCTGCCGACGAACCCGCTGTATTCAGAATCGCTTTCAAACAGCGGCGCAAGGCTTACCGGCTTGTCATCGGCTTGATACCGCTCTGAATTGAGGATATTTAAAATACTGCCTGCGGTTTTGGTATTCCGGTCAGAAAACCGCGCAGAGAGCGCCGCGCCTATCGCGACAAAAAGCTGCGCGTTCGCCGGCACCAATATATCGGAATCATTCAGACCCAGCGTTTCCTGAAATCGGCGGCGCAGCTGCGGAAGAAAAAACAGCGGGCCGCCTAAAAAGCCCACTTTGCCTCTGATTTTCCTGCCCGCAGCCAATCCGCAAATCGTCTGGTTAATCACCGCCTGAAATACCGACGCGGCGATATCCTCTTTCCCTGCCCCCTGATTTAACAGCGCCTGAACATCGGTTTTCGCAAAAACTCCGCACCGCGCGGCTATCGGATAAATCACTCTGCAATTTTCGGCCAGCTTATCAAGCCCCGCCGCGCTTGTATTCAAAAGCGCCGCCATCTGGTCGATAAACGCGCCGGTGCCGCCGGCGCATATCCCGTTCATCCTTTGGTCGGCCCCGTTGTCAAGAAAAGTCAGCTTTGCGTCCTCGCCCCCAAGCTCAATAATCACGTTTACATCGGGAAGAAACCGTTCAACTGCGAGGCTTCCGGCAATAACCTCCTGCACAAACGGCAATCCGAGCTTCTCCGACACCGATATCCCGCCGGAGCCGGTTACCGCGGCAATCAGCTTTTTATCACCGACGTTTTGATGTAACTGTGTAAACATCCTTTTCAGGGTTGATACAATGTCCGAGCCGTGCCTTTGGTAACTGCTGTATACAAGACTTCCGCGCCCGTTCAGTACAGCCAGCTTGATTGTAGTTGAGCCTACATCAACCCCAAGTCTTAAAACTCCGTTTTTCCCTTCGCCTTCCGAAGATACAAAAAAAGCCAGCTTAATTCCCCCAAATAAAAACTGATAATATGTTATATTGCCTTTTTTGAGGGAATTTATTCAGCCGGCTTAAAAAACTATTCTGCGGCGTGGTCGCTGTCAACCGCCGAAATAATATGCTGGTTCATCTTCCAGTCCATCAATACCCTGTCGATTGAAGTAGTTCTCGGAATTAAAACTGTATAAACGTATGTCAACAGAGGCCGTTCGGAGTCGGAGCTCGCAGCGCCCGCATTTTCGGCAAATTCGATACTCTTTATCGTTATGTTGTTGGAGGCACAATAATTTGCTATATAATCCATCGCGTCGTCCTTGTCAAACAGCGAAACCTCAATCCGCTTTAACCCCCGCAGGTTCTGCACAAGGTTTTGTATAAGGTGAAGGATAACCAGCACTATCATCACCAAAATGACGCTGGCGGCGCTGATAAGGTAGTAACCCATTCCCACAGCGAGCCCGACGCATGCCGTAAGCCAAAGGGTCGCCGCCGTGGTAAGTCCTTTAATGCTCCCTTTATCTCTTAAAATCGTTCCGGCTCCCAAAAAGCCAATACCGCTGATTACCTGAGCGCCCAGCCTTCCGATATCCGCCTTTAATACCGAGGCAAGCGAGCTGTCGTCGCCTATCATTTTGATAGTTTCTTCTATCATATACACCTGTATCAGCGATACCACTGCCGCGCCTACACAAACCAGTATATGCGTCTTAATCCCCGCAGGCCGCCCGCGGTGCTCGCGCTCCAATCCGATAATCATTCCGAACAGTGTCGCAAGCCCCAGCCTTATCAGCACCTCATACCAAGGCATTCTGTCAACCCCTTTCTGCTATTTGATTAAGAATATGTATAAAAACCGGTTATTATCCCAATTTTAAAACTAAAAGCACCCTGATAACAGCAGTGCTTTTTAATGTTTTCACATTATATCATATTTTTGAAAAAATTACATAGTTTTTTTCTTTTTAACAAGATTTATAGCTAACAGCAGTATTACCGCGCCCAGCGTGGCGATAAACAAACTCCACACATTAAAGCCGGTTATGCCGTATCCGCCTATCAGGTTCATCGCAAAACCGCCGATTATACCGCCGATTATGCCGACTACAATATTCTTTACGGCGCCCATTTCTTTGTCGTTACCTGTGATTTTGCTTGCAATCCAGCCGGCAAGCGCGCCTATAACAAGCCATCCTATAATACCCAGCCTGAACACCTCCTTTGCGCTAATTATTATGCTTATATTTAACTGTAAATATACAATTATCCTATACCGCCTGCCGCCGATACTCCTGCTGCTCAAAAACAAAACAAAAATCCTGCCGAGTAACCTCGACAGGATTCAGACTGTCGATAAACAGGCATTTTCACGCGGGTGAAAATGCCTGTTTTCTTTGA
>LFTH01000052.1 GCA_001513365.1 Clostridiales bacterium DTU033 | reverse complement strand
GCCCCGAACCTCAAGAATGACGAGGAAGCCATTATTGTTATTCTGGAGGCTGTCGAAAGGGCGGGTTACAAACCCGGCGAAGATTTCCGCATTGCGCTTGACCCTGCGTCCACCGAAATGTATGAGGAAGCCAAGGCAAGGGGCAGGGACGGCTGCTATTATTTCTGGAAGACCGACGTAATGAAGGCCCGCGAGGAAATGGTGGACTTCTGGGCAGACTGGGTGAACAAATACCCGATTATCTCAATCGAGGACGGTATGGCCGAGGAAGACTGGGAAGGCTGGAAAATGCTCACCGAAAAGCTGGGGGACCGCGTACAGCTCGTCGGGGACGACTTGTTTGTAACCAATACCCGGAGGCTGAAAAAGGGTATTGAGACCGGGGTCGCTAACTCGATTTTAATCAAGGTCAATCAGATAGGTACTTTAACCGAAACGCTTGAAGCCATTCAGACGGCAAACCGCGCAGGGTACACCGCGGTTACTTCCCACCGCTCCGGCGAGACCGAGGACGTAACAATCGCCGATATCGCGGTCGCCACCAATTCCGGACAGATTAAAACGGGCGCCCCTTCCCGCACCGACAGGGTGGCCAAATACAACCAGCTGCTGCGGATAGAGGAGGAGCTTGGGGATATTGCCGAATACCCCGGCCTTGACGCGTGGTTTAACCTCAAAAATAAATAATCGGTTAAATATTAACCGCAAAGCCGTGTCTGAAAAAGGCACGGCTTTTTTAATGCAAAGCATTTGGCGTCGGGCGTTGAGAAAAGCTTAAATTAAGGCGCGGAATAATGCCCGGCCGCGCAGTGGGCGATATATTGGCATCCCGGAAAAAGGCCGTGCGGATTTGAAATTCCGGGGAAAACAGGCGACTGCATGCTTTTTTTTTGCAGAATAATTAAAATAATCCGGTTTTTTGCCGATATATAGCTATTGGGGATAGACTATGCAAAAACAGGAAAAAAGCAGCGCCTTTACAGCCGGAAAAGGAA
>LFTH01000140.1 GCA_001513365.1 Clostridiales bacterium DTU033 | reverse complement strand
GTGGCTTGCCGGAGGCAGGCGGGTGCGGATTAACACCGCGGGGTTGAAACGGCGTGCGGACGCTACGGTATATATGCCGGCCGGGGCCGCAGAACTGCTGACGGAAAGCGGCGGCGGCAGCGCAAGACGGGTTTATTCGCGGGTGCTGCCGGTGCTCGCCCTGTCGGCGTCCAGCTCCAACGCGGCTATCGGGTTTCTGACGCTGGCGCCGGCTTTAAGGCAGGCGGGGCAAATCATCGGCAGGGAGGTCTCCGGGGAGGTCTACGGCCTGCTCAACCGGATTGTCTCGCTCGGCCTGCCTCCGCTGCTCAACGCCATCGCCAACCTGCTGGTGCTGGGCTGGTGTTTTTCGTTCGCGCGCACCTTCGCCCGCGCCGCCGGCTTTGCCGCTAGCAGGGAAGGAGCCCGTATCCACGTGGTGTCCGGACTGCTCAATGTCCGCGACACTTATATAGACTGCGCCCGCATAACGGCCGTCGAGTTAAGACAGACCCTTTTCATGCGGCTTTTCGGGCTTTACACGGTTACAATCACCGCCGCGGGGTGCAGGAGGGAAAAGGGCGCGCGCCCGGTCATTATTCCCGCCGCCCGCCGCGGCGAGCTTCGCGACGCCCTCGACACCCTGCTGCCCGGATACCCCGCCTGCGCCGCCGCGGCGCGCCCGCCGCTTAAGGCTCTCGCAGGCCGCGCATTCGCACCGCTGCTGCTTACGGCCGGCAGCCTTATCCCGCTTTACGCGGGCGGAGTATGGCGGACGTTCGCCGCAGTATGGTTTGCGGCGGGCGGCTGGTGGCTGGTAATAAGGATTATCGGCTCCCGCCGCGCCGGTTTCGGCGCAGACTCGGACGCCGTTACCGTCCGGTATTCCGCCGGCCTTGCGCTGTATGAACTCCATCTGCCGCGGCAGGCGGTGGATTTGGTGCGGATAATCCGGTTTCCATGGCAGCGGCGCAGCGGCACCTGCACGGTGGAAATCCGCTGTTTCGGCGAAAAGGGAAAGCGGCACAGGGTGCCGTCGCTGCCCTACAATAGGGCAAAAGAGCTTGTAGAGCGGGTTTGTAATGAATGATGAATAATTTGAAAAATTATGGAATTTTCTGCGGCGGGGGCTGTTATAAAACCGTCGCTGGCGGTCAGGGCGTACTGTTGACAAAATCGCCCTTAATGATATAATAATCTCCGTCAATTCAATCACAACCCTTATCAAGAGAGGCTGAGGGGACAGGCCCGACGAAGCCCGGCAACCTGCAAGCGGTTTGCAAGGTGCCAATTCCTGCGGTGAAAACCGGCAGATGAGGTGATTATGCGCGCCGTGTATTCTGCCACGGCGCGTTTTTTACCCGGTCGGGGCAGAGTAAATCAACCGGCTGATTAAATTTTGAAAGGACACGCGAAAATGAACAGACGCTTTTTCACTTCCGAATCAGTTACCGAGGGGCACCCCGACAAGGTCTGCGACCAGATTTCGGACGCAGTGCTGGACGAAATATTAAAGCTGGACCCGTACGCGCGGGTGGCCTGCGAATGCGTGGCGACCACCGGGCTTGTGCTGGTGATGGGCGAGATTTCGACCAGCTGCTATGTGGATATTCCTTCAATCGCAAGGCGGGTTATCCGTGAAATCGGGTACGACAACGCCGCGCAGAAATTTGACGGCAACACCTGCGCCGTGCTCACTTCGATTGACGAGCAGTCCCCGGATATTGCAAACGGGGTCAATCAGGCGCTGGAGGCGCGCGAAAAAAGCGGCTCCGAACTCGACCGGACAGGCGCCGGCGACCAGGGGCTGATGTTCGGCTATGCCTGCGACGAAACGCCGGAGCTTATGCCGCTGCCGATTTCGCTTGCGCACAGGCTCGCAAAAAGGCTTGCCGAAGTGCGGAGAAACGGCACTCTTTCGTATCTGCGCCCGGACGGGAAAACGCAGGTTACAGTGGAATACGACGGCAACACCCCGGTCAGGGTGGAGGCGATAGTGGTATCAGCCCAGCACTGCGAGGACGCGCAGCTTGAGACCATCCGCGAAGACGTAATCAATCATGTAATTCTGCCGGTCATTCCCGGTAATCTGATTGACGGCGACACAAAAATATTCGTTAACCCCACCGGACGGTTTGTAATCGGCGGCCCGCAGGGGGACAGCGGCCTTACCGGCAGGAAGATTATCGTGGACACCTACGGCGGGTACGCAAGGCACGGAGGCGGGGCATTCTCAGGCAAGGACCCGACCAAGGTTGACCGTTCCGCGAGCTATATGGCGCGGTACGCCGCCAAAAACATCGTGGCGGCGGGGCTTGCGAAACGCTGCGAGGTGCAGATTGCCTACGCTATCGGCGTCGCCCGCCCGGTCTCCGTTCTGGTGGACACCGAAGGCACCGGAACAGTGCCGGATTACAGGCTGGCGCAGGCGGTTTCTGCCGTATTCGATTTCAGGCCGGCCGCAATCATCAATCTGCTTGATTTGCGCCGCCCGATTTACCGGCAACTCGCCGCGTACGGGCATATCGGGCGGGAGGACCTCGGCGTCCCGTGGGAGAGAACGGATAAAACCGGCGAGCTTAAAAAGTATCTCGGCATATAACGCGGTTTACTAATAAAAATCGGGCGGCGCGGCCGCCCGGTTTTTTGGGGGCCGCATGTTTTACAAAATATCTTCGTCAAAGCCCCCGATAATTAACTATTATTCACCCTTGACACCGCAGTTTTCTAAAGGGTATAATTTCTTTGAGAGCGAAACCGCGCAGGGGGTCTGATAACATTGACGTTGTCTATGGCCCGGGTGGGGGCAAAAAACCGGATAAAAGCCGTCTGGGGGCACCGTGAGCTTAAAAACCACCTTGCGACCCTCGGTTTCACCGTCAACAGCGAAGTCTCGGTAATCTCAAAGGCGCGCGGCAACGTGGTTGTCAGCGTCAAAAACGCAAGGTTCGCAATCAGCCAAGAGCTCGCGAACAACATCATGGTGTAGCAGCGCGACGCAGTTTTGGAAGGGGTTTAAAGCCATGCCAACGCTCAGGGACGTGGACGTCGGACAATCCGCGACCGTGGTAAGGGTAAACGGTACCGGCGCAGTCGCCCGCAGGATTATGGACATGGGGATTACAAAAGGCGTTAAGGTTCTGGTCCGCAGAGTTGCCCCGTTAGGCGACCCGATTGAGATAACCGTCAGGGGTTACGAATTGTCGATAAGAAAATCCGACGCCGAAATGATTGAAGTAGAAATTAACAGGACTTGAAACGGAGATTTGTTTCTCCCGTTTTTTAGCCGCAGTAGTTAGCCGTCGCTAACTTTTTTAGCCCCGGTGGGTTAGCCGCCGCTAACTCATTCAAGCCGAGGGTTAACCGCCGCTGATTTTTTAAAGCGCACGGGTTAGCCTCCGCTAAACCCGATGTTCAAGGAGGATATTTATGCCGATTACCATCACCCTTGCCGGCAACCCCAATTCCGGCAAGACCACGCTGTTCAACGCCCTTACCGGTTCGACCCAGCGGGTCGGCAACTGGCCGGGGGTTACGATTGACAAAAAGGAAGGGAAGCTGAAAAAGCATAAAGATGCGCAGGTCATCGACCTGCCGGGCATTTATTCGCTTTCCCCGTATACCCAGGAGGAAGTCATCAGCCGCAACTATCTGGTAAACGAAAAACCCGACGTGATTATCAACCTTGTGGACGGCACAAACATTGAGCGCAATCTTTTCCTTACGACCCAGCTGCTGGACGTGGGGATTCCGGTGGTTATCGCGCTGAACATGATTGACGTGGTCAAAAAAAGCGGGGACAGGATAGACAGCAAAAAGCTCTCGCAGGTGCTCGGCTGCCCGGTGGTGGAGACCAGCGCGCTGAAGGGCGACGGGCTTGACGAGCTTTCAAATACAGCTGTGGAGCTTGCCAAGGCCGGAAGAAAGAGCTTTTTTTCCCGCCGGTTCTCAACGCCGGTGGAGTCGGCGCTGGCAAAAATCAGAGAGCTGATTAAAAACTACGTGCCGGCAAAAAACCTGCGATGGTACGCGATTAAATTTTTTGAGCGGGACGAAATAGTTCAAAAACAGACAGATATACCAAAGCGGGCTAAAGAGCAGATTGAGCGGATTATCCTTGAATGCGAGAGGGAATTTGACGAAAACAGCGCGTCAATCATCATACGCGAAAGCTACGACTTTGTCTCCGACGTGGTGAAAGCCTGCGTGAGGAAAACCAGTTCGGGCATGAACGTATCCGACAGAATAGACTCGGTCGTTACCAGCCGCTGGCTGGGTTTTCCGATTTTTGTCGCGGTGATGTTCTTTGTATATTTTGTGTCGGTGTCCACCGTCGGGGCTCTGGTAACCGAGTTTACAAACGAGATGTTTGTCGGCTCGTTTGTGCAGGAGCCGCTCAGGAACCTGCTCTCGTCCGCCGGTACAGCCGAGTGGCTCACCGGCCTTGTCGTGGACGGGATTATCGGCGGTATCGGCTCGATAGCCGGTTTTTTGCCCCAGATGCTGATACTCTTTTTCTTCCTTGCGCTGCTTGAAGACTGCGGTTACATGGCGCGCATTGCCTTTATGATGGACCGGATTTTCAGGAAATTCGGTATGTCCGGCAAGAGTTTCATCCCGCTGCTGATTGGCACCGGCTGCGGGGTGCCCGGCATAATGGCGGCGCGCACTATCGAACAGCAGAAAGACCGCCGCATGACCATCATGACCACCACCTTCATGCCCTGCGGGGCAAAGCTGCCGATTATCGCGCTGATTGCGGGCGCGGCTTTCGGCGGCGCATGGTGGGTGGCGCCTTCGGCATACTTCCTTGGGGTGGGCGCGGTAATTGTCTCCGGCATAATCCTTAAAAAGACCAGGCCGTTCGCCGGCGAGCCGTCCCCGTTTGTGATGGAGCTGCCCGCCTACCATTTCCCGTCGGCCGTCAATGTCGGCCGCAGCATGTACGAGCGCGCCACATCCTTTATAAAAAAGGCGTTCACCGTATATATGCTGGCAAGCATTTTGGTCTGGTTCGGCGCGAGCTTCGGGTTCTCAAACGGCGGTTTCGGGCTGGTGGACAGCCTTGACCAAAGCGTGCTGCATACAATCGGCAGCGCGGTGGCGGGGATTTTCTCCCCGCTGGGGTTCGGACGCTGGGAGACCACGGTGGCAACCTTCATGGGGCTGGCGGCAAAGGAACAGGTGGTCGGGGTGTTCGGCGTACTCACCTCGATTGGGGACGCCGACCTGGCACTCCAGCTGGTTGACTCCGCAAACCTTGAGGGGCTGGCGCCGGTAGCCGCGCTGTTCGCAAGCCCGGCCGCAGCGTATTCCTTCCTCGCGTTCAACCTGCTCTGCGCGCCCTGCTTCGCCGCCATCAACACAATCCGCACCGAAATGAACAGCGCCAAATGGTCGCTGTTCGCAATCGGATACCAGTGCGCTTTCGCGTACGCCGTCGCGCTGATTATCTATCAGTTTTCCATGTTCTTCGCCGGCGGCGGCTTTGGGATTGGAACGGCGTCGGCATTCATTCTGCTTGCGGTACTGCTGTTCATGCTGTTCCGTCCCACTCCGAAACAACCGAAAATAAAAACCGGCCGGAAAATTTCGGCCGCAGTTTAGGAAACGGGGTGCTTTGTGATATCATGGATTGCGGATAACGCCGCCACCATTATCGTCGGCGCAATCCTGCTGATTGCGGTCGCGCTTGCGATACGGTATATGATTAAAAATGCAAAAAAAGGACTGTGCATTGGCTGCGACCAATGCTGCAAGAACGGCTGCCGCGGCAGCGGCGACGACGGGAATACCGGCGGCGCTGCCGAATAGCCGCGAAAACCCGCCAATATAACCACACAAAACCCGCCGAGCCCTTTCGCATGGGTCGGCGGGTTTTTATACGCTTATATAAAAGGGTTTGGAATAATCACAGGTCGATTGAAAGACTGGCCACACCGGATTTTAAGATGATATGCCGTATGAAAGGGGTATATAAAAACGGGGATTTCAGCATTTTGCCCGCAAGCCGCAGCCTTATCCCTCTCACCGCGCTGTGATAGCGTCTGTTCGCCCCCTGCGGCTCCCCGCTGAGCACACCGGCAAGCAGCGCGCCGCTTTCAAGCGCCCAGCTGATACCTTCCAGAGAGCTCGGGCTGATAAACCCCGCCGCCTCCCCGATTAAGAATACGCCGTCTTTCCCGTCGCATACCGAGGAAATGCTTTTGGGCCTGCATACAAGGCAGCCCTCGCGCTTTACCGGATTTTCAAGCGGGATTCCGCGGCCTTTCAGCTTTTCCTTAAACGCCGAAAATCGTTGTGCTGCGCCATCGAGCGGAAAAGCGCCGCCCGCAACAAGATAACGGTCCTTGGAAATCAGCCAGCCGTAGCAGTCGGTAAGCTCCGCGTCGAATACCGCCCCGTAAAACGGGGAGAGGTCGCTCGCGCCGTACCACTCCTGAACCGCGGCGTACCTGTCAATCCCGTTATTGGGAAAGAACAGACGGCGAACCAGCGACTGCCCGCCGTCCGCGCCGACCAAAAGCCCTGCCGTAACGGTATTCCGCTGATTATTCTTAACGTATTCCACGGCAAACCCTCGGCTTTCCGAAAGGCGGCTTACCGATTTGACATACGCGCATTTCAATATCCTTTCCGTCGGGCAGAGCGAGCGCAGCCAGTTGTCAAACCTCAGCCTGCTCAGATTGATATACGACCGCTGGTAATACCTCTCCGGCAACTTTGCCTGCCCGCTGCCCGCAATATCCATGGTGCGCACCGCAAAAATCTGGGGGTCGACCAGTATATCCCGCGGGAGGGTAAGCCCCTGCAGGGCAAGCTGTTTTTGAGCGTCGGGGGCAAGCAGCCCGCCGCAGCATTTTCCGAATTCCAAATCCGCTGGCTTGCCGCCGCCATTCTGCTTTTCAAACACAATGACGCGGCGGTGAGGGCTTACCAGCCTCGCGAAGGTTGCCCCCGCTGGCCCGCAGCCAATCACCGCCACGTCATAATCAAAACCGGTCTTTTCAGCGTCAATGCCCATGCAGATAACCCCTTTTCCCGCAGAATGAGAAAAGAATATCACCGCTTTTATCGTTTGTCAATAATAAATTCATGTCATTCAATATACCACGCGTTTGCCAGAAACGCATTTTCCAGCCGGTATGCCGAAATCCCGACAGCCCTGCCGTCAACAAAGCACCTGCCGCCAAGCGCGCAAAATGAGGAAAGCGGCAACTTCATTCCCTTGCCGCACAGCTTGAGCGCGCTTTCCTTGCACGTCCAAATCCGGCAGAACTGCTCCGCAAGGTCTTTTGGCTTAACACCTTCAAGCCACGCGCGCTCGTCGGGATGAAAGCGCGCGGCAATCCGCATCAATCTGTCCGAGCCGGCGGGCAGAGCCTGAACGTCAGCACCGACCGGCTTATCGGAAACGGCGGCGGCGACATAGCCCCCGCTGTGGGATATGCTGACAAACCTGACCTTGCCACTTACATCCGCGCCGTCGGGAAAAGTCTTGCCATGCTCCCCGACCGGCCACCCCGCTTTTTTGGCAAAACGCGACACGGCCGCCGCCTGCGAAAGCAGCACGCTTTTATCGGGGTAGAAAATCCCGCCGCCGCTTTCGCACAGCAGGGCATAATATGCAAGATAGGCTCCGAGAATTGACTCCGCCCTCTTTTGGGGCGCCAAAATCCTGTCCGCCGCCTGTTTTCTGATGTCCGGCAGCGCGGAATACGCGGCGGCAATATCAGCGTCTGAAAAATCGCCCGCCATGACAATATAATTTGTAACGTCCACTTTAAAACAACCCTGTAATCCTGCCGTTTTCGTCAATGTCAATCTTTTCGGCGGCAGGGACTTTCGGCAATCCGGGCATTGTCATGATATCCCCGGTAATCGCCACCACAAAGCCGGCGCCGGCGGACAGCCGGACCTCTCTGACCGTGATTTTAAAGCCGGTCGGCCGCCCGACGAGCTGAGGGTCGTCCGAAAAGGAATACTGTGTCTTGGCTATGCAGACCGGAAGGCTGCCGTATCCGAGCGCGGTGAGCCTGTCCAGTTCCTTTAAGGCCGCGGGCAGGAAATCAACCCCGTCCGCGCCGTAGATTTCGCGCGCGATTGTCATGATTTTCTCTTTCAGCGGCATCCGGTCGTGGTAAACCAGCCTGAAATCATTCGGCTGCGCGGCAATCCGTATCACTTCTTTCGCAAGCTCTATGCCGCCCTCGCCGCCCTTTGCCCACACCTCGGACAGCGCGACGTTTGCGCCCGTCTCGGCGCAGCGGCGCCGGACAATCTCAAGCTCGGCGTCGGTGTCCTGCGGAAAACGGTTGATTGCGACCACCGCGGGCAGCCCGAATTTCTGGGTGATGTTTTCGATGTGCTTTATCAGGTTCGGCAGTCCTTTTTCAAGGGCTTCAAGGTTTTCTTCGCTAAGCCTTGTTTTTTCAACCCCGCCGTGGGATTTCAGCGCGCGGACGGTGGCGACAATCACCACTGCGTCCGGCTTAAGCCCCGCTTTGCGGCATTTGATGTCAAAAAACTTCTCCGCGCCGAGGTCCCCGCCGAAGCCCGCCTCGGTAATCGCATATTCGCCGAGTTTAAGCGCCATCTTTGTCGCGACAATGCTGTTGCAGCCGTGGGCTATGTTCGCAAACGGCCCGCCGTGCACCAGAGCCGGTGTGTGTTCAAGGGTCTGCACAAGGTTGGGGTTGATTGCGTCCTTGAGCAGCACCGCCAGCGCGCCCTCGGCTTTCAGCTGACCGCAGGTAACCGGCTTTTGGTCGCGGGTATAGCCGACAACGATTTTAGAAAGGTTGTTTTTTAAATCGGCGATGTCCTTTGACAGGCAGAGCACCGCCATTATCTCGGTCGCGACCGTGATGTCAAATCCGTCCTCGCGCGGGACGCCGTAAGTCCTGCCACCAAGACCGTCTGCGATACGTCGGAGCTGGCGGTCGTTCATGTCGACGCACCGTCTCCACGTAATCCGGCGGGTGTCGATGCCGAGCTGGTTGCCGTGGAAGATGTGGTTGTCCACCATCGCGGCGAGCAGGTTGTTGGCCGCGCCGATTGCGTGAATATCCCCGGTAAAGTGGAGGTTGATATCCTCCATCGGGATAACCTGCGCCCAGCCCCCGCCTGCGGCGCCGCCCTTAATCCCGAAAACAGGCCCCAGCGACGGCTCCCTCAAGGCAATCACCGTTTTTTTGCCAAGCCGCCGCAGCGCGTCCCCAAGGCCGATAGTGGTGGTGGTCTTGCCCTCGCCCGCAGGGGTCGGGGTGATTGCGGTAACAAGCACCAGCTTGCCGTCCGGCTTGTCCTCCAGCCGCTTCAGCGCCGACAGCCTGATTTTCGCCTTGTAATCGCCGTAAAGCTCAATATCCTGCCGCGTAAGCCCCAGACTTTCCGCTATATCCCCGATATACCGCGGGGCAACGCTCTGGGCAATCTCAATATCGGATTTTACCGCCATACCGTCATCAACCGTCCTTTAAATTCAATTCGGATTGCTAATTTTTATACAATCTATATTATAGTTTGAGCCAAAAACTGTCAAGGCTCCGCGCGCCCCGTCCTTGCAAAAATTTTGAATAGACCAAGCGGCGCAAAGGCGAATCAAAAAGCGAAAGCTACGCTGCCGTACAGCAACTAAGCTTTCAAAATGTTATTAGCCGAGCAACAAATAAGACGTGTCAAATACTGGAACGCAAGCAAATCATAAAATAAAAACGCAGCCCCGCAGGGACTACCCGTCCTGCAAAGCTGTGCTAAAAAAACCGGCTCTTTGTCAACAGTTGGGGTAAGCCTGCAAAACGGAGATGAGGTGGCGATTAAGCATGAGGTGGCGATTAAGCCACCTCATTTTTCAGCCTTCGGCTTTTAACAGGCTCTGGGCGTTTTTTATATTTTCAAGATGGAAGAAATCCCTCAAATTCTCCATCGCCCTGCTTAAGATTTCGATTTCTTCGGGCGAAAGCCGCTCGGCCACAGCCCTCACCATCTTTCTGTGGAACCGCCTGTGGACATACGAAAGGGAACGGCCTCTGTCCGTAAGATATACCCGGACCACCCGCCTGTCGTCGCCGGCGCGCTCGCGTTTTACCAGTCCCTTTCTTTCCAGCCTGTTGATGGCGATTGTCATCGTGCTTACGGTAACCATCATCGCCGAGGCCAGTTCGGATACCGTGCCCGGCTCATACTTTCCGATGGCGTCGAGGGTGTGCACCTCGTTGACGGTAACATCGCTGCCGGCGACCAGCCTCAATGACCTTTCCTCGATTTTCAGTATTTCATTAAATGTTTCAACCAGAAGGTTGTTCAGGACCTCAAGATGTTTCTCCAAACAAATCCCCACTTCCGTCAAGCGAATTATATAAATCAGCGCTGATATTTAGCTTATCAAAGTATATCACATCTTTTTTCATTTTTAAAGCGGTAATAAACAAGAATATGCCGGTTTTTCGACAAAACCCGCGCGGTTTGGCCTGTTCACATTCCGGCAGATTGTGGTATAATGCTTTAAAACCAGTTCCCGCATTTAGCGGCGCGGCCGATGGGGGTTGTGTTTAATGGCTCAAAACCTGACACGGGGCATAAAGCGCGGGTTTGCCGGCGCGGCATGTACTGCCGCGCTTTCTTTCCTTGCCGCCGCCGCGGTATGGGGACTGGCGCTGTTTTTCTGCGGTTTTTATCCGTTCGGGGGGAAATCCGTGCTGATAACCGACCTTGGCCAGCAGTACATAGAGTTTCACGCCGCGCTTTATGATATGGTAACAGAGAAAAGCGGCCTTTTATTCACATGGAACGCCGGGCTCGGCATGAGTTTTGTGGGGCTTTTTGCCTATTACCTCGCAAGCCCGTTTACCCTGCTTATCTTCCTGTTTCCGCGTGGCCTGATTACGGACGCTGTGCTGGCGGTGATTTCCGCAAAGATTGCGGTTTCGGGCCTGACCTTTTCAATATACCTTAACCGCGGGCTTCGGGTAAAAGGGCCGCTGAACATAGCTTTTTCAATGATGTACGCGCTTTGCGGATATTCGGTAATCTATTTTTTCAACCTGATGTGGCTGGACGCGGTGGCGCTGCTGCCGCTGGTAATTCTCGCGCTGCGCCGGCTTATTACGGGGAAAAGCTCTGTGCCCCTTGTCGCGGTATATGCCCTTTTATTTTTCTCAAACTTTTATACGGCGTATATGGTCGGGGTGTTCAGTGCGCTTTATCTGATTGCGGCGTTGTGGATTGAGGGCAGGGCGTTTAAGGAAAACATTATGGTTGCGGCGAAGTTTTTAAAAGCCGCCGCTCTTGCCGCCGGGCTCACCGCTTTTTTGACCCTGCCGGCCGCCTTCGCGCTGGCGGACAGCCACGGCTCCCTTTCGCCCGACCATGTTTTCGTCGGGTTTATGACCGACCCGCTGACTCTGATTAAAAAAATGGCGTTCGGCGCCTATGATTCGGTAACCGATACGGGCACCCCTTTCATATACTGCGGGGCGCTGGCTTTGGGGCTTGCGCCGGTCTTTTTTTTGCACAGGGGAATTCCAAAACGGGAGAAAACGGGCTGTGCCCTCCTGATTGGGGCGGTGCTGGTCAGTATGATGTTCAGCCCGCTTGACTATTTGTGGCACGCGGCCGAAAACCCGGTCTGGTTTCCCTGCCGGTACAGTTTTGTCTTTGTCTTTTTGCTGCTGTCCTGCGCCGCGCGCGCGATAAGTACTTCGGAAGGCTTGAGCCGCAGGGCGGTAATCGCCGGATTTGCCGCCGCCGCGGGCTTGATAATTCTGTCAAAGCTGGCTGAACTGGCTTTTCCGCGGCTGTTTGACCCTATGTCGTACAGCCTTTTAATAACCCTTGCGGCCCTTGCGGTTTACGCCCTGCTTGCGCTGATGTCCGCAAGCCGCCGCGCTCTGGCCGCCAGGGCGGCCGCTTTGCTGCTTGCGCTGGCTGTCGGCGCGGAGCTTGTGGCCAATACCTGCGCGGCTTTCAACCACCTCGACCGGGAGCTTGGGTTTGAGGAGAGGGGAAGATATATAAGCCACTACCAGCGCGGGATTGAAATCCGAGGGGCAATAAAAAAAGCCGACAGCATTTACAATGCCGCAACCGGCGGGTTTTACCGGGTGGAAAACTCCAATGCCCGCAACCCCAACGACGGGCTGTCGGCAGGGTACCGCGCGGTCAGCCATTACAGCTCGTTTTCAAGGCGGGAAACCTTCAGCTTTTTGAAAAGCTGCGGTATGTTCTGCCTTTCGGGGCATAAGATTTTCCGCTATTACGGCTCCACCTCGGCGCTGGATTCCATCCTTGGGGTAAAATACGTGTTCGGCATGAGCGAAAGGCGGGCGGGTTATCTTCAGACCGGGATTTATGCGGACGGCCTGCCCTTGTGGCTGAACACAAACGCGCTGCCGCTCATCTTTTTTGCGGACAGCGGGGTTCTGAACGTCAGGGTCTCTCCGTCCCCGTTCGACACCCTTGACAGCCTGATGAACGGGCTGGGAGCGGACCACGATTTTTACTCCCCGCTTGAAGTGAGGGCGGAATTTGAAAACTGCGAAATCGAGCCAAACGGTGTTTACAACCTGATTAAAGCCGGCGAACAGGGCGTTGTCAGATTCATAATCAGCAATCCGGCAAGACAGCATGTGCTGCTCTACCTCAACAACAATTTTTCGGACTTCAAAGCGGTTTATCTGAACGGCGAGCAGCTGAACACGTACGGCGAGCGGTTAATCCGCGGTGTAATCGAGCTTTCGGAGCTTGAGCCGGGCGAACACACCGTTTCCCTGTACGTTTCGGGCAGCAAAAGCTGGTATTCAAACCTCCTTGCGGCGTCTTTCGACTCAGCGGAGTTCGAGCGGTTTGCCGCAAGCCTTAAAAAGGACGCGCCGGCGGACTTTAAGGTTATGAGCAATAGTTTTTTCGGGCCTGTGATTGAGGGCAGCGTTTCTGCGCCGCGGGACGGCGCGCTGTTCACCTCCATTCCGGCAGACGGCGGGTGGAGGGTTGAAGTGGACGGCAAGAGGGTAAAACCCCAAAAAACCGGGAACGCTTTTCTGGTTATCCCGGTCTTAAAGGGGGAACATTCATTCAGGCTGAGCTACAGGCCGCGCGGGCTGGTCGCCGGACTGTCAATATCGGCTCTGACGTTCGGCTTGTGCATATTCCTGTTAATCCGCAGACAGACCGCCGGAGATTTTTAAAACCTTCGCCCAGCCCCCAGCCGCCTAACTCCTAACACCTAGTTCCTAGCTCCTAATACGAAGGTATCGAGCTGTGAAGAAGGTTGATACCTCCGGTATCAAACCCGTTTTGCGCTTTATATCCCTTTTGCGCGCTGTCGTAGATAAAGTTTTTAAGCGCTGCGCCTGCGCTGGTTATCACCGCTGAGCTGATAACCGGCGCGTTGTTTTCCTGCCAGACCCCGAAATACAGGCTGCCAAGCTGAATACGGCTGTCAAACAGCGGGTAGTAATCGTCGCCGTCAATCACCACAAGCAGCCAGTCCTGCCCGTCGTCCCAGATGATTTTGCCGTCCTCCGCCCTTTCCGCCTGCGTGTATAGCTCGATTTTCTCATCGTCCCCGTCGCGGTCAAAATCAAACGAGAATTCCCCAAGCTTTGTCCTCATTCCGGTTCTGGGGTCTGAGCGGGTCGCGGTAATCACATCCCCCTGACCGTTTGTAAATATGCCGGTCTGCCTTTGGGTCGTCGTCGAGGCCGGCTGTCCGTTTTTGCTCGCTGTTTCGCTTGTTTCTCCCGACCTGCCGCAGCCGGCGGACAGAAAAACCAAAGCCGGCAACAGCGCCAGCGCCAGTTTTGCAGCTTTGATAAGCTCACGCCCTTTCGGATATGAATTATTTTTTGTTGTGGTTAACCCAGTCTCTGGCTTCCTCGACATTGAAATCGCTGGGTTTTGCCACATTTGTTTTTTCGTACCGCTCGGTTGTGTCCGTAACAGCAAGGGTTTTATATGCGCCGAGCAGTTTATACTTATCTTTTTTGTCAAAACTCCTTTTTGGCTTACCCTTTTTATCCACCTGTACCCACACCTTTTAATATTCCTTTTATACTATTTCCAAAATCAGAAGTTCAATAACTGAAAAAATATTGAAGTTTCATCAATAAACTTACAACTCCTCCGGGTGTTTTATTACCTGCCGGCTGGGATTTTATGGATATCTTTTCCAGTCAAAACATCAGCGGCCCGAAAAAGCAAAGAAAAATACAAAAAAGGCTTGCAATTTGCAAAATGCAATTGACAAGCCTTGTTAAAAGGTGTATTATAATATACTGCATTATCATGGGCAAGTGCGCACTTACCCGATAATAATACCACAAAACGTGGATAAATTCAAGTACCTTTTTATAAAAAAGTCGGTGTCAGGTTATAGCGGTTTTTTAAGCTGCGGCGGGGGCGGATTTTGGTATCCGCCCGACCGGCAGAACGCGGATGACCCGCGGCGGCCGGCGGCCGATATGAAAACCGGCTCCCGCGCGGCCTTGTGGGTTTTGGATTATGCGCGCGACGAAGATACCTGCGTTGATTTTACACCGACATGAAAAATCCGGCGCAGTTCAGCCGCGATTTTTTTGCGTGTGATTAAAGCTCTCAAATATATATATAAAAAACAAAACAGGAGTGGTCGGGCTTATGGTGAATGTCAAACCGGTGAAGCTGGGCAACGTTTCCCGTATGAGCTTCTCCAAAATTGACGAGGTTCTGGATATGCCGAACCTGATTGAAGTTCAAAAGAACTCGTACAGGTGGTTTCTTGAGGAAGGGCTCAAAGAGGTGTTCCGCGACGCGGCCCCGATAGTGGACTACACTGGAAAACTGGTGCTTGAGTTTGTGGATTACCGCCTCGATGAAAACCCGAAATACACTGTCGAGCAGTGTAAAGAACGCGATGTTACCTACGCGGCGCCTCTGCGGGTGCGGGTGCGCCTTATCAATAAAGAGACCGGAGAAATCAAGGAATCCGAAATCTTCATGGGCGATTTCCCGCTCATGACCGACAGCGGAACCTTTATCATAAACGGCGCGGAACGGGTTATAGTATCTCAGCTTGTCCGTTCCCCCGGAGTATACTACAGCATGGAGGACGACCCGTCCACAGGCAAAAAGCTGTACAGGACGACTATAATCCCAAACCGCGGCGCGTGGCTTGAATATGAAACAGACGTGCAGGATGTGTTTTACGTCCGTATCGACAAAAACCGCAAAATCCCGGTTACCGTGTTCGCGCGCGCGCTCGGCCTTGGCACCGATGCCGAGCTGTTCGATTTTTTTGACAACGACGAGCGGATACGCGCGACCATTGAAAAGGACATTACCAAAAACACCGAAGAAGCTCTGCTTGAGATTTACCGCAGATTGCGGCCCGGCGAGCCGCTGACAGTTGAAAACTCCCAGCAGTATCTTGAGAGCCTGCTGTTCGACGAGCGGCGCTACGATTTGTCGCGGGTCGGGCGGTATAAGTACAATAAAAAGCTGTCGTTGTCAAACCGCCTTGCCGGACACAAACTCAGCCGCCCCATAGTCAGCCCTCTGACAGGCGAGGTGGTGGCGGAGGCCGGCGAGCTCATCGACAGCAAAAGAGCGGCCGAAATCGAATCCACCGGCGTGATGGTCGCTTACGTCAACGTTGACTTCCACGGCGAAATCCGCGAAGTCAAGATTGTCTCCAACGGTATGGTGGACATCAGGAATTTTGTGGATTTTGACGTTGAGGAGCTGGGCATACGCGAGCGGGTGCGCTTTTCGGCGCTTAAAGAGATACTCGAAAGCTGCGATGACGAGGAGTCTTTAAAGGAGGCAATCCGCAGCCGCGCAGGCGAGCTTGCGCCAAACCACATTATTAAGGATGATATTCTGGCGTCCATAAACTACGTCAACTGCCTTGCGTACGAGGTCGGCTCGGTTGACGATATCGACCATCTCGGAAACCGGCGGATTCGCTCTGTCGGCGAGCTGCTTCAAAACCAGTTCCGCATAGGCTTTTCCCGCATGGAACGGGTAATCCGCGAGCGGATGACCCTTCAGGCTCAGGATATGGACGACATAGCCCCGCAGTCATTGATTAACATTCGCCCTGTGGTGGCGGCAATCAAGGAGTTTTTCGGCTCCTCTCCGCTTTCGCAGTTCATGGACCAGACCAACCCGCTTGCGGAGCTTACCCACAAGCGCCGCCTGTCGGCGCTCGGCCCCGGCGGCCTGTCGCGCGACCGCGCCGGGTTTGAGGTGCGGGACGTGCATTACAGCCATTACGGCCGCATGTGCCCGATTGAGACTCCCGAAGGACCGAACATCGGGTTGATTTCCTATCTTGCGACCTATGCCCGTATCAACGAATACGGGTTTATCGAGGCTCCGTTCCGCAGGGTGGACAAGGAGACCGGCGTGGTAACCGACGAAGTGGTATATATGGCCGCGGATATTGAGGACGAATATATCGTCGCTCAGGCGAACGAGCCACTCGATGAAGACGGTAGGTTCCTGCGTCCGAGGGTCAACGCCCGTTTCCGCAGCGAGTTCCTTGAAGTCGAGCGCGAGCTGGTGGACTTCATGGACGTTTCGCCCAAGATGATTGTTTCGGTCGCGACCGCGATGATTCCGTTTTTGGAAAATGACGACGCGAACCGCGCTCTGATGGGCTCCAACATGCAGCGGCAGGCTGTCCCGCTCATCAGGACCGAGGCCCCAATCGTAGGCACCGGCATGGAATACAAGGCCGCGATGGACTCCGGGGTTGTGGTTATCGCAAAAGAAGCCGGGACCGTAACTACGGTCTCTGCCGACAGCATTGTTATCAGCAGGGACAGCGACGGCGGTCTGGATGTTTACAACCTTATCAAGTTCAAGGGCTCAAACCAGGAAACCTGCATCAACCAGCGCCCCATTGTGGAACAGGGCCAGCACGTTGAGAGCGGCGAAGTGATTGCGGACGGCCCGTCCACCTGCAACGGCGAGATTGCGCTGGGCAAGAACGTGCTGGTGGGCTTTATGCCGTGGGAAGGCTACAATTACGAGGACGCCATTCTGATAAGCGAGAAAATCGTGCGGGACGACGTGTTCACCTCCATCCATATCGAGGAATACGAGATTGAGGCGAGGGACACCAAGCTCGGCCCGGAGGAAATCACAAGGGATATCCCGAACGTCGGTGAAGACGCGCTCAAGGATTTGGACGAACAGGGGATAATCCATATCGGCGCCGAGGTGCGCTCAGGCGATATTCTGGTGGGCAAGGTTACCCCGAAAGGGGAGACCGAGCTTACCGCCGAGGAAAGGCTGCTGCGCGCGATATTCGGGGAAAAAGCCCGCGAGGTGCGGGACACCTCCCTGCGGGTGCCGCACGGCGAATACGGCATTGTGGTGGATAAAAAGGTGTTCACGCGGGAGAACTGCGACGAGTTAAGCCCCGGCGTGAATATGGTTGTCCGCGTCTACGTCGCCCAGAAACGCAAAATCAGCGTCGGGGACAAGATGGCGGGCCGCCACGGCAACAAGGGCGTTGTTTCCCGTATTCTGCCGGTCGAGGACATGCCGTTCCTGCCCGACGGCACGCCGCTTGACATAGTATTAAACCCGCTCGGCGTGCCCTCGCGCATGAATATCGGGCAAATCCTTGAAGTCCACCTCGGATACGCCGCCGCGGCGCTCGGCATTAAGATAATGACCCCCGTTTTTGACGGCGCCCACGAGTCGGATATCCGCGAGATGCTGGTTCAGGCGGGTATAAACGAGGACGGCAAGAGCATACTTTACGACGGGCGCACCGGCGAGCCTTTTGACAATCCGGTTACGGTTGGGTATATGTACTTCCTTAAGTTGCACCACCTTGTGGATGATAAAATCCACGCGCGTTCCACCGGGCCGTATTCACTTGTTACCCAGCAGCCGCTCGGCGGAAAGGCCCAGTTCGGCGGGCAGCGTTTCGGCGAGATGGAAGTCTGGGCGCTTGAGGCCTACGGCGCGGCGCACACCCTGCAGGAAATCCTGACCGTCAAATCGGACGACGTGATTGGCCGGGTCAAAACCTACGAATCCATAGTCAAGGGGCAGAACGTTCCCCAATCTGGAGTGCCTGAATCCTTTAAAGTGCTTGTCAAGGAACTGCAGTCGCTGGCGCTTGACGTAAAGGTGCTCAACAAGGAAAATAAGGAAATCGACTTGAAACAGACGTTCGACGACGATGACGAGTCCAGCATGGTCGCAATCAACAGCGAGGTGTTCCAGAGCGTGGCCAACGAGAGCGAGCTTGACGGGTACGAGGTTACCGACCCTGACGCCGATGAGCAGGACGGCGACGCCGATTTAGGTTTTACCAAAGATGTTGAAGACCCGGATTTGTTTGCCGACGATTATGAAGATGAGATTTAACAGAACGGGAGGACATTCATTAATATGATGGAGTTTAACGTGTTTGATTCGATAAAAATCGGGCTTGCCTCCCCGGAGAAAATCCGCGAGTGGTCGTACGGCGAGGTTAAAAAGCCTGAAACCATAAACTACCGCACCCTCAAGCCTGAAAGGGACGGGCTGTTCTGCGAGCGGATTTTCGGCCCTCAGAAGGACTGGGAATGCCACTGCGGCAAGTACAAGCGTATCCGCTACAAGGGCAAAATCTGCGACCGCTGCGGGGTTGAGGTTACCCGCTCGAAAGTGCGCCGCGAACGGATGGGGCATATCGAGCTTGCGGCGCCGGTCTCCCATATCTGGTACTTCAAGGGCATCCCTTCCAGAATGGGGCTTATCCTCGATTTGTCCCCCCGCCAGTTGGAACAGGTGCTGTATTTCGCCGCCTATATCGTGGTGGACCCGGGCTACACCCCGCTGGTAAAAAAGCAGATACTGAATGAAAAAGACTACCGCGACATGCGCGATAAATATGAGGATGATTTTGACGCCGGCATGGGCGCCGAATACATCCAGAAGCTGCTTGCCGAAATCGACCTTGACGCCCTTTCAGCCGAGCTGAAGGAAGAGCTTGAAAACGCGACGGGTCAGAAACGCGCAAGGCTGCTTAAAAGGCTTGAGGTTGTGGAGGCGTTCCGCCAGTCCGGCAACCGCCCCGAATGGATGATATTAAGCGTGATTCCGGTGATTCCGCCGGATTTGCGCCCGATGGTGCAGCTCGACGGCGGCAGGTTCGCCACCTCGGATTTGAACGATTTGTACCGCAGGGTGATAAACCGCAACAACCGCTTAAAGCGGCTGCTTGATTTAGGCGCCCCCGATATAATCGTGCGCAACGAAAAACGGATGCTGCAGGAGGCGGTGGACGCGCTTATTGACAACGGACGCCGCGGCCGCCCTGTAACCGGCCCGAACAACCGGCCCTTAAAATCCCTTTCGGATATGCTCAAGGGCAAGCAGGGGCGTTTCCGCCAGAACCTTTTGGGCAAGCGCGTTGACTATTCCGGCCGCTCGGTCATAGTGGTCGGTCCCGAACTCAAGCTCTACCAGTGCGGTTTGCCGAAGGAAATGGCGCTTGAGCTGTTCAAGCCTTTTGTGATGAAGCGGCTGGTGGAGACCGGTATCGCCGGCAACATCAAATCCGCGCGCAAAATGGTTGAGCGGGTACGGCCCGAAGTCTGGGACGCTCTCGAAATAGTGATTAAGGACCATCCGGTGCTGCTCAACCGCGCGCCCACCCTGCACAGGCTTGGAATTCAGGCTTTTGAACCGGTGCTGGTTGAGGGCAGGGCAATCAAACTGCACCCGCTTGTCTGCACCGCGTTCAACGCAGACTTTGACGGCGACCAGATGGCGGTGCACGTGCCGCTGTCCGCCGAGGCGCAGACCGAGGCGCGTTTCTTGATGCTTGCGACCGGCAACCTTCTCAAGCCGTCGGACGGGGGTCCGGTAACCGTTCCCACACAGGACATGATATTCGGCTCATATTACCTGACCCTTGAAAAGGACGGCGAGCCGGGCGAAGGCAAGGTTTTCCGCGACGAAGACGAGGCCATCATGGCTTTTGAATGCAAGTATGTGGGGCTGCACGCAAAAATCAAGGTGCGCCGCACTGTGGAAGCGGACGGAGTCAGGCGGCACCGGCTTGTGGAGACCACGGTCGGCCGGATTATATTCAACCGGGCAATCCCGCAGGATTTAAACCTTGCGGAGCGCAAGACTCTGGACGATTTGTTCCGGTATGAGGTGGATTTTAAGGTCGGCAAAAAAGAGCTTTCGCAGATTGTCGAAAAATGCATTAAAGTCCACGGCACCGCCGAAACCGCAAAGGTTTTGGACGCGATTAAGAATTTGGGCTATCACTATTCCACCCGCGCCGCCCTGACCGTGGCGATTACCGACGCCACAATCCCCCCTGAAAAGCAGGAGTATATTCAGGAGGCGGAAAAGCGGGTAGACACCATCAACAAGCTGTTTAAACGCGGGCTTGTCAGCGACGAGGAACGTTACCGCATGGTCATCGAGACGTGGAACGAAACCACCAACAAGGTAACCGACGCTCTGAACAAGTCCCTTGACCCATACAATCCGCTTTTCATGATGTCGGATTCGGGCGCGCGCGGCTCGATTGCGCAAATCCGCCAGCTCGCCGGCATGCGCGGGTTGATTGCCAATACCGCCGGGCGCACCATCGAGGTGCCAATCCGCTCCAACTACCGCGAGGGCCTGAACGTGCTGGAATACTTCCTCTCCTCCCGCGGCGCGCGCAAGGGCCTTGCCGACACCGCGCTGCGTACCGCCGACTCCGGGTACCTTACCCGCAGGCTTGTTGACGTAGCGCAGGACGTAATCATCCGGCTTGATGACTGCGGCACCAGCGAGGGAATAGAAATTTCCGATATCTGCGACGGCAAGGAAATGATTGAGCCGCTCTCCGAAAGGCTTGTCGGCCGTCACCTGATTGAGGATTTCGTGGACCCCGACACAGGCGAGGTCGTCATCAGCAAGGACACCCTGCTGAAGGATGAGCACGCCAATATACTGATTAACAAGTACGGCGTTACCAATATCAAAATCCGCTCTGTCCTGACATGTAACGCGAAACACGGGGTCTGCGCAAAGTGCTACGGCTCAAACCTTGCGTCAATCGGGCCGGTGCCGGTGGGCGAGGCGGTTGGGATTATCGCCGCCCAGTCAATCGGCGAGCCCGGTACCCAGCTTACAATGAGAACTTTCCACACCGGCGGGATTGCGTCCCACGAGGATATCACTCACGGCCTGCCACGCGTCGAGGAGCTTTTTGAGGCACGCAAACCAAAGCACATGGCCCATATCTCCGAGATTGACGGCGTGGTCAGGTTCAGCGAGGACAAGAAAAAGCAGCTGATTATCGTTACCAAAACAGACAAGGACGAAGTTGACGAGCGTACCTATGTAATTCCTTTCGGCTCGCGCGTCATGGTCAAGGAAGGGGATTACGTAAAGGCCGGAGACCGCCTGACCGAGGGTTCAATCAACCCCCACGACATCCTCGCGATAAGAGGGGAACAGGCGGTGCAGAACTACCTGATACAGGAAGTTCAGCGCACCTACCGCATGCAGGGCGTGGATATCAACGACAAGCACATCGAGATAATCATCCGCCAGATGATGCGCAAGGTCAGGGTCGCGGACCCCGGCGACACCGATTTGCTGTCCGGCTCGCTTGTTGACCGCAGCGATTTCAACGAACAGAACGAGAGGATACGCAGAAGGATAGCGGAAGGCGAGACCGATTTGCGGGAGGCCACCTGCGTACCTGTCCTGATGGGGATTACCAAGGCGTCCCTGTCCACCGACAGTTTCCTGTCCGCCGCGTCCTTCCAGGAGACCACCAGGGTCCTCACCGAGGCGGCCATCAAGGGCAAAGTCGACCCGCTTGTCGGCCTTAAAGAAAACGTAATAATAGGAAAGCTGATTCCCGCGGGTACCGGCATGCAGTTATATAACGACGTTAAGATAATAAGGGCTGTTTCGGAAACGACCGAGGATGAATATGCCGCCCTGCGCGACAGCCTTGAACAGCAGGACGCCGACAGCGCCGCCGAAGAGCAGGAAGCATTGGTGCAGTAAAACCTGCCAGACAGGGGATGGCGGTTCTGTCCCGCGTGCGGATTGAATGATAACAGCAATTTGCGCGCGGTGCTTGACAAAACGTTGTCCCGCGTGATAATATCTCTAATTGTGATTATTTAAGCGGATGCGCGGACCTTCTGCGGCCCGCAGCCTTCACTGTCGCAGCAATTCCGTGGGCTGCTGCCCGTTTGGAATAAATAAAAAAGATAGGAGGTGTTATGTTTGCCGACCTTTAACCAGCTTGTGCGCAAAGGCCGTGAGGTAGTCGAGAAAAAGTACAAGGCGCCCGCACTGCTCAGGGGATGGAACTCCAAAAAGCGTATCCCGATTGAGCAGAATTCGCCTCAAAAGCGCGGCGTCTGTGTATTGGTTAAAACCGCGACTCCCAAAAAGCCGAACTCGGCCTTGAGAAAAGTCGCCCGCGTACGGCTTTCCAACGGAATTGAGGTTACCTCGTACATTCCCGGAGAAGGCCACAACCTGCAGGAGCACAGCGTTGTGCTGATACGCGGCGGGCGCGTCAAGGATTTGCCCGGCGTGCGTTATCACGTCGTCCGCGGCGCGCTGGACGCGCAGGGTGTTGCCAACCGCATGCAGGGACGCTCAAAATACGGCGCCAAGAAGCCGAAGTCATGAGCAGACAAACAGTCATTTTCAGCGGTTAGTATATAGCTGCATTAAAATAGATAAAATAATTAGACTGCGGTATCCGCATACTCTAATTGAAAGAATGCGCTATATCGGCCAACGGAAATGCGTCTTATGACAAGACAAACATTTTCGAGTACCTGTGATATCATTTCTATGAAGGAGGGAAGTTGTGTGCCGAGAAGAAGTTCAATCGCAAAACGCGATGTCATGCCAGACCCGATTTACAATTCCAAGCTGGTAACCAAACTGATAAACAACATCATGCTTGACGGCAAGCGTGGTATCGCGCAGAAGATTGTGTACGGCGCATTTGACATTGTCCGAGAAAAGACCGGCAAAGACCCGCTTGAGGTTTTTGAGCAGTCTTTGGAGAATGTCATGCCGGTGCTTGAAGTCAAAGCCCGCCGTGTCGGCGGCGCGACATATCAGGTGCCTATCGAGGTGCGCCCGGACCGCCGTCTGACCCTGGGGCTGCGCTGGATTACCCAGTACGCCCGCGCCCGCTCCGAGCGGACCATGAGGGAGAGACTGGCGGCGGAAATCATGGACGCTTTGAACGGCAACGGCGGCGCGGCCAAGAAACGCGAGGATACCCACCGTATGGCGGAGGCCAACAAAGCGTTTGCCCATTACAGATGGTAATCCCGAATATATCGTGTTTTTAATCTACCTTTTTACAAAGACTTCAAGTCCGCCATTTCCGGGGCTCCGAAAGGAGCCTGTTGGGGCTGGCGCCGCGATTTGGTTTTCTTAAAAGAGCAGCGTTGGCTCCGGAAAACTCAAGGAGGACAGTTATGGCAAGGCAAGTACCACTAGAACTAACCAGAAACATCGGAATAATGGCCCATATTGACGCCGGGAAAACCACCACAACCGAGCGCATACTGTTTTATACCGGCATTAATTACAAGATGGGTGAGACACATGACGGCGCCGCCACCATGGACTGGATGGCACAGGAGCAGGAGCGCGGCATTACAATCACCTCGGCGGCCACCACATGTTTCTGGAAAAACCACAGAATAAATATTATCGACACCCCCGGCCACGTGGACTTCACTGTCGAGGTTCAGCGCTCTCTTCGCGTGCTGGACGGCTCGGTAACGGTTTTTTGCGCCAAAGGCGGGGTCGAGCCCCAGTCGGAAACGGTATGGCGTCAGGCCGACCAATACAAGGTGCCCCGGATAGCGTACGTCAACAAGATGGACATCACGGGCGCCGACTTTTACCGCGTCGTCAACATGATGAAAGAGCGTCTTAAATGCAACGCCATACCTGTCCAGCTCCCCATTGGCGCCGAGAACACGTTCAAGGGCATAGTGGATTTGGTTGAGATGAAGGCCTATATCTACTACGACGAAATCGGCAAGGATATCCGGTACGAGGAAATCCCGGCCGACATGCTGGACAAGGCGCAGGAATACCACGAAGCGCTGGTTGAAGCGGTGGCCGAGCAGGATGACGCGCTGCTTGAAAAGTATTTTTCGGGCGAGCCGCTGGGTATTGACGAAATCAAGGCCTGTATCCGCAAAGCCACTATCCAGAACAGAATGGTGCCGGTCGTTTGCGGGACTTCCTACCGCAACAAGGGAGTTCAAAAACTGCTGGACGCGATTGTGGACTATCTGCCCGCGCCCACCGACATCCCTTCAATCAGAGGGGTGGACCCGAACACCGGCAAGGAGATTGAGCGCCATTCCTCCGACTCGGAGCCGTTTTCGGCGCTGGCGTTTAAAGTCGCGACCGACCCTTATGTCGGCAAGCTCTGTTTCTTCCGCGTTTACTCAGGCTCAATCAAGGTCGGCGAGACCGCCTACAACTCGAACAAGAGCACGAGCGAGCGTTTCGGCCGCATACTTCAGATGCATTCCAATCACCGGCAGGACATCGAATGTGTCTACGCTGGGGATATCGCGGCGGCTGTCGGCTTGCGGAACACCAGCACCGGGGATACCCTCTGCGACCGCAAACACCCGGTATTCTTTGAGTCCATGGAGTTCCCCGAACCGGTAATCCGCGTCGCAATCGAGCCCAAGACCAAAGCCGGGCAGGAAAAGATGGGGATTGCTCTGTCCAAGCTGGCCGAGGAGGACCCGACATTCAGGGCGTATACCGACAGCGAGACCGGGCAGACCATCATCGCCGGCATGGGCGAGCTCCACCTTGAGATTATTGTGGACCGCCTGCTGCGCGAATTCAAGGTCGAGGCCAACGTGGGCGTTCCTCAGGTCGCCTACAAGGAGACTATCAGCAAGCCGGCCGAAATGGATTACAAATATGCGCGGCAATCCGGCGGGCGCGGCCAGTATGGGCATGTCAAAATCCGTATTGAGCCCAACGAGCCCGGCAAGGGCTACGAGTTTGTCAATCAGATTACCGGCGGCGTTATCCCGAAAGAGTATATACCGGCTGTTGACCAGGGTATTAAAGGCGCCATGCAGGCCGGAGTGGTTGCGGGGTACAATGTGGTTGACGTGAAGGTCATACTATTTGACGGCTCGTACCACGAGGTTGACTCGTCCGAAATGGCGTTCAAGATTGCCGGTTCCATCGCCTTCAAGGAAGCCATGCGCAAAGCCGACCCGGTTTTGCTTGAGCCGATTATGAAGGTAACCGTAATCGTGCCCGAAGAATATATGGGCGACGTCATCGGGGATTTGAATTCCCGGCGCGGCGCGATACAGGGCATGGAGGCAATCGCCGGTGCGCAGCAAATCAACGCGCTGGTTCCGCTTTCCGAGATGTTCGGCTACGCCACCGATTTGCGCTCCCGCACTCAGGGGCGCGGCCAGTACACCATGGAGCCCAGCCATTACGATAGGCTGCCGGAGAATATAGCCGAAAAGATTATATCCAAAAAATCCGTATGAAACGGTTAGTCCTTTTTGATGATTTATTTATCAAAAGGCTTGAAATTAGCCCGACTAATTGATAAAATAGTCTCAATCTTTTCTGTAGTGCAAATTTATTAATGTGTTCATAAAAAAGGAGGAAATACACATGGGTAAGGCTAAATTTGAAAGGACCAAGCCCCACGTAAACATCGGCACCATCGGTCACGTCGACCATGGAAAAACCACATTGACCGCAGCCATTACAAAAGTTCTCAACTTTAAAGGCACTTCGGAATTTATCGATTACGGTCAAATCGATAAGGCTCCTGAAGAGCGTGCCCGCGGGATTACAATCAGCACTTCTCACGTCGAGTATCAAACCGAAAACCGCCATTATGCGCACGTTGACTGCCCCGGCCACGCCGACTATGTAAAGAACATGATTACCGGCGCTGCCCAGATGGACGGCGCAATCCTCGTAGTGTCGGCGGCTGACGGGCCGATGCCCCAGACCCGTGAGCACATCGTTCTCGCCCGTCAGGTCGGCGTTCCCTACATCGTGGTATTCTTAAACAAGGTTGACCAGGTGGACGACCCCGAACTGCTTGAGCTGGTCGAGATGGAAGTCCGCGAACTCCTCAACGAGTACAACTTCCCCGGCGATGACACACCGGTTATCAAGGGTTCGGCTCTTCAGGCGCTTGAGAGCACTTCGACCGACATCAACGCGCCCGAATACCAGTGCATTGTGGAACTGATGGACGCGGCAGACAACTACATCCCGCTTCCGCAGCGCACAACCGACCTTCCCTTCCTTATGCCTGTTGAGGATGTGTTCACCATCACCGGCCGCGGCACGGTCGCAACCGGCCGTGTAGAGCGCGGACAGCTCAAGCTCTCCGAGGAAGTTGAAATCGTCGGTCTGACAGACGAAAAGAGAAAGACGGTAGTAACCGGAATCGAAATGTTCCGCAAGCTGCTTGACTATGCGGAAGCCGGCGACAACATCGGCGCGCTTCTCCGCGGTGTCCAGAGGGACGAAATCGAGCGCGGACAGGTATTGTGCAAGCCCGGCTCAATCAACCCGCATACCAAATTCCACGCGAAAGTTTACGTGCTCTCCAAAGAGGAAGGCGGACGCCATACCCCGTTCTTCACAAACTACCGCCCGCAGTTCTATTTCAGGACCACTGACGTTACCGGCGTCGTCACCCTTCCCGAAGGTGTGGAGATGTGCATGCCCGGCGACAACGTCGAGATGGACATTGAGCTGATTACCCCAATCGCAATCGAGGAAGGTCTGCGCTTTGCTATCCGCGAAGGCGGACGTACAGTCGGCTCCGGCGTTGTTACCAAGATTAACAGCTAATCCGGTTTTTCGGTATTCACCGGAATCCTGAAGCTATTCCGTAAACCAATAAGCAAGGCGGCGTTCGCCGCCTTGTTTTTTGTATATCGAAAACCACGCGTTAGACGCGTGGTTCAAAAAAGCTTAAGCGATAAGGAAGGAAAAAACTCCTTTTGCTATA
>LFTH01000061.1:1316-10912 GCA_001513365.1 Clostridiales bacterium DTU033 | reverse complement strand
CTGCGGGCGGTTTCTGCAAGCCCTTTTTCCTCGATTGCAAGCACTCCGACAGGCTTGGCAGACCCTATTGCCTTTCCGACTTCATCTTTTGTGAACGGGATTTTGAATATCTCTTTACTCTCCCCTGTGGCATAGCGTAGCTCTTTCTCGGTTTTTGCCGACAAGTCCATAGCAAGCAGCACTAACACATCCTTTTTGTCATTGATTAGCTCCTTAACGGCGTCAAACCCGGACGTGATTTTGCCGCCCCTTCTGGCTATGCCGAGAAGCCCCAGTAACCTGTTTTGCTCAGCTTTCATCTTCCGGCAGCTCCTCCTCAAGCCTTTGGTATATTTCGGCGGGTATCGGGCCGGAAAACGCTTTTTCAAGCCTTTTTGCCTTTCTGGCGTTTTTCAGACATTCCCGCCTTGGGCAGATATAAGCGCCACGCCCCGGCTTGCGCCCCGTATCGTCCAGTGAAATCTCGCCATTTGGGTTCTTAACCACCCGGATTAATTCCCTTTTAGGCTTCATTTCACCGCACCCGGTACACATGCGCAGCGGTATTTTCTTTGCTCTTTTCACAATCCCGCCATCCTTTCCTGAAGACCGTCTGCACCTGCTACTCCTCGGATTCGCCTGTCATATCCTCTCCAAAATAGCCGCTTTCGGGGCGGATGTCAATCTTCCACCCGGTGAGCTTTGCGGCAAGGCGCGCGTTCTGCCCCTTGTTGCCTATCGCGAGGGACAATTGGGAGTCCGGAACCCTTGCCCGGCAGGAACGCACCTTTTCGTCCTCTAT
This sequence comes from Clostridiales bacterium DTU033, assembly GCA_001513365.1. GTDB lineage: Bacteria > Bacillota > Clostridia > Oscillospirales > Acutalibacteraceae > Avimonas. Next base: position 10,131 of record LFTH01000061.1, on the reverse strand, counting down.
TTCCACCCTCACCACCCTCGCCGGAGCGAGAGCGGCGGCTATAAATTCTTTCGGGTCATCGCTGTACTCGATTATATCAATCTTCTCGCCGCCGAGCTCCTCCACGATATTCGCGACCCGCGTGCCGCGCGCGCCGATACATGCGCCGACAGCGTCCACGTTTTCATCATGGCTCATCACGGCAATCTTGGTGCGCGAGCCCGCCTCGCGCGAAATCGCTTTTATCTCTACAATTCCGTTGAATATTTCCGGCACTTCCATCTCAAACAGCCGCTTCACCAGCCCGGGGTGGGTGCGCGATATCAAAACGCGCGGCCCTTTGTCCCCTTCGCGGACATCCACGACATATACCTTTATGTGGTCCCCTTCGCGGATGACCTCCCCCTCAATCTGCTCGGAAACCGGCAGCATTGTCGCCGACCTGCCGATTTCGACGGTCGCGGCGCCCGTTTTCGGGTCCACGTTGGTAACAACGGCGGTGACAAGCTCCTGATTGCGCCGCTGCAGCTCGACAAGCTGCTGGCCGCGCTCCGCCTCCCTTATGCCCTGACGGATAACATGCTTTGCGGTCTGTGCCGCAATCCGCCCGAACTGCTTTGTCTCAAGCTGGATTTCAACGGTATCGTCCACTTTCGCTTTTTTCGAATAGCGGCGCGCCTCCTCAACCGTAAGCTCGGTGTCAGGGTCGTTCACCTGCTCCACAACCTTTTTGAGAAGGGAAACGCTGAATTCGTTATTCTCCGGGTCCATAACCACCTGAACATTGTCTTTCGCGCCGTAGTCGCGCCTGACCGCTATTGCTATCGCGGCCTTAATCCTTTCCATCAAGTAGTCAATCGGAATGCCTTTCTCCTTCTCAAGCATCCGCAAAGCCTCGAAAAATTCAGTGTTTGAATTACTCATTTTCAGTTTCTCCTCCGTATTCGAAATCGTCCCAATCCTCTGCAAGGCGGACTGACGACAATTCTTTTTTGGCAAACGTGCGGCTGGCGCCGTCATCTGTCTTTATGGTAATGGCGTTCTGGTCAAAACCGGCAAGCGCGCCTTTAAACTCGCGCATACCGTCGACCGGGCGGTGAAGACGGGCAATTACCGGCCTGCCCATGTACTCTTCAAAATGTTCCGGCCGGGTGAGCTCCCTTTCAACGCCGGGCGAGCTTACCTCAAGGCAGTAAGAATGATTTATGGGGTCGGCCTCGTCAAGCACTTTGTCCATCCTGCGCGACATCGCGACGCAGTCTTCAATTGACACGCGCGCGTCTTCCCTGTCGATAAATATCCGCAGGTACCATGTCGGCCCTTCTTTTACAAAACGGACATCCCACAGCTTTAAGCCGAGCGCATCCGCCTCAGGCTGTGCTAACCGGTAGCAGACTTCTGCGGTACTGCCGGGGCTTCCTCCTTTCTTTTTGGCCATTTACAAACCATCCTTTCGCGGTCTGCCGCTTTATATGCCGCGCAGTCTACCAACAAACATAAAAGAGCGGGTCGCCCCACTCTTTAGCCTACACCTATAAACCTGATAGATTATACCACAGATTTTCCAATAATGCAAGCAGGTTTTTATTGTTTGGGATAAACATTGGCAATTTTTCTGATAAAACCGGGAAAACAGAGCATATAATCATCGTTTTCAATAAATATTATTATCTGAAAACTCGTTTTTCCCACCCTTGTCGTATTTTTTTCACTTTGGTATTATCTCCCGCCAGCAAATCCATTTCGCGTTTGAAATCAAATCCCAGCACGTTGCCGTCCGGGAAAAGGTCGGTCAAAGGCGCCATCACAAACGCGCGCTCCCTCATCCGCGGGTGCGGGAGGGTGAGTTCGTCGTCCTGCGTCCTCACCCCCTCGTAAACCAGCAAATCGATGTCTATGGCGCGCGGCCCGTTTTTAAATCTCCTTACCCGTCCCAGCGCCGCCTCAATTCCAAGAAGCCCCCCTAACAGCGCGCGGGGAGACAGCCCGGTTTCAATCAAAACCGCGGTGTTCAGAAAATCCGGCTGTTTTAAATACCCCTCCGGTTTGGTGCGGTAAAGCCTGGATATTCTGACTATGCGGGTGTCCGGCAGCAGCGATATTGATTTTATAGCGGAGATGATGTTTCTTTTACGGTTGCCGAGATTGCTGCCAAGCGACAAAACCGCGTTTTTCATGGTCTTTCATCCCTTGTGCGGGTGATTTCCACCCCGACGTAATCAAAAACCGCCGATTTTATCGGGGCCTCTGGCTTTTTCAACAGCACGGTAACCGATTTAACCGTAAAACTGTTGAGGATTGCGTCGGCCACAAGGGCGGCGGCGCGTTCAATGAGATTATTTTTTTGCAACAGCATAACCTCTACCGCAAGCTTTGCAACCTTAGAATAGCTTATCGTATCACTGATACAATCGGTTTCGCAGGCTTTTGACAAATCCGCCGTGATTGTAATATCAAGTTCAAACGGCTGCCCCGACTCTTTCTCCTCGCTGTTGACTCCGTGGTAGGCAAAAACCCTCAGGCCCCTGATTAATATTTTATCCATTTTTTCTGTTCCCTTTCCAAGACCTTTTTAAAGAGTATCCTCGCCATCACTTCAGCGCGCGCAGCGCGTCCGCCACCCTTGCCGCCTGAACCCCTTCCGCGACATCGTGCACCCGCAGGATGTGCGCGCCGTTCCAGACTGCTATTGTGTGGATTGCGATGGTGCCCGCAAGCCTTTCGGTTACCGGGATATCCTCGCCGCAGCACGCGGCAACCACACGTTTGCGGGAAGCCCCGACAAGAACCGCTGTCCGCGGCAGCCCCGACAACAGTTTCGAAAGCTTAGCCACCAGCGTTAAATCCCCCGCCCTGTCCTTGCCAAAACCAATCCCGGGGTCAAGGCATATCCGTTCTTTTGAAAGCCCGCAGCGACTCGCTTTGTCCAACGCGGCCGCAAAAAAACTCCTGACTGTTTCAATAACATCGGCGCCGCTCCCGGCGTCGTCCGCGCCGCCGCCGGAGTGCATTATCACAAGCCCCGCGCCTGTGCGGGCGGCTACCTCAATCATTCCGTTTTCAAGACTGCCCGAAACGTCGTTGATTATCGAGGCGCCCGCCTCGACCGCGCGGACTGCGACCTGCGGATAGAAAGTATCAATGGAGACGGGGATTCGCAGCTTTGTTTTTAATATTTCAAGAACAGGCTTTACCCGTTCCCATTCCTCCTGCCAGCCAATCCGGGCAGAACCCGGACGGGTGGACTGCCCGCCGACATCGATTATATCAGCCCCGCGGCGCTGCATATCAAGCGCGTGCGCGGCGGCGGCGTCCGGATTTAAATATCTGCCGCCGTCCGAAAAACTGTCCGGCGTAACATTTAAAATCCCCATTATGCGGGTGCGTTCTTCAAGATTAAACACGTGTTCCCCAAAACGGAATACCGGCATAATATCCCCCCGCGGGCAGTTTCTATGCGGCTGACGCCTCCCGCTTTCAGGAGGCGCCGGCGTCATCGGGATTTTTTGGTTTTCAGCGCGGCGTCAATCAGGCCGCGGAACAGCGGATGGGGGCGGTTGGGGCGGGATTTGAATTCGGGGTGGAACTGGCAGCCCACAAACCACGGATGGCCGTTAAGCTCGACCATCTCTACTATATGCTTGTCGGGTGATATCCCCGCGAGCAGCATGCCGCTCTTTTCAAACTCCGCGCGATAGTCGTTGTTGAACTCGTAGCGGTGGCGATGGCGCTCGTAAATCAACTCCTCGCCGTAAAACTGGTACACTTTGGAATTGATGTCCAGCACGCAAGGGTATTTGCCCAGCCTCATTGTCCCGCCCCTTTGGGTAACATGCCGCTGGTCGGGCATAAGGTCAATAACCGCATGCATGGTGGTCGGGTCGAATTCGCTTGAATTCGCGTCCGAATAGCCGAGCACGTTGCGCGCGTATTCAATCACCGCAACCTGCATTCCGAGGCAAATTCCGAGGTACGGTATATTATTTGTTCGGGCATAGCCGGCGGCAAGGATTTTGCCCTCTATTCCGCGCGTGCCAAATCCGCCGGGCACGATAACGCCGTCAACGTCCCCCAACAGCCTGTCAACACTATCCTGATTAATCTGTTCGGAATCAATCCATTTTATCTCGACCGCCGAATCGCAGAGAATACCGCCGTGTTTGAGCGCCTCCGCAACGCTTAGATAGGCGTCGCGCAGCCCGACATACTTGCCGACAAGCGCGATTTTCACGCATTCTTTCGGATTTCGCAGGGCTTCGACCATGCTCGTCCATTCGCTGAGATTCAACGCCAGCCCGTCCAGACCGAAATGCCGGCAGACGATATCGGCAAGCCCTTCCTTTTCTAAAATCAGCGGGATTTCGTACAGCAGCGGGACATCGTGGTTCGCGATGACACATTCCCGCTTGACATTGCAGAAAAGGGCTATTTTATCCTTAATCTCCTGCGAAATCGGGTTCTCGCTCCTGCAAATGATGATGTCGGGCTGTATACCGAGTGAAAGCAGCTCCTTTACCGAATGCTGGGTCGGTTTTGTTTTAAGCTCCTGCGAGGCGGCGATATACGGCACAAGGGTAACGTGCACGAACAGGCAGTTCACCCGCTCGTGCTCAATGGAAAACTGGCGAATCGCCTCCAAAAACGGCAGGCCTTCGATATCTCCGACCGTGCCGCCGATTTCGATTATATGGACATCGTATTTTTCGGAGTCAAGGCTAATCCTGCGCTTTATCTCGTCGGTTATATGCGGGATAACCTGCACCGTCCCGCCCTGATAGTCGCCCTTGCGCTCCTTCTGAAGCACGTTCCAGTACACTTTGCCCGAAGTTACCGAACTGTTCTGGGTTAAGCTGATGTCAATAAACCGCTCGTAATGACCGAGGTCAAGGTCGGTCTCGGCGCCGTCGTCGGTAACGAAAACCTCGCCATGCTGAATTGGGTTCATGGTACCGGGGTCAATGTTGAGGTAGGGGTCCAGCTTTTTTACCGAAACGCTCAACCCCCTGCATTTCAGCAGCCTGCCGAGCGAAGCCGCCGTAATTCCCTTTCCCAGTCCGGATACCACGCCGCCTGTTACAAACACGTATTTTGCCGCCATACAATCCTCCCCCAAAATTCTCGTTAAACCACAGGTCTTACGGGAATACCCGATGACAAAAGATACTGTTTTAACTCCTTTATGTCAACCTCGCCGTAATGGAACAGGGACGCAGCCAAAGCCGCGCTTGCGTTCCCTTTCAAAAACGCGTCGGCAAAATGCCGCATCTCCCCCGCGCCGCCGGAAGCAACCACCGGTATTCTTACCGCGGCCGACACCGCGGCGGTAAGCTCTATGTCGTAGCCTTGTCTGGTACCATCGCTATCCATGCTGGTCAGCAGGATTTCGCCGGCACCCAGCCGCTCGGCTTTTGCGGCCCATTCAATCACGTCAATGCCGGTATTGACCCTGCCGCCGTTTATATAAACGTCAAAGCCCGATGAGCCCTGCCTCCTGCGCGCGTCAATCGCAACCACCACAGAAGAGCTGCCGAACTTTTGAGCGGCTTCAAAAATCAGTTGGGGTCTTTTAACCGCGGCGGAGTTTATCGAAACCTTGTCCGCGCCGCATTCCAGCACTTTTTTCATATCCTCAATATCGCGCACGCCGCCGCCCACCGTAAACGGAATGGTCAGACGTTCTGCGACCCGCGACACAAGCTCTAATACTGTACCCCTGCCCTCGCCGGTCGCCGATATATCGAGGAAAACCAGCTCGTCGGCGCCCGCCTTTGAATACTGCTCCGCAGCCTCCACCGGGTCCCCTGCGTCGCGAAGGCTGGCAAATCTGATACCTTTCACAACCCGCCCGCCCTGAATATCAAGGCAGGGTATAATCCGTTTATATTCCATCGGCTCATCTCCCGCCGTATCAGATAAATCCGCCGCAAATAACAGAAAATAACTATATCATTCTAACACAACCGCTTTAAATAAATCAAGTGCGCCGCAATCTAAATCCGTTAATTTCTGCATGTTTTTGCTAAAAACCCCTTTTACAGCGTTAACAAACACCTTCGCGCGGGAATATGATGGGGAGAACCCATAAAAAGGAGTGAAAACAGGATGAGGACACTTCGCTTTAATATGTCCGGGACCGATGTGATGGAAGTTCAGGCGACCCTTCAAAAGCTGGGATACTACGGGGGCGAGCCGGACGGGATTTTCGGGCCGCAGACGCTGCGTTCGGTCAGGGCGTTTCAGGCTGATTTCGGCCTTGTGCCCGACGGGGTCATCGGGCCGCGGACATGGCAGGCTTTGCAGCGGTTTTTGCTCGGCTATGATACATATACCATAAAACGCGGGGATACCCTTTACGGGATTTCCAGGGTGTACGGCACCACTCCCGCCCTGATACTGGCGGCAAATCCGGGGATTATGGCCGACAGTCTTCGTATCGGGCAGATGATTACGGTGCCCTACGGCTTCCCGGTGGTCGACACCAACATAGATTACACTTATGACATCATGGAAAGGGATATCGACGGGCTTAAAGCGCGTTATCCGTTTTTGGAAGTCGGCTCGGCCGGGCAAAGCTCGCTTGGCAGGTCGCTGTACTATATCCGGCTCGGAAACGGGCCGAATCGGGTGTTTTACAACGGCGCGCATCACTCGCTCGAATGGATTACCGTTCCCGTTTTGATGAAGTTTATCGAGGACTTTTCGTCGGCCTACGCGCAGGGGATGATGATTGGAGGCTACAACCCGTCCGAAATCTGGGAGGCAAGCAGCATATACATTGTCCCGATGGTCAATCCTGACGGAGTGGATTTGGTGCTGAACGGGCTTAGCCCCGACAACCCGAATTACAGCCTGTTAATCCGGTGGAACAACGGCAGCAGCGATTTCTCCAGGACATGGCAGGCTAACAACAACGGGGTGGATTTGAACCACAATTACAACGCAGGTTGGGAAGAATCCAGACAGGCGGCAGCCGCCGCCGGTATAACCGGCCCCGGCCCGACCCGCTATTCCGGCCCGTACCCCGAATCAGAGCCTGAAGTGCAGTCGATTGTCAGTTTTACGCGCGGCCATGATTTCGGCCTTGTGCTGGCATACCACAGCCAAGGCGAGGTGATTTACTGGAACTTTCAAAACCTTGCGCCCCCTGAAGCGCTGACAATCGGCAGAGCGCTCGCAAACGTCAGCGGCTACGCCTTAAGCGAGGCGGTCGGGATTGCCTCCTACGCCGGCTACAAAGACTGGTTTACACAGGAATTCCGAAGGCCGGGCTATACCGTAGAGGTGGGAATCGGCACAAACCCGCTGCCGATTTCCCAGTTTGACAGCGTTTACAGCGACAACCTGCCGCTGTTGCTGCTCGCCTCGATTATCAGGGCTTAGATTGCACAATACAAAAAGATATTTGATGATAACCGTATTTCAATTAACGTGTATTTGCCGATACGAAATAAAAACATGATATGCGGTATTCACCATACAGAGGCCTTGCTCAGAGAACAAATCGGGTTAGGCTTAATTCGCTGCAACCAATCTGAAAAAACCGGCATTGAGGTACCACGTCTTTCCTTACCTTCGGCGGTTTTTCGCTGTTTTTTTAATATTTCAAAAGAAAACAGGCACTTTCACGCGCGTGAAAGTGCCTGTTTTATATGCTGTCGTCCTTTTCAATCATATCTATGAATATCTCGACCAGTTCGGGGTCGAACATGGTGCCGGCGTTTTCCCTTAAAATCTCTATCGCTTTCTGCTTGGTTTTAGCCCTGATGTTGTCCGAGTCGTGGGTCATTCTGTCGTACCCTTCCACAATCGAAATAATCCTCGCCGTTCTTGGGATTTCCTCGCCTTTCAGGCTTTTAGGGTATCCGGTGCCGTCCCACCGCTCGTGATGTGTCAGCACCGACTCGGTCAAATCCACCGTGCTGTCAAACGAGTTGAGAATTCTGTACCCGACGATGGTATGACGTTTTACTTCGTTCCATTCCCTGTTTGTAAGCAGGTGGTTTTTGTTTATCAAATCCGGGCCGAGAACAATTTTCCCGATGTCGTGCAGGTATCCTGCTTCCCTTAACTTGCGGATTTCGTCCTCCGGCAGGCCGAGCCGCTTGCCCATCCTGGCGCACAACTCGCTTACCCGCAGGGAGTGCTCCTTTTCTCTCGCGCTGTTTTTATGCAGCATTTCAATAATCTCGCTGATGGCGGCGTTGCGTATGTAATCGCGCTCCAGAGCTTTATTTGAATACATTGCGTCCTCGGCCTGCTCCAATATCCTTTCGATACTCTCGTCGGGCGATGTTTTGGTGGCGCACCCCATTGAAATACTGCTTTTTACGGCTCTGAGTTGTTTGACCGAGAACTCCTTTTTTATTCTCGCAATGATTTCCTGCGCCTCGTCATACGGGGTATTTGGCAGCATCGCCACAAATTCGTCCCCGCCCCATCGGGCAATTACATCGGTTTTATCGCAGGCTTTTTGAAAAACATCTGCCGACGCAAGCAGCAGCAAATCGCCCTGGTAGTGCCCGAAGATATCGTTTGTCAGCTTAAGCCCGTTCACATCACCCACTATGATTGATATCGGCAGATTGGCTTTTGTGTCGTTGGCCTTAAGCGATTCTTCAAAAAACCTTCTGTTGTAAAGCCCTGTCAGCGAATCGTGGGTGCTTAAGTACCTTAGCCGGTCGTTATGTTCCTTTTCTTCGGTAACATCCCTGAAAACCAGCACCACCGCGATTTTTTTGTCCATATCGTCCATAATCGGTGCGGCGTAGTATTCAATATAACGGGTGCGGCCGTCCTTTGACAAAAGCCGACCGCTGATTTTAAGCTCGCCGGCGCC
>LFTH01000061.1:0-1266 GCA_001513365.1 Clostridiales bacterium DTU033 | reverse complement strand
GAACACATCTCTGTACGGCTTTTTGGCGGCCTCGGCATACGGCCAGCCGGTAATCTTCTCGGCGGCCTTGTTCATCATTTCTATCCTGCCGTCCCTGTCCACAACTATAACCCCGTCGCCGATTGAAATCAGGGTCTGGTAACAAATCATCTGCTGTTTCATGCTCGCCGCTTCACTGGTAACGTCCATGATTTGAGCGCCGACCCCTGTGCCGCCGTTTTTTAGTTTGACAGGGAATTTTATGCTCCTGTAAACCCTGCCGCCGTATCCATAGTCTTTTACAACCGTTGTGCTGCTGCTCAAAACTTCGCGGTCGTCCTTCATCACCCTGTCCGCGAACTCCTTTTTCTGCAGAGCGGAATCGTCCCTGCCCGCAATATCCCTGGATTCGATTTCAAAAAAATATTCAAACGCTTTGTTGACAAAGACATATTTAAGGTTTTGGTCCTTCAAGTAAATCAGGTTGTTTTCCGCATCCAGAAAAGTTTTGTATAAAGCGTTGAGGTTGTTCGCGTCATTAGCATGGGTCTTCATCCTCTTGTATTTTCGGTATGATAGGAAAGCTGCCGCAGACAGCAATAACAGACACATCAAAACAAACAGCGCCGCAATGTCAAGCTGGTTTTTCGGTATCGGGAGTAACGCCGCCAACGCCGAAAAAAGCAAAATGTCCAAGCTTGGCTCCTCCTGACTTTATCAATAAAGCGTAAAATATACAAGCAATGGGGAATGTTGTTTATATTTTATAAGTAAAATCATCTAAAATCAATACAAAATATACTTATAATACGTTTATTATGAAAAAATACCATTAATCTGCCAAATGCGCGCAAATTATGCCATAATTTATATAAATTTTTGTGCCGCGGATTACGATATTTTAATGTAAACCTAAAATACTGACACTTTCAAAACCCTTTCCCCGCACAAAACCCTTTAAAAAAAGAGGCGAAAGGGAAATCCCCTTCCGCCAAAGACTGCAAAATAATACTAAACAGGCTTATAATAAATCAGGCTGTCGCTGAATACAAACAGGCGCAACAGGTAGACCACCAAAAACGCCGCCGCGGCGAGCGACAACACCGCAATCCTGGATTTTGAGCCGGCTTTTTTTATCAGCAGCAGCCCGGCGATTGCCGGCACCACCCAAAAAAGCGGGTGGTAATAAAACGCCGATTTTAAATCCAGCTTAAGCAGCGACAAATAGGCGCGCGTCATCCCGCAGGTAGGACAGGCAATGCCTGTTACCGCCCTGAAAACACAGCC
>LFTH01000082.1 GCA_001513365.1 Clostridiales bacterium DTU033 | reverse complement strand
TTTATGGTGAAGAACAGGGTTACAGAAATTCTTGGTACCGAATACCCCCTGATACAGGGGGGGATGGCGAATATCGGCACCGGCGAGTTCGCCGCCGCAGTATCCAACGCGGGGGCGCTTGGGCTTATCGCGTCCGGCGGGATGGATACCGGGGAGTTAAAGAGGAACATTGAAATCTGCCGCGGGCTCACCGACAAGCCGTTCGGGGTGAATATCATGCTGATGAACCCCGAAGCCGACAGGATGGCGCGGCTTGTGATTGAGGAGGGCGTTAAGGTGGTAACCACCGGCGCGGGCAATCCGGCAAAATTCATGGCCGACTGGAAAGCCGCCGGCATAAAGGTGATACCGGTCGTGCCGTCGGTCGCGCTTGGGGTAAGGCTTGAGCGGATTGGGGCGGACGCTCTGATAGTCGAAGGCACCGAAGCCGGCGGGCATATCGGAGAGCTCACCACAATGGCGCTGGTCCCGCAGGTGGTGGACGCGGTTAAGATTCCGGTGATTGCGGCGGGCGGAATTGCCGATTCAAGGCAGCTTGTCGCGGCTTTCGCGCTGGGAGCGCAGGGAGTGCAGGTGGGGACATGTCTGCTTGTATCCGAGGAATGCCCGATACATGAAAACTACAAAAAAGCGGTGCTTGAGGCGAGAGATACCGATACCACGGTTACCGGGCGGATTGCGGGGGTGCCCGTCCGCATTCTCAAAAACAAAATGGCGCGGGAGTATATCAGGCGCGAGAAGGAAGGGGTGGACAGGCTGGAGCTTGAAAAGTACACACTCGGCTCCCTGCGCCGCGCGGTGCTTTACGGGGACGTGAAAAACGGCTCCCTGATGGCGGGGCAGGTCGCCGGAATGTGCAATCATGTCCGGCCGGTGGCCGAGATAATCCGAAGTCTGTTTTCAAATTCCGGCGATGTGCTTGAAAGGCTGGAAAAAGAGTTTAACCGGACTGCGGAAAGGTAAGGTTTAAGCGGGGTCTTCCCCAGATGCGAAAGGATTGTGGCTTTGAAATCTGTTCCGATAGGGAAAAAGGGATTGGATATCCCGATAAT
>LFTH01000028.1 GCA_001513365.1 Clostridiales bacterium DTU033 | reverse complement strand
ATATTCGCCCGCGCTGTTTTTGTTGCGGTCGCAGCCGTTTGATATAAACACCACGCCGGTTTTGTCGCTCCTGTCGTAGTACATGCCCGCGACCATGCCGTATGCCTGCCCGCTGTGCCCGTGCAGCTTCCTGCCCCTGACAAGGCCGGTGGACATCATCAGGGCAAGCCCGACATCGCTGCCGCCTCTGCTGGCGGCGGGGGTGTTTATTTTTTCAATCGCGCCCTTTTCGATATACCTTTTGCCCTGATAGCTGCCGTCATTACACAGCAGCATGGCGAGCCTGGCAAGGTCGACAGCCGAGATTATCAAATCCCCGTGTGCCAGCAGGTACATCTGCCCGATGGGGAAATGCTCGTAAGAGCTTTCAACCCTGTTCCATGTTTTTAGATTGACAGTCCCGTATCTGCCGCTGTAAATGCTGGCAAGATTTCGGGTATCCCTGATTTGGCTCCTCAAATAGCCCGCGTCCATATTCATCGGTTCAAATAACGCTTTTTGGGCGTAATCATAAAACCTTTCGCCGGTCGCGCCCTCTATAACGCCCGCCAGAAGGCCCATACCGAAGTTTGAATACACATACCGGCTCCCCGGCCTGCCTTTATGGAAAACGCCGCCGTTGTCGAGTATGGTTTTCAGGGTTATAAATGGCTTCTGGTCGGTCGCCTTCTTAAAATAGGGGCTTGAATCGATTATACCGCTTGTATGGGTGAGCAGGTGCCATGTTGTGATGGGCACGTCAGGGTAATACGGGGAGCGTATTTTCAGACCGATGTATTCGGAAATATCCCTGTGGATGTCAAGCTTGCCTTTTTCGGCAAGGTCCATCGCAATCATGCCCGATATCGTCTTTGAGATTGAGGCCGCGCGGTATTTGGTGTTTTGGTTTGCCTTAATCTTCTGCTCTTTATCCGAATAACCGTAGGACTGAGTGTATATAATCTCCTCGTTCCTGAATACCGCGAGCGACATCCCCACGACATGGTGCTTGTTGCAAAGGCTGATTACCTCGTCCCGCAACGCCGGAAAATCGGCGGACGTAGTCGTGGTTTTTTGGGTGGACGACGCCGTTGGCTGGCTTTTGTCCGCTTGACTGCCGGTTCTAATTTTTACCGGCGCGGTATTTGCGGGATTTAAGCCGCCTGTGCCCTCAGTCTCAATCACGCTGGGGCTGTATGTCTCTTTTAAGCGGATATTGCGGGTATCAGAGTGTAACAGTATAAAAATCAGAAAGAACAAACCGAGAATAAAACAAACCCTTTTTTGCATTGATTTACCCCGTCATAAATCAAAAAGCCCAAAAGGGCGGGCTTTTTGGTTTAAGCTAACATGGTTTTATCAATATTACTGAGGTCGGTAAGGCAGATGTAGGTCTTTCCGGGGGATATGTTCAGCGGCGTGCCGTCCCGCTCGGCGAACTGAAGCCTGTCTTTGTTGCGGTTCCAGCGGATTTGCCGGCTTGCGCCGCCGCTGACAAGCACCCCGTTTCCGCTGATAAGTCTGAAATCTTTTGTAGTCTTGTTTTCCCAGTATATCTCGTCGTACATGATAATTATATTCGAAACGGTCAGGGTTTTGCCGCTGTAGGATTTGTGGGCTGTGCCCTTCTCCAGTGTGCCGTTGTATTTGGAATACAGCTTGGTCTGGGTGTCGTATTGAAAGCTCACCGTCTGGGCGCCGGAAAACCTCACCTGCACCCTGCTGCCGGCGCCCGAACCTATAGTGGTTTCGCCAAAGCCGAACGGTGAGGGCTTCAGCGGCTGGGTTTTAAATTTGAGCGCTTTTATCCGGGCAAGCAGCTTGCTGCCGTGGGCCAGCAGGCTGTATTCCGTACCCTTGGTTTTTTTAAGGGTATCGTCTCTATCGAATGCTCCGCCAGAACTGCCGAGGGCGTTGATGCTGTCCACATCCGCAGTCTTAAGAAAAGCGAGTCCGGCGCGGCTTCCGCCCGCGTGGCAGTAGATGGCGCCGAGGGATTCCGCGATTTTGATAAAGGGCGTGCGGGCGCTGCGGATTGGGCAGAGTTTCTCAGGCACCCGCGCCGCGCCTGCGAACACCGCCATAATCCGCGTGATTCCGCCTTCGGTTTCGGCCTCGAAATACATATCGGCCTTTTCAATCCCAAGCTGGGGGCGGGATTTGTCGTTGTTGCCTATCATAAACGCTACCGGCCTCTCCCAGTCCGCAATTTTAACATCCTCAATGCCGGTGAGGGGGTTGGCCTTGAATTTGGGAGCGGTGGTTGTGGTTGTCTGTTCGGCTGTCGGGGCGGAAGAGTTCTCCGGCTCCGAGCCTGCGGTGTCCTGTGGATTAAAGCAGGAAGAGAGAAAAACAAGGCAAAGACAGCAGGCGGCGGCAATCCCCTGCCGTATTTTTTTGTTAAGCATTGAAATCATTGTCCTTTCACGACAGATTACAGATTGAATTAAAGAAAACCAGCTTAAAGATTATAAAACAAATATCTCAAAAAATCAATCACAGTATATAAACGCCGCTCTCAGGCTGTGTTGATTTTCAATAACCGTCTAATGTCTGATTTTCCGCCACAAAAAACGGGGCTGCCCCGCAAATCCTGCCGGCAGCCCCGCAGCCGCGGGCTGATTAAACAGTATTGAGCTTGCCGCAGACCATGTTCCTGAACTGGCC
>LFTH01000102.1 GCA_001513365.1 Clostridiales bacterium DTU033 | reverse complement strand
ATGTGGACGTAAGCTGGGGCAGCATGGAGTTCACCTACAACGCCGCGACACTGGGAAGCTGGGACCCGTCAACCCACAGCTATGTCGAGGGCTCGCAGGCGAGCTGGACATACGACACCAACGCTAATGTAATCACAGTAAAGAACCACTCCAACGCGGGGATTACAGCCAGCTTTGACTTTGAGGCTGAAGAGGGCTTTGATGTTGAAGGCGAATTCAGCAATGACTCCTTTACTCTTGAGACAGCCGAAGGCAAAACTCTGGAAAACACACCGACAGGCACTACCGCGCTGACTATCAGCGGCGAGCTGGATAGTAGCGTAACAAACTTCACCAAAATCGGTACCGTTACGGTTACCATCAGCTAAACGTGTAAGGCTACAAGCGGCGGTTTTACCGGTGAAACAGCGGGCGGATACAAATCCGCCCACTGTACCCGCCGGCATTCCGGCGGGCGGCCGGAACGGGAGATGGAATTAATAGACAGAAAGGCAAAAGAAAGGGGAAAAGATTATGAAAAAAGCAATAGCTGTTCTGCTTTCACTCGCCCTTGTATTCTGCACCGGCATTGTTGTTCTGGCTGATAATACGATTAGCAGTGTTGAGCCTCCGGACAACACAGCCTCGAAGAATGTTACCGCGACTTATACCCCCGGTGCTGAGCCGGCCACTTACAGCGTGGATGTAATCTGGGGCGACCTGCAGTTTGAATACAAGGCGCCGGATAAAGTATGGGACCCTGCTAGCCACGTATATAAAGACCCAGAAAATAACTTGGGGGAATGGATAGCAGCAGGAGATAATACAATCGAAGTTAAAAATCATTCCAGCGAACCGGTTGTGGTATCGTTTGCGTTTGGCTACGCTGAAGGTTATGGCGCAGATGATTTTACATACAGTTTCGGCGAGGAAGACAGCATTGAATTACCAGCAGCAACACCCGAAACAACTCCCGATGTGGAAGTTGAGCTAACCCTTTCGGCTGTTAGCGTTATCGAGGAGTTTGAGGGCCCTGAAACAATCGGTACAGTAACTGTAACAATCGCCGAGCCGTCCGAACAATAAGAACAAATAACCCCCATTGATACCCGCGGCGCGGGGGAGTGCCTCCGCCCGCGCCCGGGCACAGCCTGTTTGTGCCTGACAACTCCGGCGCCTGACCATGTCCGCAGGCCCTGAGGTTTTTTCGGCACAAGCGGATTATAAGTCAACTACCGCCGCTTGCTGATTCCAAAGACAGGCCGCGGGCAGCGGGGGGATCACTGCCTGCGCCTGCCCTCCCGGATTTGGCTAAAAAAGCGGCGCGAGACCAGAGTTTTTTTGGCACAGGCTTAAACTTACAAGGCAGGTACAGCGTAATGGGAAAACAAAAGCGCAGAAAGCAGGATAAAAAAAACGCCCTGACTGTCGGGATACTGACCGCGCTGTGCTGCCTTTCAATCGCGGTGATGGTTATTACCGCGGCGGTAACCTTAAACAGAAAAGAAACGCCATCATTCACGCCGCCCGAATTTGACGCGGCGGCGGTGGAAGGGGAGCCCGACGTGCCGCAGGGGCACGGATACTCCCCGGTAGAAGTGGAGCAGGGGTATAAAGCGTACGTGTGCGGCGAACTCACGGCAAAAGGCGGCGAAGTGGACGTGTATTTCACGTCGCCGCGGACAAATACCGTCTGGCTTATGCTGCGTATTCTTGGGAATGACGGCAGTGTGCTCGGCCAGACAGGGGTTATCCGCCCCGGCGAATACGTAAAATCGGTTAAGCTGAACACCGTGCCGGAGCGGGAGACCGACGTCAGCTTGAAAATAATCGCCTACCAGCCCGAAACCTATATCAGCATGGGCACGGTGGGATTAAATACAAAACTTAAAACAGACAAATAGACGGACAGGAGTGGATATATAATGAAACGAGCAATCTGTGTTCTGGCGGCGTTATTGTTACTGATGACTGCGCACGCGGCGGCGGAAAGCGCGACGGTTGACCAGCCCGGAGGGTCGGCGACCATTGACGTCAAGGCGGTGTACCGTGAAACCGCTGACGAATACGTTTATAAAGAGGAAGTTAGCGGCGGCGAAGTGTCCGTAACCACCGACGAGGGCATTACGGTAACCGTCAGCGGGGACGAAGACGTTCTGGAGGACGGGCTCAGGCTCGTTTTGCGGGTGGTACCGGAGGAGGACGCCGAGGCGTTCGGCTGGTTTTCCGAGGTATTGAAGGAAGTCGGGGATAAGATACTGCCGCTTGACATCTATTTTGAGAAAGACGGGCAGAGAGTGGAGATTAACGGCAAGGTTACCATAACC
Organism: Clostridiales bacterium DTU033; assembly: GCA_001513365.1. Lineage (GTDB taxonomy): Bacteria > Bacillota > Clostridia > Oscillospirales > Acutalibacteraceae > Avimonas. The sequence continues at coordinate 4,556 of LFTH01000102.1, read as the reverse complement.
ATCGATTTGCCGGAAGGGTATGAGAACCCGGTGGTGTGCTATGTCTCGTCGGACGGCAAGGTCGAGGTTCTGAAGTCCACCGTAAAGGACGGGAAAATCACCTTTGAGGTTGACCATTTCAGCTTTTACGCGCTGGTTGACAAAGGGAAGAAGGGCGACGGCGCGAAGACCGGCGAGGATGTAATGCCGATATTCTTAGCCTCTTCATTGGCTTTATTCTCCTTTTATATTCTCCTTTCACTCCTTGAAAAAAGGCAGGGTAAAATCCGCTCTGCCGCATAGACGGGAGTAAAATCCTGCGGCGAGCCACAAGGACAGGGCGGCGCGTACACACGTACGCGCCGCCCTGTCCTTGCGCTTTTGCGGGGTCGGAGTTCGGGCGGGGGGATTATCAAATCCGCCATGCCCGAAAGCTAATATCTATTGTTGGTGAAGATAGTGTCGTGCGAACGGGTTTTGCCGGAATAATACACGCTTAGCGCCACCCCGACGCCGATGAACAACGTGGCAAGCGAGCTGCCGCCCCTGCTGAAGAACGGCAGGGTAATCCCGATTACCGGCAAAAGCCGCAGGTTCATGCCGAGGTTGATTAGGGACTGAAAGCCAATCAGCGCCATCAGCCCGCCGCACAGCAGCATTCCCTGAAGGTCGCGCGCGGCGAGTATGCTGCGGTACAGCGCCAGCAGGATTAGAATAAGGATTGCGAAAAGCGCAAGGCCGCCCATAAAGCCGAATTCCCCGGCGGCGACCGTAAATATAAAGTCGGTGTTGCGGGCGTACAGGTACTGGTTGCCGCCCTTAAGGTAACCCACGCCCCACAGCTTGCCCGAGCCGATTGCAATCAGGGCTAAATTCTGCTGCCAGCCCACGTTGTCGGCGTATTTTTCCACAAAAATCAGGCATAAGAACCTTGCCTTTTTAAGCTCGTCCATCATGTTCCACGCGACCGGGACCGCGGCGGCGCCGGCAGTCGCGCCAATCAGGAAGTACAGCGGGCGCAGGCCGGCTATAAAGAGCATTGACGCGAATATGCAGATAAATACAAGCGCGGTGCCGTCATCCCCCTGCTTGAAGATAAGCAGGACGGGGACCGCGCCGTGAAGGCATAAAAGCAGGGCGGTGCGCAGCTCGTTCATTTTGTGTTGTACTTTTGAGAGGTGGTTCGCGAACGAAATGATGAAGGTTATCTTAAGCAGCTCGGACGGCTGGAAGGTACCGATTACCGGTATGTAGAGCCATGCCTGGTCGTCCGCCACCTTCAGGCCCAGCGGGGTAAAGGTCAGCAGCACCAAAAACAGCGAAATTCCCGATAAAAACGGCCACAGCCTGCAGATTATCTCGTAGTCTATCCTCGAAATGACCAGCGCCGCGGCGACTCCGATTAAAAACGAGACCGTCTGTACCAGATACTCGCGCGACTGGCCGTTCTGGGACGCGGCCGCCGAATATACGAGGATTATCCCGTATGCCGCGGCGGCGGTGCATGATAAGAATAAAAACCAGTCGTTATACCGGATATACAGCGATATGCCGCTTTTTATCCTGTCAGCCAGCTTCAAACCGTAACGCCCTTTCGAATATAATCAGCCGCAAAAAACGCAGGCGCGCGCTTTTGTTTTTTATATTTTATCAGTTATCTTCAATCTTATCAACAGCCGGCGCAAATTAACGCAAAAAGTTTTTTGCCGTTTATTCCAAAAACGTTTTAATATGATATAATAACCATAACAGTTTGCGAAAGGGGAAAGGGGCGTTGGAATGCGGCGCTTTACCACCAATTCCGCCGCGGAGACCGAACAGGCCGGGGCAAGGCTTGGGCGCCGGCTGAAAGGCGGCGACGTGGTAGCGGTTTACGGCGGGCTTGGCGCCGGCAAAACAGTGTTTGTCCGCGGGATTGCGGCGGGGCTTGGGATTACGGACGAGGTGTCCAGCCCGACCTTCGCGCTTGTGCACGAGTACGGCGGGGAGCCTTTGCTCGCCCATTTCGATATGTACCGGGTCGAGGGGTGGGAGGATTTGTATTCCACCGGTTTTTTTGATTACCTCGACAGGGGCGGGGTTCTCGCGGTGGAGTGGGCGGAAAACATCGAGGCCGCGCTGCCGGAAAACACTATCAGGGTCCATATCAGAAAGCTGGACGCGGACAGCCGGCTGATTGAGATTGATATGCCGTGATTTTTGGAAAAGGAAAAAAGGGAACGGAAGGGTTTGTATTGGACATGAAGATACTCGCGGTTGATTCTTCGGCGGGGCCGGCGTCCTGCGCGGTGTATCAGGCGGGGAAGGTACTGGCAGGCTCCTACGCCAACACCGGGCTTACCCACAGCCAGACGCTTGCGCCGATGATAAACGACGTTTTGAAAAACGCGGCGGTTGACGTTCGCGAAATTGATTTGTTCGCGGTGTCGGCGGGGCCGGGCTCGTTCACCGGAGTCAGGATAGGGGTCGCGGCGGTCAAGGGTATGGCGCTGGCGGGGGACAAGCCCTGTATCGGGGTCTCCACCCTCGCCGCGATGGCAAGGCTGGTTTCTGGCCTGCCGGTTGACGGGCTGGTATGCGCCGCGATGGACGCGCGGCGGGGTCAGGTGTACGCGGCGCTGTTCGAGACAGACGGCGGGAAAATCCGGCGGGTGATGGAGGATACCGCGCTGTCTGTGGAGGATTTGAAAAAACGGGTAGAAAATCATAAAAAAAAGGTAATCCTGATTGGCGACGGCGCCGGTTTGTGTTATAATGCTTTTGGCTTAAAGGCGGATACATTTCTCGCGCCGCCGCACCTGCGGTACCAGAACGCGGTCGGCGTCGCGATGGAGGCCGAGGCCGACCCGCAAAGGGCGGTATCGGCCGAGCGGCTTATGCCGATATACCTGCGGCTCCCGCAGGCGGAGCGCGAATTAAAACGCCGTTTGGGGCAGTTTGATTGAAAGGGAATGAGTGTATGCCAGAATGTGAAAAAAACGAAGCTTTAAAACCTTTTATTGCGGACCACCCGTTAATCCAGCACAAGGTTACGCTGCTGCGCGACAAGGACACCGGCTCAAAACAGTTCCGCGAGCTTATTCAGGAAATCACCGAGCTTATGTGCTATGAGGCGACGCGGGATTTGCCGACCTGCGAAATCGAGATTGAAACCCCGCTGACTAAAATGAAATCAAGGGTCATCGCCGGCAGGAAGCTGGCGTTCGTGCCAATACTCAGAGCGGGGCTGGGAATGGTGGACGGGGCTTTGGAGCTGGTTCCGGCGGCTAAAGTCGGGCATATCGGCCTGTACCGCGACCCCGAAACCTTAAAGCCGGTCGAGTATTACTGCAAGCTGCCCGGCGACATAAGCGAGCGGGACGTTATCGTGCTGGACCCGATGCTGGCCACCGGCGGGTCGGCGGTGGACGCCATCTCCCTGATAAAACAGCGTTCGCCGCGCAGTGTCAAATTCATGTGCATAATAGCGGCGCCGGAAGGGCTCGCCGCGCTGACAGAGGCGCACAGCGACGTGCAGGTTTACTGCGCCGCGCTGGACGACCACCTGAACGACCACGGGTATATCGTTCCGGGGCTTGGGGACGCCGGCGACCGGATATTCGGCACAAAATAGAGTGGCGGCCATGAGCAAAAACAGCAAAAAACGCCGGCTCGCCCGGTCCGCGGTATTAGCGGCGGCTTTAGGGGCGCTGCTGGTCGCGGACAATATCAGGGTGGAAGTCGAGAAAATACAGGTGGATTTGGATAAACTGCCGGCGGAGTTTAACGGGTTTTGCATTGCGCATTTGTCGGATTTGCATTTGCCGAACTGCGTGCGCAGGCCCGACAGGCTGGTTGAAGTGGTCAGGAAAATAAATCCGGACATCATCGCGCTTACCGGCGATTTGGTGGACCGTTTTTCACGGTTTGACGCCGGGGGCCTGCGCGCTCTGGCGCAGGGGCTGGCCGGGATTGCCCCGTGCTATGCCGTAACCGGCAATCACGAGATGATGTCGGGCGCAGTGGGCGAGTGGAACAGCATATTAAAAAGCGCGGGCGTTACCGTGCTCGGCAAAAGCCCGGTGTTAATCCGGCGCGGGGAGGCGGAAATCTCGCTTGTAGGGCTGCCGGACGGCAGGGTCTATGGCCTGACCGATTATGAAAAAGACGCCGTTTGTGTGGCGCTTTCGCATTACCCCGAAAACATCGCCGAATATGCGGATTTCGGGTTTGACCTCGTTTTATCGGGGCATGCCCACGGCGGGCAGTGGCGGCTGGGCAGGCGCGGGCTTGTATCGCCCGGGCAGGGGCTGCTGCCGAAATATACCAGCGGGCTTTACGCCGCGGGCGACACAAAGATGGTGGTCAGCCGCGGGCTCAGGAACGGGGTGCCGGTCAGGATTTTCAATTCCCCTCATATCCCGGTGGTGATACTCAAATCCGGAGGGGAGTAGCCCTTTCGGTATCAGCGCGCGGGCGGGAATTGACCGACCGAAAATAAGGCGGATAAAAAATCCTTCGGATTTTTCCGAAGGATTCAGCTTGTCGAAAAAGTCCAGCGAAAGCTGGGCTTTTTCGCATTAATATGGTAAAATAGA
>LFTH01000119.1 GCA_001513365.1 Clostridiales bacterium DTU033 | reverse complement strand
TCGTTGTCCACATAAAAAGCGCGCTCAAGCAGGCGGATATTATTTTCCTTCAGTATATCAAGCCTTGCGCTCAGAGTGTGCAGCGCATAGAAATGGCAGACCTCGTCGTCGCTGACATTGAGAAAATCATACCTGTGATTGAAGATGATTTTAGAGGGCAGCTTTACAAAAGTCGGCTCGCCGGTGCTTATATCCACCTTGGTCTTCTGGTCAACAACCAAATCGGTGTCGGTTTCCCTGAGCAGCTCGATAAACCGGACAAGGTTATCGGTATCGACCCAGTCGTCCCCGTCCACAATGCGGAAGTATTTGCCGGTCGCGTTTTGAATACCGGCGTTCACCGCCGAACCGTGTCCCCCGTTTTCCTTTTGAATAAGCCTGAAGATATCGGGATAGCGCTCTACATACCGCCGGGCAATCTCCGGGGTGGAGTCGGTCGAGCCGTCGTCTACGATTAAAACCTCCAGCGGCCCGCGAAGGCGGTCGTCGGCAAAGGAGGAAAGGCACTGGTCCAGAAACTCCTCGACATTATAACACGGAACGGCGACAGACAGGTATTTCAACTATAATCAATCCTTTCCTGTTTCCTCACCTGTTTTGCTTAAGCCTTGAAAACAAAAGCGGCAGGGTGTTTCGCACAAGATACATCGCCCGCCCTGCCGCAAGGCAAAGCGCGGTGCGCCGCCCCTGCAGCAGCCTGCTCATTATCCTGACCACCCGGTTTTTCGGGACAGCAAGGGGTATCAGACGCTTGAAAAGCTCGGATTCATAACAATCCTCAAGCCATTGGCGGCGCAGCTTGCGGTTCATGCCCGCCCTTTTGTCAAACTGCCTTAACAGCCCGGCATAGACATACCGCACATAAATCTCGGCGAGGCTTTTCTCCACGTAAGGTGTGCACATCCCCCAGTACTCGTACTGATTGAGCACGCTTGACACCCGCTCCTGCTGTATCCTGAAAAAATCAGGGAAAAACCGCGAAGTCAGCCCCTCGTCAATCCGCTTGTTGTACGCATACGGAGCGATGTCAAGCACCATCATTGTCTCAATCTCCATAAAAAAGTCGCAGTTAAAGAAGAAATCGGAGGCAATCGGGTAGTCCCTGATTAGAATATTGTGCTTTTTTATGTGTTCGGCGTCATACAGCTTGTTCCACAGATACCCGTATAAAGTGGATTTTTCAAGCTCGATTACATATTCCCGCAACTGATTTTTGCTGGAAAAATACCTTTCCGGCAGGATAATCCTCTTTGTGGATTTCAACCGGCCGCCGCGGTCGTAATACCGCTCCTCCAACCCGAACACCGCCACATCGGGCAGAGTGTCCTTCACCGCCTGATAAACCCGCTCATAGGTGTCCGCGTCAATCTCGTCGTCCGCGTCCACAAAGGTTATATACCTTCCTTTTGCCCGTATGATTGCCGCGTTTCTGGCCTCTTTTACCCCCCTGTTTTCGGCAAAATGGATTACCGATACCCTGTTGTCCTTCTTTGCGTAGTCGTCGCATATCTCCCCGCAGCGGTCGGGGGAACCGTCGTCTATTAAAATCAGCTCAAAATCCGTAAAAGTCTGCGTAAGTACGCAGTCCACGGATTTGCTTAAATATTTCTCAGCTTTGTAAACCGGCATGATTATCGACAAAAACGGCTTGTCCACTTAAATATCTCCTCTGGGGTTTATCTGTCAGGTTCAGGCCGCCAATACTATCTGTTGGCTTTCAGGGTCGCGAACAGCTTGATATTGGTGGATTTGACCAGCGAGATGACCTTTCCCTTAGCCATTGTCAGGGTTACGTTTCTCATCCGTATCGGAATGAGCAATATCTTCATCATCAGCGAACGGGGCTTTGCCTGCTTAAGGCAGGGGCCGACATGCTCCCCGTTCAGCATCTGCTTTATTTTCTTCCGCTTTTCTGAATGCGGCAGTTTGCAGCTTTTGTTGGTAACGTTTTCAATGCAGCCAACCAGCCGCTCGACATACCTGCGGGCAATCATCTCGCGGCTGTGCGGGTCGTCTATATTCCAGTGCCGGTATAAATCCAGCATCCAGCCGTGTTCCTCTTCCCTTTTCTCGTACATATTTGGCCGGTAGACCGCGGTCTCGGAATCGGCGCGCGCGCGGATAAAATGGTAGTACTGTTTTGAGGAGACCACCACCCGCTCAATATCCCGTATAACGCCGAGCACGAACGGGAAATCGTCCCAGAAAGTCTGCGGGAAACGCAGCCCTCTGCTGTCCACATACTCCCTGTTATACAGCTTGTTCCACGGGGTGTATAAAAGGTTGCTGTCAAACAGTTTGTACGCGTTTTCCCTGAAAGACTGCCGGTCGTAAACCGCGTCCGGCTGGACCTGGTGGAAAGTGATGTAATCGCTGTCGTTGTAGTAGGTGTCGATATAATAGCCTGTGATGACAAGCTGGGCGTCGTGTTCCTCGGCAAGCCGGCACATGTCTTCAAGCATGGTGGGCTCCGCCCAGTCGTCGCCGTCCATAAAATAGTAGTATTTTCCGCGGGCATGGTCCATTGCCATGTTCCTTGCCGACGGCGCGCCGCCGTTTTCGCGGTGAAAAACTCTTATCCGGGAATCCTTTGCGGCGTATTCGTCGCAGATTTTCCCGCTGTTGTCCGGGGAGCCGTCGTCAACAATCAAAAACTCGAACTCTTTCAGTGTCTGTGCCAGAATGCTCTCGATTGCCCTTGCGACATATTTTTCAACCTTGTACACCGGCATTATGACGCTTACTTTAATGTCCTGCATCTCAATACTCCCCACTTTTTCCGAGCTCTTTATCCGATATCATTAATGCCGACTCAATCACTTTGTCCATGTCGTAGTATTTATATTCAGCCAGCCGGCCGCCGAATATGGTGCGCGGCTCTTTTGCGGCAAGCTCGGCGTATTTTTGGTAAAGCAGGTTGTTCCTCTGGTCGTTAACCGGATAGTACGGCTCCATCCCCTCCTGCCACTCGGCGGGGTATTCGCGCGTTATCACGGTGGTGGGCTGAGTGCCGAACTCAAAATGCTTGTGCTCTATAATCCGGGTGAAAGGTGTCTCCCTGTCGGTGTAGTTCACCACCGCGACCCCCTGGAAATTGTCAATATCCAGCTCTTCGGTCTCAAACCTCAGGCTCCTGTATTCCAGCTTGCCGTACCGGTACCGGTAATAAGAATCAAGGGTACCGGTATAGACTATCTTATCCGCCATACTGTCATATTTTTCGCGGTTGTGGTTGTAATCCACGCCGAGCTCGACGTCGCAGCCCTCCAAAAGCGCGTTTATCAGCAGGTTGTACCCGCCAATCGG
>LFTH01000115.1 GCA_001513365.1 Clostridiales bacterium DTU033 | reverse complement strand
CCCTAATTCTTGTCTGAAAGGAAGCTATTTAATCCAATTTACACAAAATTTTCTGGGGTCTCGATTTCATCGCTGGATAACTCTGTTTTACCAAGACTGCAAATTAATTTGCGCAAAATACTTGACGGTACCTATCTCAAACAATCTTATTGAATGTTTTCACAAGCAGTTCAAAGCATGGTACAAAACCAAACAAGGCTTTTCATCTTTTGATTCTGCTAATAACCTGATTTCCATGTTTGTCCTTTTCTTTAACTTCATTCGCCCTCATTCCGGTTTGAATGATATGACACCGGCGCAGGTTGCTGGTCTTAAACTTTCCAAAAAACAAAAACGGGAGTATCTGCTTGTGGCATGAAGCTATTGTCCATTTTCGGTTGCTATTCTTTCATGTTAACTTTACAGAGCCCTTAATTTAGGTTGGCAGACCGAAATTTAATATAGCTCTAGGAGGATACTTTTTTATTACATCGCTTTTTGCTATCCGAAACCTTGCGCTATAGCGTATGGTTTCTTTATTCAAGCACTAATGAGGTGGTTTAACGCCACCTCATTAGTTTAATTTTTTAGCTTTTTCGGCTATTGATAAAGACCCATTTCCTTATGAGATGAAAGATTTTTTACGGGTAAGTATAACCGCTGCTAAAGAGAGTATGCCTACAAACGCAAATACCAAGACATAACCTCCAACACTTCTACCAGTCTTAACATCTTCATTTTGCTCAATTGGTTCTGTACTGGTAGGTTCTGTTGGTTCTGTGCCAGTAGGTTCTGTCGGTTCGGTGTCGGTCGGTTCCGTCGGTTCAGTATCAATAGGTTCTTCCTCTTCGGGCGGATTAGGATTATTTGTCAATTTTCTTAAACCGGTTAATCCCTCAGGAGGTGTATACGGCAGGCTAATAGCCCTGGTTCCAAAAGCAGAGCAAATGATTTCTTTTGTGCCTGGATTATTAATAAGATATTGATTATAATCGTGTTTAATGTTGGGTTCAATATTATCAATAGGACATGGCCACAGTGCAACCGCCGGATTAATATATTGATATAATCCAAGAGTGGCGCCATTATAACCGTGATGTGCCATTTGCATAATATCGCTTTTTAGGCTGCTTCCAAATACTTGCTCTAGGTTTTTAGATTCAGGTGTGGAACTGTCGCCCAAGAACATTATAGTTTGACCGGCTATCTCAACTTGGAATATAACACTTAATCCATTTGATTCCATTTCTACAATGTCTTTCGGGAAATTATTATCCGGGGCATAGAACACCTTAAGCACTGCATCGCGAATATGATATTCATAACCTGCATGTACTGTCGAAATAGGAACATCACTTAGATATTGGTTTATGATTTCATAAAATCTCGGAAGTCCTCCTATAAAGGCATTTAAAACTCCCGGTCCATCAGAAATAGCAATATCGTTGTAAGTAGGGAAGTTGTAGGCTAGAAAATCAATTTCGATATCCTCATGATATTTTTCAACAAAATCATTAAATAGACCGATGTGATCGGAGTGAGCATGGGTAAAGATCCAAGCCGCAATCCGAAGTTTTCCATCGTCGGCTTGATACTCTTTGAGTGTATTGTAAGCCAAATCAGCCGCCGAATAGTTCGACTCGGGATATCCGCCGTCTACCATTATAAAGCTGCCATCGGAAAGTCTGAGGGCATAACCCATTCCAGAATTCTGTTCGACATTAAGAAGTTTAAACTGAATTAATAATGGATCACAAATTTTTGTGTAGGTATCGCTATCTTGAGGGAGATAACTATTAGGAGTTTTGAGTTCGGAGGTTATAAATACCCGATTCCATGCCTTAAAATACGAAACATTTATGATGGAGCTGTCATTGGTATAAACAGCCATCAAGTTATCCCCGATTTGATTATCTGAATACTTTGTATATCCATTGTTCTCAAGCTTGGTAAGATAGTTGTTATACTGTGTTTCGTTAGTGTTATTTATTACTGTGGTAAAACACTTATCTGTGTTGTACTTGCCGACATAAGTTCCGCCCTCATATTCTGGAATTGTAATCGGATCTACACGATTCCACAAGCTGTCATCAAACTCAATAACGGAGTAGTGAGTGCCTTGAGATACAGTTGTGTCAGTCGGATAGGCTGTACTGCCTTCATTCCATCCGCCAAGTGTACCGCTCGCAAAGTCTCCGTTGACGAGAAGGTTTTGGTCAGACCCTACTTTTTTAAGAGACATATTCCATATATACATATAACCGCTTGTGCCACTGTTTATCATAAAAATAAGTTTTTGATCGGCATCAGAGGTTACCTCTAATGAGAGCGAATCCAGACCGTAACGGGATAGAACCTTTTTCTCAATAACCGTATTCCAATCGTTTTTCCTTATAGATACTTGAGTGTTCTCTGCGCCTACAGCATAGTAATCAAATGAGAAAATGTATGTAGCATTAGCTTCTGTATCAACGCGCTGATAGAAATCCTTATACGCCGATTGTCCTGTCCAGGGGTCTGGATTCTTCATTAAAAGCATATAGTCTTTATCTGTTTTTGGATTCCACAAGGAATCATCAAAGGGCAAGATTTGATATATCTCTTGATAGTTAGAGCCACCATTCCAATTTGTAAAACCATCCGAAAAATCAGCGTTCTTCAGCAAGTTTTTAGATGTGCCTTTTTTAACCAATGACAGGTTCCAAATATAACCAGTAGCGCTATTAGTACCACTATTAATCATAAATACAACCGAAGTATTGCCTTCCGGGACTGTAAACTCCAATTCCAAATGACCAAGACCGTCATTCCCCATACTTGCCTCTGCAAATGTATCGGACCAGCTAGAGTTCCTAATTCTAATGACTTTACTTGCACCCTTTGTGGAATAATAATCAATGGAAGCCACATAAGTTTCTCCAGCCTCTACACTTACGTTTTGATAAAGGTCCTTGTATTGTAATGATTCCGGATGTTCAAAATAAATCATATGCTGGGGACTGGTAGGTTCGGTTGGGTTCCACTGGGAATCATCAAAGGGCAAGATTTGATATATCTCTTGATA
>LFTH01000088.1 GCA_001513365.1 Clostridiales bacterium DTU033 | reverse complement strand
TTTGACGTAACCCCTGTGATGGCGGATGTGCTTGCGGATTATGATAAATTCGAGTCCGGCTGTGCCGCTATACTGTCAAACCCGCCATATATCCCGTCAGAGCAAATCCCGTGCCTGATGAGAGAAGTCCTGCACGAGCCGAGAATGGCTTTGGACGCAGGGGACGGGCTGATGTTTTACCGCGCCATTCTAAAGCACTGGGCGCCTAAACTCGTGAAGGGCGGGATATGCGCGGTTGAAGTCGGGCAAGGTCAGGCGCCTACGGTGGCTAAGATGTTCAAAAGCGCGGGGTTAGGCGGCGTTGAGGTTTTGAAAGACTTGAACGGTATTGAAAGGGTTGTTTTGGGAAAAGCACGGCAGCCGATATCCCCATATTCAAAATCGGGCATTTTCCGTGCGCGAAAGATATAAAAGAAGAACCGGTATTCCCCGACAGTCCAATCCCGGACTGTCGGGGAATACCGGTTTTTGAATGCCCGCAGCAAAGCTGTTCAAAGAGCAGGTGGCGCGTTTCCCGTTTTGGGCTTTTGCTTTCAATATAAAGCTACATCACCACAAAGCCCATTTTTTTTAAAGCTTTATCCAGCGTCCTTTTGGCGACGGCTGCTGCGCGACCGGCGCCCTCTGCCATCATCTTTTCGAGGTACGGTCTGTCTTTGATTAGTTCGCCAAACTTTTGCTGGATTGGGCGCAGGGTATCAACCACCGCCTCCGCCACCGCCGTCTTAAACTCGCCGTAACCTTTGCCGTCGAATTCCTGTTCAATCTGCTCAAAGCTTAAGCCGGTTATCGCCGAGTAAATCTCCAAAAGGTTGTTAATCCCGTCCTTGCCCTCGCCGTAATATACGCGGGATTCGCTGTCGGTAACCGCGCGCCTGAATTTGCGGACGATGGTGTCGGGGTCGTCTTTTAAGGAAATATAGGCGTTCTGATTAGCGTCCGACTTGGACATCTTTTTTGTGGGGTCCTGCAGCGAGCGGACACGGGCGGCGTTTTTTATGATATACGGTTTGGGTATGGTAAACACCTTCCCGTACAGGTTATTAAACCGCTCGGCAATATCCCTTGTGAGCTCCACATGCTGTTTTTGGTCAGCGCCGACCGGGACGTAATCCGGCTGGTACAGCAGAATGTCGGCCGCCATCAGCGACGGGTATGCGAACAGCCCAAGATTGATATTGTCCGCGTGCTTTGAGGCCTTGTCCTTAAACTGGGTCATCCGGGTCAGCTCGCCGAACTGGGTATGGCAGGCAAGAAGCCATGTCATTTCGGAATGAGCGGGTACCTGAGACTGCACGAAAAGAAGGGTCCTGTCGGGGTCAAGGCCTATTGCGAGCAGCAGAGCGAACATCTCGTAAATCTGTTTTTTAAACTGGGCGGGGTCCTGCCGCACAGTAATCGCGTGAAGGTCGGCCACCGCAAAAGCGCAGTCCATCTCGTCCTGCATTCCGACCCAGTTGCGCATGGCTCCGAGATAGTTCCCTAATGTGGGTATGCCGGTCGGCTGTATGCAGCTCAGCGCGCGTTTTTTGCGCTCGGCAACAACCTCGATACTGTCTTTGGCGTTCTCCATATCCAATCATCCTTTCAGGGGATTAAACCTTAATAACCTCTCTGGCGAGCGCTCCCAGCCTTTGGACGCCTTTGCGCATTGCCTCGTCGGTGGGGGTGGAATAATTCAGCCTGAAATTCTGGCAGGGCTCATTCTCATCGACTAAAAAGGCGTTGCCGGGAACAATCGCGACCTTGTAGTCGATGACCGCGCGCTTGCAGAACGAGGGCATGTCCACCCCGTCGGGCAAGCGGCACCAGACAAACAGCCCGCCCTGTGTCGGTGCATAGGTGATGCCAGCGGGAACAAGGTGTTCCTCGATAAGCGAGAGCATAAGCCGCGCTTTTTTGCGGTAGAGGCTGCGCAGGCTTTCAAGATGGGCTTCAAAACCGGCGTCCGCCATAAAGCGTTCGCAGATAATCTGTGGCCACATCGCCGTATGGACGTCTTCCCCCTGCTTGCATACAACCATCTTTTGGAGCAGCGGCTTGGGCGCGACCGCATACCCCACCCGTATTCCGGGCGCCAGCACTTTTGAAAAACTGCCGGAGTAAACCACAAGCCCGTCCTCGTCCAGGGATTTTATTGAGGGGACGTCCTCTCCTTCAAACCTCAAATCCCCGTAGGGATTGTCCTCAACGATTATAACTCCGAAGCTTTTGGCAAGCTCATACATCCTGCGCCGTTTTTCCATGCTCATGGTTATGCCCGACGGGTTTTGAAAATTCGGTATGGTATAGATGAATTTGACTCGGTTATTGGCTTTAAGCGCCTGTTCAAGCGCCTCCATATTCATCCCGTCGTCCTCTATCGGCACGCCCACAAGCTCTACTCCAAGCGAGCGGAAGGAATTGAGCGAGCCGATAAAGCTGGGCGCTTCGCAGACAGCGGCGTCTCCGGGGTTGCACAGCACTTTTGCCGCCAGCTCCATAACCTGCTGCGCCCCCGACGTAATCAGGATATTGTCGAATTCCCGCCCGATACTGTGTTTTTCCTTAAGATATGCGGTCAGGCGGTCGCGCAGGGGTTGGTACCCTTCGGTGGTACTGTACTGCAAAACCTCGATGGGCCGTTCTGCGAGAATACCCGCCGAAATCTTAGCGATTTTTTCTGTCGGAAAGGCTTCGGGGGAAGGGTTGCCCGCCGAAAGAGAAACCACTTCGGGGTCTGCCGCATATTTCAGTATTTCACGGATTGCGGATGGGTTTAAAGATTTTACGGAATCGGCAAAACTGTATTCCATGCTGGATGTCCTTTCTGCAAATCTGTCTGCGCGGCGCGCGCTTACACATGTTTTCGGCGTTTTAGTCGCCCGCCCCGCAGCATTTTTTATACTTTTTACCGCTACCGCAGGGGCAGGGGTCGTTCCTGCCTACCTTTTCGGCGGCCGTTCTGCGCACCGGCTGCCTCGGTTCCGAGCCGCCGGCGGACGCAGTCGTAGGCTTTGCGACCTGTTCGCGCTTTGGCTGCTCCTGTGAGCGGATTTGTACTGTGAGCATAAGACGGGCGGTTTCTTCGCGAATTGAGGCGACCATCTGGTCAAACATGTCAAAACCCTCAATCCTGTACATCACCACAGGGTCTTTCTGGCCGTAGGCGCGCAGGTGAATGCCGCGGCGCAGTTCGTCCATATTGTCAATATGCTCCATCCAGTAGCGGTCAACGGTCTTAAGCAGGACTACCCGCTCCATCTCCCGCATGAGTTCGTCGCCGTACTGCTTTTCTTTTTCTTCATATATCTTCAGCGCGCGCTCATAAAGGGACGCGATGATTTCCTCGCGGGTGATGTCTTCAAGCTGTTGTTTTGTAAAACGGAAATCCTCGTCGGTGGTCAGCCAGCCGTTGTAGAAGTTTCTCAGCCCTTCGATATTCCATGTTTCGTGCTGGTCGTCGCTTGCGAGGAAAACCCGGCAGTTGGTTTCGATTGATTCCTTTATCATGCCGATAATCGCGTCGCGCACGTTCTCGCCGTTAAGCACCATGTCGCGCTGGCTGTAAATGATTTCGCGCTGGCGGTTCATCACGTCGTCGAACTGCAGCAGGTCGCGCCGGATTGCAAAGTTGCGCTCTTCCACTTTCTTCTGCGCGTTTTCAATTGAATTGGTCAACAGCCGGTTTTCAATCGGGGTGTCCTCGTCTATGCCGAGGGTATCCATCAGAGAATTGATACGCTCGCCGCCGAACAGGCGCATTAAATCGTCTTCCAGCGACAGGTAGAACTTGGATTCGCCCGGGTCGCCCTGCCGGCCGGAACGTCCGCGGAGCTGGTTGTCTATACGGCGGGATTCATGCCTTTCGGTACCCAGTATGAACAGCCCGCCTACCTCGCAGACTTTCTCGGTTTCCACATCAATTTCTTTCTGGAATTCCTTTTCAAGCCGGCGGAAGGTTTCGCGCGCCTGCAACACTTCCGGGTCTTTGGTGTCACTGTAATCGGTGGCCCTTGAGATTATTTCCTCCGGTATGCCCATTTTGCGCATTTCGGCCTTCGCAAGATATTCCGCGTTGCCGCCGAGCTTGATGTCAGTTCCGCGCCCCGCCATGTTGGTCGCGATTGTAACCGCGCCCGGCTTGCCGGCCTGGGCTATGATTTCAGCTTCCTTATCGTGGTGTTTGGCGTTCAGAACCTCGTGCTTAATCCCTCGTTGGCTCAACAGCTTGGATAAAATCTCGGATTTTTCGATTGAGATGGTGCCCACAAGAACAGGCTGACCTTTTGCGTGGCATTTTTCAATCTGTTCGATTACCGCGCGGAATTTTCCCCGTTCGGTTTTATATACGCTGTCGGGATGGTCTATCCGTATCATCGGCTTGTTGGTCGGAATCTCGACTACGTCCAGCTTGTAAATCTGCTCAAATTCCTGCGCTTCGGTCAGCGCGGTACCGGTCATGCCGGCGAGTTTTTTATACAGCCTGAAATAGTTTTGGAAAGTAATGGTGGCCAGGGTTTTGCTCTCCCGCTCGACCTGCACACCTTCTTTTGCTTCAATCGCCTGATGCAGTCCCTCGTTGTACCGCCTGCCGAACATTAACCGGCCGGTGAACTCATCCACGATGATTACCTGACCGTCTTTTACCACATAGTCCACGTCCCGCTTCATCACGCCGCGGGCTTTGATTGCCTGATTTATATGGTGGAGCAGGGCTATGTTTTCGGGGTCCATCAGGTTTTCGACATTGAAGTACTTCTCCGCTTTGGCTACTCCGGAGCGGGTAAGAGTCGCGGTTCTCGCCTTTTCGTCAACGATATAGTCGGCGTCCACGTTGTCCTGCTCCTCTTTGGAATCCTGCTCTCGCACCTTTATCAGTTTCAGGGTTTTCGCGAACTGGTCGGCGCGGTAGTACAGCTCGGTTGATTTGTCCCCCTGACCGGATATGATAAGCGGGGTGCGCGCCTCGTCAATCAGGATGGAGTCCACTTCGTCCACGATTGCGTAATGGTGGGGGCGCTGCACCTTGTCTTCCTTATAGATGACCATATTGTCCCGCAGATAGTCGAACCCGAATTCGTTGTTGGTACCGTAAGTGATGTCCGCGGCGTATGCGGCCTTCCTCTCCGCGGAGTTCAGCCCGTGGACAATAAGGCCGACCGAAAGGCCGAGATAGCGGTAGACCTTGCCCATCCATTCGCTGTCCCGCCTTGCAAGGTAGTCATTCACCGTAACCACATGCACGCCTTTTCCGGTAAGGGCGTTGAGATATGCGGGCAGGATGACGGTCTGGGTTTTTCCTTCGCCGGTCTTCATTTCGGCAATCCTGCCCTGATGGAGGATTATTCCGCCGAGGATTTGCACCGGAAAGTGCGGGGTGCCGAGTACCCGGTCGGTAGCCTCGCGGCACAGGGCAAACGCCTCAGGCAGAATATCGTCAAGACTGGCGCCGTTGCTGAGCCGTTCCTTGAACAGCGCGGTCTGGCTTTTAAGCTCTTCCTCGCTCATTGCGCGGTATTTGTCTGCGAGCGAGAGGATTTTGTCGCACAGCGGCTGTATTCTTTTTATTTCCCTTGCGCTGTAATCGCCGAACAGCACTTTGATAAGGCCCATTAAAAATTCAATCCTTTCGGTTGTGTTTATGCCCGGATTGGGGCAAAAACAGGGTTTTATAATAAGGCAGCGGACTGAGGCCGAAAAATCTTTAAATTCCGCGCGATACCATGTATTACAATACACTTTAATATACCACAATTGCCGGCCGGTTACAACCACTGACAGCGGGGTCATGACCTCTTTTTCAGCCGTGTTTTGTATTATATCATAAATCAACCCGCTTGATATAAAAAATTCGAACAACCCCACTTGCCGACAGCCACGTGCCGTGGTACAATATGGATAGACCGATAAAAGAGTACGCAGAACAGGGAGGTATTGTAATGCTGATTAAACAGCTTTCAATTTTTGTTGAGAACAAAGCTGGACGGCTTGCCGAAATAACCGAGATTATCGCCAAAGCGGGTATTGACATCCGCGCCCTGTCCATCGCCGACACCACCAATTTCGGTATCCTGCGCCTTATTGTAGATAAACCGGACGAGGCGGAAAAAGCCCTTAAAGACGCCGGGCTTACAGTTTCGCTCACAAATGTGATTGCAATCGGAATTCCCGACAAGCCGGGGGGTTTTTCAAGCGCCATGAAGTGCCTTGCCGACGCGGGCATGGGCATTGAATACATGTATGCCTTCATCTCAAGGGATAAAGATCGGGCCTATGTCATCCTCCGGGTGAACGACAACGAGCGCGCAATCGAGGTTTTAAAACAGGGCGGTGTAGAAATCCTCACTGGCGACAGAGTATATAAAATGTAAGAGAAAAAACATACCAAAAAACCGTCTTTGGGCATTTGCCGCAAAGACGGTTTTTTGTTTCGGTTTAGCGGGGCTGTTTTGCCAAATCCAGGTTAATCATTTTGCCAAGTTCTATTTGCCCTTTTTCGGTGTAATGCTGCGCGAGGCAGGCGGCGGGCGTAAAGGTCATTTCCCCGAATACGGGGTTTCCGCCGCACTCGTAGAAATCTATTCTCACAAAGGGGAAATCCCCGGCCAGCTTTTTGCTGTACTCAACCATCCGCGAAAACGACGCCGGTTTTTCGACTTTTGTGCCGTCGGGAGTGCCGCCGTAATCCAGCAGGTTCCAGTTCAAATCAAAAAGAAACAGCTTAACATTGCTCCCCCGGTCAAGGCAGGCCAGCACCAGTCTGGGCTCGCCGTGAAAACAATAGAATTTATAGTCGATTGGCAGAGAGCCTGTGCCGGTATTAAGATATTTTTCGCAGATTATTCTTTTTGGGATATGCCTGTAATGCACCTCCGCCCTTTTGCGCCAGTAGTCCTCTCTCATCCAGGCCCGAAGCTTTTTTTGGGCTTTTTTTATGTCGAGATTGCTTTTGTCCTCGCAGATGATATTGTATTTGCAGCCGTGATTGCATTTGATGGCGAATTTATCGGGCAGGCTGTCCCAGTCGATTTCATCGACCGATTCCCACACCGCAATCAGCTCGTTGAGTATTTCGGGGCATCCGCGTTTTTTTACATATTCCCTGACCCTGTATTTGTCGGCGCATTGGGCGACCAAGGGGTTGTCGCGGTATGTGTTCAGCTTTAGCCACATCAGCTTTTCGTTAAACCCCTGCGGGTCTGAAAGGTTCAGCGGCTTTCCGTTCGCCTTTTTGTAAAAATACTTGCTGGCCAGCACAGGCGATAAGGTGGACAGGACCTTGCAGAATGCTTCGTAAAACATCCAGTAAATCGGCTTTATTCTTTTCAGCATCGATAGTAACATCCTCTTTTTTATCTGTAAACGCGTTCATTATATCACTTCTGACCCGGAAGTTCCATATTTATTTTTCCGTATAGTGGGCATGCGGTTTTTTATTGCGCGTTTATCAGGGTGCGTTGTTTGCGCGGTTATTCCAACGCCGCTTTTTAATCCTGCAAAAATAAGCGGCCACGGACCGGGCCGCTTATTTGTCTCCTCGGCGGGAGCGCAAAGCCTGCGCTCGCAGTTTGACAGGAGTTCCTCTTTTAATACTAGGGTATCAATCTTACATTTCGACCGATATCACCGAAACCGGACAGCGAATTCGGGCTTCCTCCACCTCGGCGGCATTCTCGTTGGTTACCTCCCCATATACTTCGGCTAACCCGTCATCACCCATGGCAAACACGCTTGGGCAGATTTCGCAGCAAAGGCCGCAGCCGATACAACCTGATTTATCTACATAGGCTTTCAATTTGTAGCCCCCTTTCCAGTTGATTAATTAATCAATACCGATATTACAACATTTTTCGATAAAGATATGTTGCGGCCGCAACATATAAAGATTATTTTTCAAATTAAAACACAAAACCCCCGCCGGTCAAAACCGGCAGGGAGTTTGCTTTACGGTTTGCGGATAAAAACGTGCGTACAATATCAATTTTTTATGAGTAAGATAAATTGGATTACAATAAAAATCTATATCAGCGCAGGGATTTTTTGGCTTTCTCATAGATTTCGTGGTATCTGATTTTTTTGGCGGTAGCCCAAAGCGCTTCAAAATCCGATAAGTATTCACCTTTGTAAAGGGACAGCAGCTCCCTCACCTGCGCCGCGGCATTGTTGAGCTTAAATTCTTCATACGCCCTTTCAAAGAGCTCAAAATCGCATTCAATTTCATCGCGGCAGATAAAATAGCGGTTTTCCCGGCAAACAACCGATTCTTTTATGCCGGCGACCTCAAGGTCGTTTTTTATGTGTCTTAGATTAACCGCAATCAGGTTCTTTATATTGCCGGATTCGGAATCCCGCCAGATGGCGTTGGATATCTGTTCTTTTGTGGCCCCACAGTCCCCCGCGTCCAGCAGAAAGGCCAAAAGCTCGCGCTCTTTTTTGGTCCTGAATTTTACAATCTTTTTTCTTTCCCTGTCCTGATAGACGGTAAAAGCTCCCAGTGTTTCAGCATAGGCTTTTTTTGGCCGGTATCCGACGAATTCCATCATCCGGGCGGTAAACTCCGTTTCTATTCCGCGGCAGTACGCGAACTCCAGAATTGGGTTGTAAGCGCTGCGCAGCCTGAAATACTCATAAATCCCGTTGTCGGAACAGAGTTTCAGGTAACGACTTGTCAGGGCTGCCGCTTTTTCAATCTCCTTCGCCGCTATCGCCGCCCTTGCGAGCACCCCGTACGCCAGCGCCGCGTGAAGCAGCATACCGGCTCTCTCTCCCGTTTCTATGCACAGCTTCGCGCATTTTACGGCATTGGGATAATCGGATACCGCGCAATAATACCCCATAAGTCTGGCAAGCACAACGCTTTTTAAATATGCCCCGGTCCTGTCAAGGTTTTCAAAGATTTCGCGAATTATTTCTTCCGTTTGGTTGTCCGCAAAAAACAGGCTGTAGGTAAGACGCTACATTTTTGCCCAATGGATTTGAAAGCTGGTTTTGCGGTAAAGCGGCGCATACTCGTCGGCAAGCGCAAAATACTTCACTGCGGTTTCAAAGCTTGCGTCCCGGTCGTTCATTCTGTCGATAAGGGCGTGGGAGTATGTTAAAATATCGGACAGGATGGTAAGATAGAACACAAGAAAAAACGGAGGTACCAATCATGTCTGTAATCAGAGCAAAATACGATGAAGAATTTAAGAAAAATGCTGTTAAGCTCAGTTATGCAAGTCCTAAAAGTGTCAAGCAGGTAGCGTCTGACCTTGGGATTGCGGAAAGTATGCTGTACCGTTGGCGAAAAGAAGGGCACTCCGTAAAATTTTGTGTAAACAGTTGTTCGATTCAGACAAGAATACAGGGAAATAAGCTGTGGGTTTACAAATGAAATCAGATGGTTGCTTAGCCTGTATTGGTGGGTATCCCAGGGTAGAGCGGCGGTATGCGTGTCGTCAGACATGAATGCCGGCGATACACCCTGGGAATACTATTT
>LFTH01000053.1 GCA_001513365.1 Clostridiales bacterium DTU033 | reverse complement strand
TCTCCTGATTTCTGGTATTGTCTAATCCGGTGTTCATGGTTTACCTCCGTCTTTCAATCTGCCTAGCATATGTCAATGCCGCATACCCTTACTTTGCCCGGCCGCCGGCGTCTTCCGCCAGCCCATCGGGCAGGCCGGCCCTGCGCCGCAGGGTGGACGGCGACAGCTGGGAGATGTATACGGTCTCATTTTTGTCTTTATCAACGCAAACGACATAGCTTTTGGGCAGTTCCCCGGTTACGTTGACAACCCTGCCGCCTTTTTGGGCGTCCGCAAGGAACTGCCTTGAAATCCTTGAAATAGTGGTTTTGTCCATGTCGAATATCCCGACTATGTCTTTTGTCCGCACAACCGTGCCCTGCCCCAGATGCAGATACATAAGCCTTAACCCGCTTTCACGGTTTTGGTATTCAGCCGGTTACCCGGCCGTTGCTGACTTTATAGACCCTGCCGCCCGCCATCCGCAGCGCCGGGTTCGGGTCGCAGCCGGTGATGAACACCTGCCATCCCTTTATGTGGTTGAGTATATAGTCCTGCCTTGCGGTGTCAAGCTCGCTCAATACGTCGTCCAGCAGCGCGACCGGCTGTTCCCCCGTCGCGTTTTTCAGAAGGGAGGCTTCCGCAAGTTTCAGCGCGAGCACCGCCGAACGCTGCTGGCCCTGCGAGCCGAAGACCCGCGCGGATTTCCCGCCAATCATAATCTCCAAATCGTCGCGGTGGGGGCCTGCGGTAGTGAACCCCGCGGCCAAATCGGCGTTTTGGTTGTCTTTTAAAAGGGCAAGCAGGTTTGAGTAAGCCTGCTGCGGGGTTATATCCTGCTCACCGGCGCTCGATTTGTAGCTGATTGTAAGCTCTTCGCCGCCCGAAATCCCGCCGTAAATCTGACCTGCCGCCGGTATCAGCCGGCGGACATATCCGGCGCGCGCCGCGAAAACCTGCGCGCCGAGGCTTGCAAGCCGCTCGTTCCATGCCGCAAGCTGGCTGCCGCCGCGGGAAAGCCCCGGATTTTGCTTTATGTTTCTTAACAGCGCGTTGCGCTGCGCGAGCGCTCGGCTGAAGCTCGACAGGATTTTCACATATCCCGGCCTTATCTGGCAGCAGGCGGTATCAATAAAACGCCGGCGGCCTTCCGCGCCGTCCTTGATTAAAGACAGGTGTGCGGGAAAGAAGACCACCGCACAAAAATTGCCCGCCAGCTTTGCCGGCGACTCAAGCGGTATTCCGCCGAGCCATGCTTTTCTGCGCTTTTGTATTTCGATTTCCGCGCGCTGGCTGCGGCCGAAAGCAGTAAATTCAAGCCCAAGCCTTGCCCTTTCCTTCCCAAAACAAACGGTCTCAAAATCCCGGCTGCCGCGAAAGCTCTTGCCGCCTGTAAAAAGCCAGGTGGCCTCAAGCAGGTTGGTTTTCCCCTGCGCGTTGTCCCCGTAAAAGATGTTGACGCCGGGGTCGGGCGTTATCATTCCGGTTTCAAGATTGCGAAAACCGTCAAATTCAAGCTGGGTTACAATCAATACTCAATGCCTTTCCTTTCCTGCCGCCGCGTTAAGTTTTCTTCTCAACCACATACCGGGCACCGGCGGTTTCAATAAGGATTTCGTCGCCTGCTTTAAGTTTCCTTCCGCGCTGAAAGCAGATTTCATTGTTCACTTTCACCGCGCCCGACTTCACCATTTCCTTTGCCTGCCCGCCGGTAAGCGCGGCGCCGCAGAATTTGAGAAAAGAGTCAAGCTTAATATATTCGGTTGTGATTTCAATCTTTTTCGCGGTCATCGCTTCAGCCTCACCGGAAGAACCAGGAACAAGAAGGAATCCCCGGTTACCGGCATTATCTTCATCGGGGAAAGCGGCCCGCTCAATTCTATCTTTACTTCGTCGGTATCGGTGTTTTTAAGCGCGTCAAGCAGAAAACGGCTGTTAAAGCCCATTTCCTCAGCGTTCCCCTCTACTTCGGCGCTGATGATGTCGCAGGCGCTGCCCAATGGGGTAATACACGACAGGATTATCTGGTTGTCCCTGAATTCGCTGACCAGCGGGGATTTTATCCTGTCGTTGATAACCAATGACGCGCGCTCGACCGCGTCGATGAATTCCCTCGTCCTCACCCGCACGGTGCTGGTTATCTGCTGCGGGATTGCCTTGTTGTACGGCAGAAACTCCCCGTCCAAAAGCCTCGAAATCACCGCGTAGCCGTTTATCTCCATCACTATATGCCTTTTGCCGACGGCAAGGGAAAGCGGGGTCTCCTCGTCCGACAAAAGCTTTAAAACCTCGCCCATCGTCTTGCCGGGGACCACGAATTTAAGTTTCTCGTCGGTCTTTATCTTCTCGCTCCTGATGGCAAGGCGGGAACCGTCCACCGCCACCAGTTTCAGGACGTTGTTTTCAAGCTCGAACTGTATTCCCGTGTGCACCGGCCGGCTGTCGGTCTGAGCGACCGCGTAGATTGTCTGCCTTATCATGCTTTTTAACATATTCTGCGGCAGGGTGAACCCCGCCCCGTCGCTCACCGAAGGGATTTCAGGATATTCGTCCGCCGAAATCCCCATTATGGTAAACTCGGACTTGCCGCTCCTTATGGTCGCGCCCAGCTTCTCGTCGGTGCTGATGTAGACGTTCTCGTCTGGCAGCCTTCTGACAATATCCCCGAACAGCCTCGCGTTCAGCACCACCGCGCCGGGTTCCCTCACCGTGGCCTCAATGGTGGTGGTAATCCCCATGTCAAGGTCGTATCCCGCAAGGAAGAGCGAGTTGTCAGCTGATTTAATAAGAATTCCCTCCAGGGCCGGAAGGGTGGATTTTGCTGAAACGGCATGACCTACATTGCCGACCGCGTCAATCAGAGCATGCTTATTACAGATTATGTTCATCAAATCATTCCTTTCTTTTAGTAGTCCATAGTAGGGGCTGTTAAAACAG
Source organism: Clostridiales bacterium DTU033 (assembly GCA_001513365.1). GTDB lineage: Bacteria > Bacillota > Clostridia > Oscillospirales > Acutalibacteraceae > Avimonas. Next base: position 23,006 of record LFTH01000053.1, on the reverse strand, counting down.
TGGAAAACTGCGGATTTTGGCTTAACTCAAAGGATTAATGAAAAAGAAAAATGTTGATTGGCTGTTGCGGTTTTTGTGGATTTGTGAAACAAAAAAATTAAATTCACAGCATGGTTAAATAATGTCGAGAAAATGAGGAAAAGCGGTGGATAAAAAGTAAAACCGAAAAAACGGTGTTAAAATGTTTTTCAACATTTTCAAACCCGGCGCGGAAAAACCGAGGGATTTTGAAGAAAAACTGATGTGCAGGAAATGTTGAAAGCGGTTGAGAAAAATTAGCCGCTGATATTTTTGATGATATCCTTTATCATGCCCCTGTAGGACGAATCCTTTTCCATTAAGGATTCGACCTTTTGTATCGCGTAAACCACTGTTGAATGGTCCCTTGTGCCGAATTCGTTGCCGATGGCCTTCATCGGAAGGCCGGTGATGTCCCGCACCACGTAGATTGCGACCTGCCTTGCCTTTGAAATCTGGGCGGTGCGCTTGCTTGACCTGATGTCTTCGGGCGAGACGTTAAAGGTGCGTGCGACTTCGTTGATTATCCGCTCGACGGTTACCGGGACCGGCTGGCTGTCGTTTTTGATGTCGCGGATGGCGTTCTGGGCGGTCAGCATGGACGGCTGTTCGCCGCCGAGGAGATACTGCGCGCGCATCCGCTTCACCGCCCCTTCAAGCTGCCTTACGTTGTTTTTTAACTGGGAAGCTATGTACTCGGCGATGCTGTCGCTAATCTGCAAATCCAATAGCTGCGCCTTGCGCTTTACAATCGCTATCCGGGTTTCAAGGTCGGGCGGCTGGATATCCGCGAGCAGCCCCATTTCAAAGCGGGTGCGCAGCCGCTCTTCAAGGGTCGCGATTTCCTTGGGCGGCCGGTCGGAGGTCAGCACAATCTGTTTGTTAGCCTGATGCAGGGCGTCGAAAGTGTGGAAAAATTCCTCCTGGGTGGATACCTTGCCCGCGATGAACTGGATATCGTCCACCAGCAGCACGTCCACCTGCCTGTATTTTGCCCGAAATTCGGATGTGGTGCCGGTGCCGATTGATTCGATTAATTCGTTGGCGATGTACTCGCCCTTTGTGTAGATAATCTTTACCGACGGCATGTTCTTGCGGATTTCGTTGCAGATGGCGTAAAGCAGGTGGGTTTTCCCAAGCCCGGAGCCACCGTAGATGAAAAGCGGGTTGTAATAGCCCGCCGGCTTGCTGGCCACGGCCTGGGACGCGGCGTGCGCGAACTTGTTTGACGAGCCGACTATGAAATTTTCAAACGAGTATTCGTAATCCGAGCTCTTCTGCCCAAAAAGGTTTCCGGGGTCGCCGCATTCTTCGGCAGCCGGAGAATCCGCGGCGGACAGCTCGTCGCGCGACAAAATCTTAAGACCGAGCGGGAGCCCCAATACATGGTTGAAGGCTTCGCATAATTTGTTCTGGTAGTGCTCATTAATGATTTTGCGCTGAAAACTGGTTTGGACAAAGACAACGACATTTCCGTCTTCTATGGTATATGGCTCAATACAGCTTATCCATACGTTGAAAGCGACTTCGCTTATATCGTTTTGATTTTGAAGATAGTTGAGTATGCCGGTCCATGCTTCCTTTATGGTTTCCATCAAAAAAACTCCTTAACGTGATAGTGTGATATATCTTTTGGAAATAAAAAGGCAAGCGGAAGATACGCAAAACAAGAAAAAAAACAGCCAAAAACTGCCAGCAAAACCGCAGACTGGCCAAAAAAATACAGCCGATGCTGTATACCCGTTCCCTGTTTGACGGCGTGTGGGCAAAGAAAAATTTGTATGTTCCATTATAGCATAAAAACGCCGCCATTTCAATTGATAAAAGGGTAGCAATATCACTAATATAACTGCATATATATCTTACATTGTTTTAATATATTACTATGGTAAAGAAGCGGAATGGACAAAAATCTATTGACATTTTTGTGTTTATGGGTATATAATTGAAACTTGCAAGGCGTTTGCCGCAGGGTGTGGTCTGCAAAGTGGCTGTGCGCAGGCTGACCGAAGGGGGGAAACACGATGCTTCGTACTTATCAGCCCAAAAAAAGGCACCGAAAAAAGGAACACGGTTTCCGCAAGAGAATGGCGACTGCCAATGGCCGCAAGGTGCTTGCTCGCAGGAGAGCAAAAGGAAGAAAGCGTCTCACCTACTAAAAAGGGCCACCAATGAGTGGCTTTTTTTAATATTCTGTTTTTTGGAAAAGTGATGCTTTATGGCGCGTTTTGCCTCACTCAACCGCAATACCGATTTCCGCACCGTTTACTACCTCGGGAAATCGCAGGTGGATGCCGCGCTCGTAACTTATGCCAAAAGGAACCGCGAAGGGGTTACAAGAGTCGGAATCACCGTCGGAAAGAAGATTGGAGGGGCGGTGCGCCGGAACAGGTGCCGCAGGGTAATCAGGGAAGCGTACCGCGCGCTCCTGCCCCGCGTAAACCGCGGGTGGGATATAGTTTTTGTAGCCCGCCGCAGGACCGTCTTTTTAAAAAGCACCGAAATCAGGCAGATTATGGAGTCGCAGTTGAAAGCGCTGGGTGTGCTTAAACAATGAGTATCAGAAGGATTGCCATCAGGCTTATCAGGTTTTACCAGCGCAGTATTTCCTCAAAAACCCCGCCCAGCTGCCGGTTTGTGCCGACATGCTCCGAATACGCGGCTGAGGCTATTGAGCGTTTCGGGTTACTGCGCGGCGGGGCGATGGCGGCGTGGAGGATACTCCGCTGCAACCCGTTTGGCAAGCCGGGGTATGACCCTGTTCCTCAACAGGGTATGGGGGGCAGGCGAAAAAGCCACGAAAATCCCGGCGGCGACGATAGCGCGGACGGTCTGAACGCCTGATTGCGGCCGAGCTTAAAGAAACAAAATCGGAGGAATATTCTGATGATTCCGGGAATTGATTTACTTGCAGTGCCGTTGGGGTATATTCTATGGTTTTTTTACCGTTTTATCGGGAATTATTTTCTGTCGATATTTCTATTCACTCTTGTTGTGCGCGCAGCTACATTCCCGCTGTCCCTGAAGTCCCAGAAAATGCAGGCGGACCGCGCGCGCCTGACTCCGCGGCTTGAGAGGCTTCAGAAAAAATACGCCAAGGACAAAAAGAAGCTGCAGGAAAAACAAATGCAGCTTTACGAAAAAGAGGGCGTCAGCCTTACCGGCGGGTGCCTGCCGACCATAATTCAGATGATTGTGCTATTCGGGGTTATCGCTGTCATCTACAAGCCGATTTCAAACCTGACCCGAATCCCGGCCGAGGTGCTTGAGGCGAGCTTTTCCGCAGTTGCGCAGGAAACCAAGGAAGGGGAAGACGGGGAAACGGTGGAAGTGCCCGACCCGAACAGGCTTTCGGAGAGCGAAAGATCGGACAGGAACATTTACCGCGAGCTTAAGCTTTTGATGGTGATTGACAAAAACAAGCAGAGAGTGATTGATTTCATTTCGGAACTTTCAGCCAGCGCAAGAAAAAACGTCTCGGCCGTGGAATACTATAACCAGATGGACAGGCTGCGCAGGGATTTTAATTTCTTTGGGAACACCCTTCTTCAAAACCCGTGGAACGAGAGAGGGTTTGCCGGGATAAATGCACTCTGGATTATCGCGATTATCTCCGGCCTTACGGCGTTTGCGTCGAGTTTTATTTCAATGCGGTATATAAACGCCGCACAGTCGTCGTCGGCCCAGCCGGGGCAGGGCTGCCAGAACAATGCCATGCTTATTGTGATGCCGCTGTTCTCGCTGTTTATTACGTTCAGGGTCCCCGGCGCGGTAGGTGTTTACTGGATAAGCTCGAATATCCTCGCCCTCGTTCAGACAATCATCTTAAACCAGATTTACAACCCCGCCAAAATCCGCGAGCAGGCCGAGCTTGAGTATCAGGAACGCCGCAGGCAGAAGCTGGAGGACAAAAAACGGCTGGCGCAGGCGCGGGCGCGCGAAAATGCCGAACTGAACGCGGCAAATCAGGCCGCGGCAAAAGGGAAAAAATCAAAATCCAAGAGTTCCCCCAAAAAACCGGCGGATGTGGACAGATTAAAAGAGACTGACAGAGAAAAAGGAGCGCAGCAGAACGCGGAGGATACGGCGCCAAAACCGGAAACGAGCGAAAGTAAGGACACAGGGCAGGAAGAATGAATGTAATCCGCAAGGGAAAGGATGAAAACACTTGCTGAGGGAAGTAATAAAGGAAGCCGAAACAATCGAGGAGGCCAAGAATCTGGCGGCCGAAGCTCTGGGCATGCCGGGCGCAGAGCTTCAGTTCGAGATTTTGCAGCTGCCGCAGAAAAAGACTTTGGGATTGTTCGGCGGCAGTCCCGCAAGAGTCCGGGCTTATTTTAAAATCTCGCCTGCCCAGCAGGCGGCAGAATATCTGAAAGAAATCCTTGTTAGAATGGGTGTGCCTAACCCGGAAATCAAAATCATAGAAGGGGAAAAAGGCAGCACACTCGAAATTTCCGGCGACAATCTGGGTGTGATTATCGGGCGGCGCGGGGAAACCCTTGACGCGCTGCAGTATCTGGCCGGGCTGGTCGCAAACCGGGTTGATAACTCATATTACCGCATAACCCTTAATATCGGAAACTACCGCGAAAAGCGCGAACAGTCGCTTATCGGTTTGGCTAAAAAAATCGCGCGGGGGGCCGCGAAAACCGGCAGGAAAACCTCACTTGAGCCGATGAACCCGTACGAGAGGAGAATTATCCACACCGCGGTTCAGGAAGTTAAGGGGGCGACCTCGTGGAGCGTCGGGGAAGAGCCTTACCGCCACGTAATTATCGGGCCGTCCGAAGACAACCCGGGGAAAAGGTCGGGCAGGGGCGGCCGCAAAAAGTCGTCAAAGAAGAAATCGGCGGGCGCCGCAGGACAGCAGCCGGCTGCTGACGCCGAGCGTGCGATAAGGGAGTTTATTCCGCGCAGCAATCCGCTGCCCACAGTGGACGGTGCGACCCCGCCGGCAAGGACAATGTCAGAAAAAGAGGAGTCCTCCTCCCTGTACGGCCGGCTGGATTTGTGATAACAGGAACAAGCAGCTGAACAGAACGCAAATGAAAACCACCAAAGCGGATTGCCGCTTTGGTGGTTTTTATGTTAAGACGCCTGTCGTTATCGGCATATAACCCCTTATTAAACAGGGCATGGGCGGCTGTTGCGCAGCCTTTATTTTTTGATAACGATATTTACCAGCTTGCCCGGAACGTACAGTTCCTTGACAATCTGCATGCCGGCGATTGCGGCTACGATTTTTTCATCCGCCTTTGCGGCCGAAATTGCCTGACCGCTGTCCGAATCGGCCGGTATGGTTACGCGGGAGCGCACCTTGCCGTTTATCTGTACCGCGATTTCAATCGTCTGCTCGATACATTTCTGCTCGTCGTATTCCGGCCACTGCTGCTGCGAAATCTGCCCGGAAAACATTAAGTTCTCCCAGATTTCTTCGGTAACGTGCGGGGCAAAGGGGTTGAGCAAAATCAGGAAAACCCGCAGTTCGCCGCGGGTGATTGAACCCGTTTCGTTCACGTCGTTTAGCAGCGCCATCAGCGCGGCGATTGCGGTATTGAATTTCAGGTTTTCGATATCCTCCCCGACCTTGCGGATGGTCCTGTGGAACGCGGTTTCAAGCTCGGCGCGGATATTCTCGTCTGGCAGTACGTCTTCCTGCAGCGTCCACACCCGCTCGATAAAGCGCCGGCAGCCGCGGATACTCGTGCTGGACCATGGCGCCGCCTTTTCAAAATCCCCGATGAACATCTCGTAAAGTCGCAGGGTGTCGGCGCCGTATTCTTTTATGATTTCGTCGGGGTTTATAACATTGCCCCGCGATTTTGACATTTTCTCCCCGTTTTCGCCAAGTATCATTCCGTGGCTGGTGCGTTTGGCGTAAGGCTCAGGGGTTGGGACAACCCCGATGTCATAAAGGAACTTGTGCCAGAAACGGCTGTAAAGCAGGTGAAGGGTGGTGTGCTCCATCCCGCCGTTGTACCAGTCGACCGGCAGCCAGTACTGGAGCGCCCCTTTGGAGGCCAGCTCTTTGTCATTGTGCGGGTCGGTATAGCGCAGGAAATACCATGACGAGCCCGCCCACTGCGGCATTGTATCGGTTTCGCGCTTTGCGTCCCCGCCGCATTCCGGGCAGCGGACGTTCACCCAGTCGCTGATTGCGGCTAACGGGGATTCCCCGGATTCGGTGGGCTCGTAACTCTCCACCATCGGCAGCCGCAGCGGCAGCTCTTCCTCGTCAAGCGGCACAAACCCGCAGTTCGGGCAGATTATAATCGGGATGGGCTCACCCCAGTACCGCTGGCGGGAGAATACCCAGTCTCTTAATTTGTAATTGACCTTGTGTTCGCCCAGCCCTTTTTGAACCAGCCAGTCGGTAATCGCCTTTTTGGCGTTCTCCACCGTCATCCCGTCAAGAAAGCCCGAATTAACCATAATGCCGGTCTCGCAGTCGGTAAAGGCTTCTTTCTCGATATCCCCGCCCTTGACTACTTCCACAATCGGCAGCCCGAATTTTTTTGCGAACTCCCAGTCCCGCGTGTCGTGGCCGGGGACCGCCATTATCGCGCCGGTGCCGTAAGAAACCAGCACGTAGTCCGAGATGAAAATCGGGGTTTCGCGGTTGTTAACCGGGTTGACGGCGCGCACGCCCTTAAGCTCGACGCCGGTCTTTTCCTTTGCGATTTCGGTGCGCTCAAAATCCGATTTTTTGGCGGCCTGCCTTTGGTAGGCTTTCACCTCGTCGATGTTTTCAAGAATTCCCGCCCATTTTTCAATAAGCGGGTGTTCGGGCGCGATGACCATATAGGTCGCGCCGAACAGGGTGTCGGGGCGGGTGGTGAACACTTCGATTGGGTCGCCGGCGGTGGTTTCAAACCGTACCTGCGCCCCGTCCGAGCGCCCAATCCAGTTAATCTGCTGTACCCGCACCCTTTCGGGGTAATCCACCAAATCCAAATCGTCAATCAGGCGCTGGGCGTATTCGGTGATTTTCAGCATCCACTGGCTTTTGACCCTGCGGACAACCTCGCCGCCGCAGCGCTCGCAGACGCCGGCGACCACTTCCTCATTCGCGAGAACACACCTGCAGCTTGTGCACCAGTTGACCGCCATTTCCTTTTTGTAGGCAAGCCCGCGCTTGAAAAGCTGCAGGAAAATCCACTGTGTCCATTTATAGTAATCCGGGTCGGTGGTATTGATTTCCCGGCTCCAGTCAAACGACAAACCAAGGGATTTCAGCTGGGCTTTAAACCTTTCCACATTTTTTTCGGTTACTTTTTCGGGGTGGATTTTGTTGGCGATTGCAAAGTTCTCTGTCGGCAGGCCGAAAGCGTCCCAGCCCATCGGGTAGAGCACGTTATAGCCCTGCATGCGGCGTGCCCTTGCGATTACGTCCAGCGCGGTGTATGAGCGCGGGTGCCCCACGTGCAGACCCTGTCCCGACGGGTACGGGAATTCAACCAGAGCGTAGAATTTCGGTTTTGCTTTATCTATCGATACCGCAAAAGTCGACTGTTCGTCCCATATCTTTTGCCATTTTCTCTCAATCGCGGCAGCGTCGTATTTCATAACGAGAACAAGTCCTTTCTGTGTGAGGGATAATCCGAAATCATCTTTATGTCAAGCCGGTTCGGGATTTAGAAAATCGGATAGCTGATAATGCTGTCCGTCCTTCCAGAGCCGTTCGAGGTTGTAAAAACCGCGGGTTTCCTTGTAGAAAACATGGACAATCACCGAGCCGTAGTCCACTAAAATCCAGTTGGCGGTCGAGTAGCCCTCTATCCTGATAGGGGTAATCCCCTGCTCGCCAAGCTCCTTTTCAAGGTAATCCGCGAGCGACTTGACCTGTACGGCGCTTGTGCCGTTCGCAATCACAAAGTAATCTGCGATAATCGTCAGGTCGCCAATACCGATAATCTGGATATCCTCGGCTTTATGCCTGTCCAGAGAGCCGACTATAAATCTGACCAAATCCTTTGAATCCATATAAACCCACTTTCTGAAAAATCTATGGTTTTGTTGTTGTGGTAGCGGCGGTTGTGGTAACAAGGCCGGACTGCTCGACCGCGATTTCAGATAGCGCCTGTTTGCGGGTGTCCTGCGGTTTGCCGCTGCCCAGCTCTTTGAGTTCGGGGAAGCTGTCCTCGTTAATCGGAATTCCGTGAGGATTGAAAGCCTGATTGATAAGCTCCAGCAGCGAGGATTTATGCGCCGCGTAGTAGGTTTTCCCTCCCGCGTTGCCGGTGCGGCCGGGCAGGACGTACGCGGTTATCGAGGAGAGATTTATATCCCGCATACTGAAAATCAAATCCACGATTTCATCACGGCTGAAATTAGTGCGTATCGGCGTGGAGCCGTTCATCAAGGGGATAATGCAGTCGCCGCCGAGCCTGTCCTTTGAGAGCCTGGCCAGCCTTTGGAACAGCGCCGCAAACACCTTTCTCTGGCGCACCAAGCGTTCAATGTCGCCGGCAATCCCGCTTTTTTTGTTTACCGAAAGATAGAGCGCCGCCTCCCCGTCGATTGTCTGGACTCCTTTTTTGTAGCTGATGTCCCCGACGGTTATCGCCGAGTCGAGGTTGACGTCAATGCCGCCCACAAGATTGACCAGTTTTACAAGCCCCTGCTGCGGGAAAAGGAAATACCCGTCAACCGGCAGCCCCAGCAGGTGGTTGAATACCCCGCACAAATCCTGCGAGGCGGAGCCTTTCGCCTTTGACAAAACGGTGTTGCAGACCGTGTGCTTGTTGTTTTGGATTTCATCCTTTTCGACCGGCCCGCGGCATGTCAGGCACCAGTCGAGGTCTTTGGGGTTGCCCCACACGTCGGCGGCCCGCCTGACCGCCCAACGGCCGGAATCACCAAGATAGGTATCCTGCGGTATCTGCAGGATATTAAGGGTACCCGCCTTTTTGTCCCAGCACACGATTGCGAGGGTCTCGGTGGTGGAGTCAATCTCCTCGCCCAAAAGCCCCACTATATAATATGCCACTTTGCTCTGAAGATTTGAAGGGGTCTTTATGTGGGAGGTCATCTCTTCGATTACCTCGACTTTTACGCCGGGCGAGGAAAGCGCCCGGTATACCATAATCCCGCCGGCGATGATGAAAATCCCCATCAGCACGATTATGCCGGTGAGTATTCCGGTAACGACCTTTTTGGATTTGCCCGTGCCTTTTTTGGCGGCGCGGCCAGCCGGGTTTTGCCGAGCCGTTTTGCTGGCAAGGCTGACATAGTCAGTTTTTTTTCTGTTCTTCGGCATTTTCAGCGCCCCCTTCGCCGCCGGCAAGGACGGTTTCGTTGTAAGCGTGGATTGAGTCGGGGTGTATCACCGAGGATTTGTCAATAAGCTCGCGCAGGACAAAGGACAGCCCGTATTTCATCGCGGGCCGGATTCCTGTTTCCGCAAGCCGCCGCATCTCGTCCGCCCCGGGGAAATCCCGGTCGGCCGACGTGAAATCGGCAAGGTAAATCGTTACTTCAAGCGGGGACATCCCCGCGCGGCCGGTAGTGTGGTACCGCACCGCGTTGATTAAATCCCGGTCGGTAATCCCAAGTATATGTTCAATAAAAACTGCGCCGGCAATGGCGTGCCAGCAGCCGGGCAGATTCTTCTCAACATTATCCAGTATTATACCAAAGTCCCCTATGATTTGCAACTGAGCCTCGGCGCCCGCGTCCTTCATTATATCGTGCAGAATGCCGGCGGTGTACGCCTTTTTGGGGTCGGCTCCGTAGAGGGTTGCAAGCCGCTTTGCCTGCTCTGCGACCGCGAGGGAATGTTTAAAACGTTTTGGGGAAAGCCGCCCGCGGATGATTTCGATAAACTGGCTGTCGCTGTACCCCGGCCCGCCGGGCGCGGTTTTGTAAAGCCCGAACTTTTTGATATATTCCTCAATCGGAGCGGGCACCAGCCGGTCGATGCTTTCACCCGCGAGGATTTTTTCGCGTATCGCGGTCGAGGAGACGTCCATCAGCGGGATATCCTCGATTACGCATTTTGCGCCCCGCTGTTCAAGGGTTTTGGCGTAGCTTTTCAGCCTTTGACTGTCGCCGTCCCCCCTCGGCGCGGCGCAAAGGGTCGCCAGCCGCGCAATCTCCTCAAAGCGGTTCCAAGTGCCAAGGGTGAGGAACATGTCCGCGCCGGTTATCAAAAAAAGCTTTGCGCCGGGATATATTTTCAAAACCTCGTTGAGGGTGTCGGCGGTGAAGCTCGCGCCTTCTCTGCGGATTTCGATATCGGACACCTCGAACAGGCCGTCCTCCCCAACAGCCAGCCGGCACATCATCAGCCTGAGCTGCGGCGGAGCCATGTACGCGTGCGGCTTGTGCGGGGGCAGGGACGTGGGTATCAGCAAAACCTTATCGAGGGACAGCCGGCGGGCAAACTCCCTTGCCAGATGCAGGTGCCCGTTGTGGATTGGGTCGAACGCGCCGCCGAAAACTCCGATTTTCAATCTCTCATCACCTTTCGCTGGCCGACGGCCTTAAATGTCGCGGCCGGAATCAGGCAGAATGATTTTGGTATCCTTCTGGTTTTTGCGGTACAGCACAAAGGTGCGCCCGATTACCTGCACCACCTCGGCGTCCACCCTGCCGGCGATTTCCTCGGCCGCCTGCCGCGGGGAAACCGGACTGTTTTCAAGCACCTTTCCCTTTATCAGTTCGCGCGCGGTGAGCGCCTCGTCCGCCTGCTTTATTACCGCGGGCGAGATTTCCCCCTTGCCGATATGCAGGATTGGGTCAAAGGCGTTTGCCATTGAGCGCAGGAACGCCCGTTGTTTGCCGCTGAGCAAAATAATCATCCTTTTTGTTTTTTGGTTTTTGTATTATATAAAAAACACGTGATGTTTTCAACCGGATTTTTAAAGCCGCCGAGGGTTTTATTATATGTTAACTGGGGCGGGTTGCCATGCCCGCCTGTCAACGCCTCAAAATCTAAAGCCTGTTATCATTCCCCGCCGCATTTTCAAGATATTCCAAAAGCCGCGCCGAAAACAGCCGCAGCGCCCTGCCGCGGTGGCTGATTAAATCCTTCTCTTCGTCCGAAAGCTGGGCGAAGGTTTTTCCGTCTGATACCACGAATACTGGGTCGTACCCGAACCCCTTGTCGCCGGCGGGGTTAAACCCGATTTTGCCGGCGCATTCCCCGTGCGCCGTAATCTTTTCGCCCGACGGGAAGACACAGCAGATTGCGCAGACAAACCGCGCGGCGCGCTTTTCTTCCGGTACGCCTTCCATCATTGAAAGCAGCTTGGCGTTGCGCTCGGCGTCGCCGGCGTTTTCCCCGGCAAACCTTGCCGAATGAACTCCGGGGGCGCCATCCAGCGCGTCCACTTCAAGGCCGGAATCGTCAGCCACCGCGGGCAGCCCCGACTGCCGGCAGGCGGCGCGGGCTTTCAGCTCGGCGTTTTCCTCAAAGGTTTTGCCGGTTTCCTCGGTTTCATCAAGCTCAATGCCGAGTCCGGCGGCGGATACCGCCTCTATTCCGAGCGGATTTAAAATCCTTGACAGCTCTTTCAGCTTTTTTTGGTTGCGGGTCGCGATTAAAAATTTCATCACAAATCCTCATCCGGCATGGTTTCGTGAAACAGACCGGCGGCGAACTGGGCGGGGTCAAACGGCTCAAGGTCGTCAATCCCTTCCCCTACCCCGATGAATTTTACCGGCACGTCCAAATCCTCCCGAATTGCGAGCACCACTCCGCCTTTGGCGGTGCCGTCCAGCTTGGTCAGGATTATGCCGGTAATTCCGGCGGCGTTTTTGAATTCGCGCGCCTGATTTACCGCATTCTGGCCGGTTGTGGCGTCCACCACCAGCAGGACCTCCTTGTCCGCGCCGGGCAGTTCGCGGTCGATTACACGGTTGATTTTTGAAAGCTCGTCCATCAAATTCTTTTTATTGTGAAGCCGCCCCGCGGTGTCGCAGATAATCAAATCGGCCCTGCGCGACTTGGCGGCGGCGATAGTGTCAAAGACCACCGCGGCGGGGTCGGCGCCCTGCGCGTGCTTGACTATATCGGCGCCTGCGCGCTTTGCCCAGATGTCCAGCTGTTCGATTGCGGCGGCGCGGAAGGTGTCGGCGGCGCTTAAAATCACCTTTTTGCCGGCTGAACGGTACATCGCCGCAAGCTTGCCTATTGAGGTGGTTTTGCCGACCCCGTTCACCCCGATGACCAGAATTACCGACGGGACGGTGGACAGGCTCATCTCCTGCCCGCCCATCAGCATTTCGGATACGGTTTCGGCGAGTAAACCCTTAATCGCGGCGGGGTCGGTTACCCCATTTTCCCTGACCTTTTGGCGCAGGATATCGCAAATTCTTGCGGATGTCGCGGCGCCGACGTCCGCGGTTATCAGGATTTCCTCCAGTTCTTCAAACAGCCCGCTGTCTATTCTTACGAACGAGCGGAGCACCGAATTAACCGAATTCATTAAGGAATCGCGGGTTTTCTTAAGGCCGCTTCCGATTTTTGAAAAAAGACCCAATAAAACAGCCTCCTTTTTACTGCATGGCAGCCGCAAAACGGGAAGACCGCGGCCGCAAACTTACGGATTGCCGACCGCAATCCCCAGCCTGCTTTCGACCTCGCTGGCGCGCAGTTCCAACAGCTTTGAGACCCCGCGCTCCTGCATGGTAACCCCGTACAGCACGTCGGCCTCCTCCATGGTGCCGCGCCGGTGGGTGATTACGATAAACTGGGTGTTCTCGGTCATCCGGCGAAGATAGGCGACATACCTGCCGACGTTGATTTCATCGAGCGCCGCCTCAATCTCGTCCAGCACGCAGAACGGGGACGGGTTTACCTTGAGTATCGCGAAGAACAGCGCAATGCCGACCAGCGCCTTTTCTCCGCCGGACAGGGCGTCCAGGTTGTGGATAACCTTGCCGGGCGGCTGAACGTGCAGCTCTATTCCGGAGTTGAGAATATCATTCGGCTCGGTGAGCGTAAGGCTGGCTTTCCCGCCGCCGAAAAGCTCTTCGAATACGGTGTCGAAATTCCTGTTGATGATATTAAACTGCTGAATAAAGATTTCGCGCATCTGAGCCGAGAGCTCGGCAATCAGCTTTCGCAGTTCGTCCCGTGAAAGCTCGATGTCGCCCACCTGTTTTTGCAGGAATTCGTACCGCTCGCTGACTTCCCTGTATTCCTCAATCGCGTCCACGTTGACCGAGCCCAGCGCGCGGATTTTGTTTTTTATCTGACTGAGTCTCCGACTGGCTTTGGTCGGCTCGGTAACCGGCTTTACCGCGGCCTCGGCTTCGGCGCGGGTCATCTCGTATTCCTCGAACAGGCGGCGGACGACCTCGTCCGACTCCCGCGAGACCGCCTCCATTTTTTCTTCAAGCCGGGCGACTTCGCGGCCGATTAATTCCCGCTCGTCCGATTTTTCGCGCATTTTCTGCCGGAGCTGTGTCTGTTTTTGCTCCCCTTCGGAGCGGCGGGCGATAAGCTCCTCGATAAGCTCATCGGTTTTTGAGGCCTGTTCGCGCAGCCCGGCGGCTTTTTCCACACATTCGGCGATACGCCGCCGCAAATCCTCTTTTTTCCGGTCAAGCTCCTCGATTTCGGCGTTCAGCGCAGCGACACGCCCGACGGTATCCTGCCGCTGTGCCCGCAGCCCTTCCACGGTGTTGAGTTCGGCCTCTATCTCTTTATTATAAGCCAGAACGACCAGCTTTATTTCGGCGATTTTGGAGGAAAGCTCCTCGCGGCGGGCGAAAAGCTGGCTCTGCCCGCCCTCTGCCTGCCGGATTTCGGCGTCCACCCGCGCTTTTTCAGCCGCGGCGGCGGCGGCCTCATTTTCCGCCTGAGCGATAAGTTTTTTTAACTCTTCCGCCCGGATTTTGAGGGCGTCAATCTCGTCTTGTATCTCCCTTGCCGCTTGTTCGCTGGACTCGGCGAGCTCTTTTAAGCGGCGCAGTTCCCCTTCCAGCCGGATACGGTTTTCCATTGCGGTGGCAAGCTCCCCGCGCACCCCCAAGAGCTCGGCTTCGGCGGCGGCGGCCTCCCTTTCCGCCAGCTTTAACTGTTCCTTAGCGGCGTGGGTTTCGGCCTCCAGAGCCTTGATTTCGCCTTTAATCCGCTCGATTTCGGAGCGGCGGGAGAGCAGGCCGGCGCTTTTTGCGGCCGAACCGCCGGTAATCGAGCCGCCGGCGTTTATCACCTGCCCGTCCAGAGTTACCACCTTAAAACGGTATTTGCCGCGCTTTGCAATCTTAATCGCGCAGTCGAGGTTTTCTGCCACCACCGTCCTGCCCAAAAGGTGGTTTATTATCTCCCTGTATTCGGGTTTGGCGCTGACCAGCTCGGACGCAATGCCGGCAAACCCCTGCTGGCTTTCAAGCCACGGCTCGTTTAATACCGAGCCTTTTACCGACGAAAGCGGCAGGAAGGTGGCGCGGCCGGCGTTGTTTTCCTTTAGATAAGCGATTGCGCGCTTTGCGTCCTCCTCGGTATCGCAGATGATGTGCTGGGTCGCCGCGCCCAGCGCGGTTTCAACCGCGAGGGCGGTTTTCGCCGGGGTTTCCACAAGCCGCGACACCGGCCCGTGGATACCGGCAAGCCTTCCCTGACCGGAAAGCCGGACAATGTCTCTGACACTGCGCGCAAAGCCCTCCATGCTGCGCTCCATTTCTTCGAGCAGCCGGACGCGGCGGCGTTTTTCCTCGGTGTCCAGCAAAAGCTTGTCCACCTTCTGTTTTGCGGTGTCCCGCCGGGCACAGCGGGACTGGTGGCGCATTTCGCAGCCCTTTGCCGCGTTCTCAAGCTCGGTCGCCTTCTCGCAGCACTCGCGATAGGCTTTGTCGCACTCCTCATATTCGGCGCGGGCGGCCTCGCTTTGCTGCGCGCGCTGTTTTGAGTTTTCGGCAAGCTGCGCAAGCCGCGCGTCAATTTCGGACAGCGAGGACTGGCCGGTAACAGATTTTACCCTGATGTCCGAAAGCCTGATGGTGAGCTCGGACGCCCTTTTGGAAAGCTCGTCCAGCCTGCCCGCGAACTCGCGGCTGCTGAGATTGAGCTCGTCAAGCTGCTGTTCAAGCTGCGCGAGGGTCTCTTCCTGCTGTTTAACCAATTCTTTTTTGGTTTCCACCAGCTCAAGGCGCCGGTTTATGTTCTGCTCAAATTCGATATCCCCGGCAAGGGACTGTTCTATCTCCCCTTTTATCCTCGCTATGTTCTCGTCCGCGTGGAAAATGTCGTTTTCCAGAACCGCGGCCTCGGAATCGCACTGGGCGGCCTGCTCCTCCAAAGACTGGGCGCTGCTGCGGATTTCGTCCATTTTTATGATAAGCTGGCGCGCGGACTCGGAGATTTTTTCGATTTCGGCCTCGATTTCATCGATTTCCTCTGACGCGCTGTCGTACTGGGTGCGGGCGAGCTCCAGCTTTGAGCCCAGTTCCCGCAGGGTGCCGCGGGATTTTTCAAGGGTGTGCAGCCACAACCCGATTTCAAGCTCCCGCTTTTCGGCGGCCAGTATTAAAAACTTCTTCGCCTTTTCCGCCTGCTCGGCAAGCGGCCCGACCCGACTTTCAAGCTCCTGCAGGATATCTTTCAGCCGCAGAAGGTTATCCTCGGCGGCGGTCAGCCTGCGCTCGGCCTCGTTTTTCCGGTAGCGGAACTTGGCAATCCCCGCGGCCTCCTCAAAGATTTCGCGCCTTTCCTGAGAGCGGGAGGCCACGATATCCGCAATCCTGCCCTGCCCGATTATCGAGTACCCGTCCCTGCCGAGCCCGGTGTCCATGAACATCAGCTGAATGTCTTTCAGCCGCACCGCGGCGTTGTTTATCAGGTATTCGCTCTCGCCCGAACGATAGTACCGGCGGGTGATTTTGACCTCGTCCCTGTCAAAGCCGAGCAGCCGTGTTGAGTTGTCAATCACCAGCGAGACTTCGGCGAACCCCACCGCGCTGCGCTGTTCGGTGCCGTTGAACACCACGTCCTCCATCTTCACGCCGCGCAGGCTTTTTGAGGACTGCTCGCCGAGCACCCAGCGGATAGCGTCGCTTATGTTTGATTTTCCGCTGCCGTTGGGGCCCACAACGGCGGTAATCCCCGGCCCGAATGAAAGCACGGTCTTGTCGGGAAAGGATTTAAAGCCCTGCATTTCAAGGGATTTAAGCACCATGTATGTATACAATTCCTTTCTCTGTGAGGTTTTGGAAGGATTTGCAAAAGGTTTTGGTTACAGGAAGATTGATATCACGGTGGTAATCAGTCCGGCAATCCCGATGGCAATGCTGCTCATCGCGCCCTCGGTTTCCCCCATCGCGATTGCGGCGGTGGTGCCGCCGATATGGCTTGAGGTGCCGATTGAAATGCCGGTGGTTACCGAATCCTTAATCCTGAAAAGCTTTACAAGCAGCGGCGAGAACACCGCGCCGAAAACCCCGGTTACGATTACCGCCGCGATTGTAATTGACGCGTGTCCGCCGATTTGCTCCGAAATGCCGACCGCAATCGGCATGGTAACCGATTTGGGTAGCAGGGAAGCGGTCAGGGTGTCGTCAAGCCCGAAGGCGCGGCACATCAGCAGAATGCTGACGACGGCGGTCGCCGAGCCGACAAGGCAGCCCCCGACCGCGGGGATAAAGTATTCCTTTAAAATCTTTTTCTGGTTGTAGATTGATACCGCGAGCGCCGCGGTTGCGGGCACCAGAAGGGCGGAGATCACCTGCCCGCCTATGTTGAAATCCTCGTACGGGATTTTGAATGCGATTAAAAATGCGGCGGTCAGCACAATGGCAATCAACAGCGGGTTTGCGATTGGGGTTTTTACCCGGCTTTGTACCAGCACCCCAATCCTGAAGGTCAGAACACAAAGCACAATCCCGAAAAACGGCGAGGAAAACCACTCTTTCACTGCTCAACCTCCCTGCCCTTTGACAGGCGCCGCTGCAGCCGTACCAGCAGGCGGACGGTGAAGGACGTTGCCGCAAAGGTTATTATTGTGGACAGGATACATACCGCGAGCAGCGGGATAATGCTGCCCCTGATACTGTCAAATATTGTTATAATGCCCACCCCGGACGGGACAAATAAAAAAGACATGTTGCTCATCAGAAAATGCGAGCTTTCATGCAGTTTTTCGGGCTTTATGACCCTGACCGCCAGCGCCGCAAGCAGGACTAACATCGCAATCACGCTTGCCGGGAAAGGGAAGGGGAGCAGCATGGAAATCCCCTCGCCTATAAAGCAGGCGGCAAGTATTATTCCTATTTGCCACAAGAACTTCATTGGGTATCCGGTTTCCTTTCGTATGTTTTGGTTTACTGAAATTTACCCTGCGGTATCAGTCGTAGCCCATCAGCTTTAAAGCCTGACGCGCGGCATGCTGTTCCGCCTCTTTTTTACTTCTGCCCCGCCCGCTTCCGATGGTGTTGGAATTAAGGCGGACTTCCACGGTAAAAATCTTGCTGTGGTCCGGCCCCGACTCGCCGACCAGCACGTAATCAAGGCGTTCCTCAGGGTTTTGCTGGACAATCTCCTGCAGCGCGGTCTTATAATCGCTGAACCGCTGGGATTTCTGGGTGGACAGCTCCTCCTCAAGGAAGGGCAGGATAAAATCAGTTGCGGCCTCAAACCCGCCGTCCAGAAAGATGGCGGCCACCAGCGCCTCGAACGCGTCGGCAAGGATTGAGGGTCGGCTCGCCCCGCCGGTCATTCTCTCCCCTTTGCCGAGCAAAAGGTGTTTGCCGAGACCCAGCTTTTTCGCGTACGAGAACAGCGCCTTTTCGCACACCAGCGCGGCGCGCAACCTTGTGAGCTCTCCCTCGCTCCAGTTCTTTTTGTTGAAGAGGTAGACAGCCGTGATAAGCCCCAGCACCGAATCCCCCAGAAACTCCAGCCTTTCGTTGCTGGGGATTGGGTTGCGCCGCTCGTTCGCGTAGGAGGAATGTACCAGCGCGCGCTCAAGCAGGCCGGGGTTGCGGAACTTGTAGTTGATGGCTTTCATCAGCTCATTCAGGCTGCTCATACTGAAAACCCAGTCCTTTCCGAATAAGGGTTACTGAGATTGGTCGTCCGGCTTTACGGCCGCGGCAATCTGCCCGATAACCCCTTTGGCCGCAAAATCCGCCGCGACCCTGACTGCGTGTTTTACCGCGGCTGCCTTCGAATTGCCGTGGGCCTTGATTACCGGCTTTGAGATGCCCAGCAGCGGCGCGCCGCCGTATTCGGACGCGTCCATCTTCTTTCTGAAATCCTTAAAATGCGGCTTTACCAGAAGCGCGGCGGTTTTGGTAACCGCGTTTGTCATAAATATATCCTTTATGTTTCCTATTATAGCGTCTGCGACCCCTTCTGTCAGCTTTAAAATCACGTTGCCGGTAAACCCGTCCGACACCACCACGTCGGCCGCGTTGAACGGGATATCCCGAGCCTCGATGTTCCCGACGAAATTCAGCCCGCTTTCCTTTAACAGCGCGAAAGCCTGACGCTGCAGTTCCCCGCCTTTGTTGTCCTCGGTGCCGACGTTCGCAAGCCCGACCGTAACCTTACTGCCCCCTCCGATTATGTTTGACATGTAAATGCTGCCCATCTGGGCGAACTGCAAAAGCATTTCGGGGCGGCTGTCCACGTTGGCGCCCGAGTCAATCAGCATGAAGGGCCCCTTTGTTCCGGGCATTATTGGCGCGAGCGCGGCGCGGGAAATCCCCCTTATCCGTTTGACGAAAAAGGTGGCGCCCATAATCAGCGCGCCGGTGCTGCCCGCCGACACGAACGCGTCCCCGTCCCCGGCGGCGAGCAGCCGCAGCCCCGCAGCCATCGAGGAATCTTTGTGCTCTTTGAGAATGCTTCTCGGTTCGTCGCTCATCGAGATGACGTCGGGCGCGTTCTCGATGTCAATACCGCCGAGGCTTATCCGGTATTGTTCTGCGGTTTTGATTATCTCGTCCTTTTTTCCGGTCAGCAGAATTTTTATCCCGTATTCCGAAGCCGCCAGTGAAGCGCCGCGGATGATTTCCAGCGGGGCATAATCCCCGCCGAACGCGTCAACGATTACACGCATACAAAACAAACCTTTCGATATTGGATTGGGAATGCATTAATTTATTCTAATTCAAAAACCGCTTTCTGCAGGCTTTGCAGGGCGCGCTTTGCGTACGCGGCGTAGCGCTCCTGCTTGTTTTTTATTATATCGTCAAGCGGCGGCAAAAGCCCGAAATTCGCCCCCATCGGCTGAAAATCCTTAACTTCGGGGTCGCTGATGTACTTTGCGAGCGCGCCTATCATTGTATCCTCCGGCAGTATGAGCGGCGGTTTGCTCTCGGCCGCCCTTGCGGCGTTTATGCCGGCGACAATGCCGGAGGACGCCGATTCCATATATCCTTCCACCCCGGTAATCTGCCCGGCAAAAAACATTTTTGGGTTGTCTTTCAGGGCAAAACTTGGGGCAAGCAGGCGGGGTGAATCTAAAAAGGTGTTGCGGTGCATTACCCCGTAGCGCAGGAACTCGGCGCTGTGCAGCGCGGGGATTAAGGAAAACACCCGTTTCTGCTCGCCGAACGTCAGGTTGGTCTGAAACCCGACCATGTTGAGCATGGTGCCCTGCAGGTTTTCCTTTCTCAGCTGCACCACAGCCCATGGCCTGCGGCCGGTGCGCGGGTCGGTCAGGCCGACCGGCTTCATCGGGCCGAACCTTATCGCGTCCAGTCCCCGTTTTGCGAGCGTCTCAATCGGCATACAGCCCTGATAGACCTTGATATCCCCGCTTTTGTCAAAGGAGTGGAGCGGCGCGGTTTTTGCGTTGATTAAAGCCGCGTGGAATTCCTCGTATTCCTGTTTGTTAAGCGGGCAGTTGACGTAATCCCCGTCTTCCCCGCCCTTGCCGTACCGTGAGCCGTAGAACGCGTAATCCATGTCCACGCTGTCGGCGGACACAATCGGCGCCGCGGCGTCGTAAAAGCTCAAAGCCTTCCCAAACATCTGCTGCAGCCGCTCTGACAGCGCGGGGGAAGTAAGCGGGCCGGTCGCGATTACAACCGCGTCAACCCCTTCGATAAACGGCTTAACGACCTCGCGGTGTTCAATCCTAATCCGCGGGTGGGATTTTATCATTTCGGTTACAAATGCGGAAAACAAGGCGCGGTCCACAGCCAGCGCGCCGCCGGCGGGCACCGCCGATTTTTCCGCGGCCTTGAGGCAGACTGAGTTCAGCCGGCGCATTTCTTCCTTTAAAAGGCCCGCGGCGCTTTCAATCCGCATAGCCTTAAGGGAATTTGAGCAGACAAGCTCCGCAAAAAGGGGGGATTGATGGGCGGGGGTGTATTCGTGCGGCTTCATCTCGAACAGGGTAACGTCCGCGTTCAGGTTTACCGCCGCCCATGCGGCCTCACAGCCCGCAAGGCCGGCGCCTATAATTCCGACTTTGCCCATACAGTCTGCACCCTTTTCAACCGGTTATTTTTTCATCAGAGGAATACCCGCAGCCTTCGGCGGCGCAGTAGAGCCCGCCGCCCCTGCCCTTGCGCCTGAACAGGGTTTTGCCGCATTTGGGGCATGACTCTTTGGCAGGCGGGTTCCACGACACGAAATCGCAGTTCGGGTAATTGGAACAGCCGTAAAAGGTGCGGTTGTTCCGGGATTTCTGAACAACGATTTTGCCGCCGCATTTGGGGCAGGCGCCGCCCGCCTCCTTCACAAGTTTTTTGGTGTTTTTACATTCGGGGTATCCGGGGCAGGCGAGGAATTCTCCGTACCGCCCGGTTTTGATTACCATTTTGCGGCCGCAGAGCTCGCATTCGATGTCCGTCTCCTCGTCCGGCACCGCTATCCGGGTCTTTGCGGTCGCTTTTTCGGCGTTTTCGAGGGTGATTGCGAAATCCCTGTAAAACTCGCTTAAGGTATCCACCCAGTCGGCTTTCCCCGAATCCACCGCGTCCAGCTTTTTCTCCATGTGGGCGGTGAACTCGATGTCCACAATCTCAGGGAACAACTCCTTCATCACTTTGGTGGTTATCTCGCCGAGCGCGGTGGGTTTGAGGGATTTGTTCTCCCGCTCGACATAACCGCGCGCAAGGATGGTGGTTATTGTGGGCGCGTATGTCGATGGCCTGCCGATTCCGTTTTCCTCAAGCGCCTTAATCAGGGTGGCCTCGGTGTACCTCGGCGGGGGCTGGGTAAAATGCTGGTTGCCCTTGATTTCACGCAGGGTCAGCACCGAGTTTTTTTCAAGCGGGGGCAGCGGCCCGTCCGCCTCGTTCTCCTCGTCCTTCCCCTCGACGTATAAAACGGTGAACCCGTCGAATTTTACCGAATATCCCGACGCCTTGAAAAGGTAATTTCCGGCGGCGATATCGGTTTTTATGGTATGTTGCACGCAGTTTGCCATCTGGCTTGCGATAAACCTGTCCCATATCAGTTTGTAAAGCCGGTACTGGTCGGACGTGAGGGAGCCGCGCGCCTTGTCGGGCGACAGGGAGGGCATGGTCGGGCGGATTGCCTCGTGCGCGTCCTGCGACGAGCGGCGCGATTTGAACACCCGCGGTTTTTCGGGCAGGTATTCCCTGCCCCAGCGGTTTTGTATATACTGGATTGCCTCGCGGCGGGCTTCCTCCGAAACCCTGAGCGAGTCGGTCCGCATATAGGTTATAAGACCGACGGCGCCGTACCCTTCGACCTCGACACCTTCGTACAGCTCCTGCGCGGCCCTCATGGTGCGGCGGGCGTTGAACCCAAGCTTGCGGCTGGCCTCCTGCTGCAGGGTGGAGGTGATAAACGGGGCGGGGGGCGCAATCCGGCGATTGCCGTGGGTGACCGACAACACCCGGAATTCCGAATCTTTAAGCTCGCTGAGAATACGGTCGGCGGCTTCCTTGTTTTCAATATCCAGTTTCTTTTTATTTGAAATAAGGCTGTGCAGTCGCGCTTTGAACGGGCGGTCGTCCTTGCCGGCCGAAAGCAGGGCGTCAATAGTCCAGTATTCCCGGCTGACGAAAGAGCGGATTTCCTCCTCGCGGTCCACGATAATCCGCACCGCAACCGACTGCACCCGCCCCGCCGAAAGGCCGCTGCGGATTTTTTTCCATAAGAACGGGCTGAGCTTATAGCCCACAATCCGGTCGAGTATCCGGCGTGCCTGCTGGGCGTTCACAAGGTTCATGTCAATGCTGCGCGGGTTTGACATTCCCTGCTGCACGCCGCTTTTGGTTATCTCGTTGAAGGTAACCCGGTTCTGCTGGTTCAAATCGATTTTAAGCGCCTGCGCCAGATGCCACGAAATGGCCTCCCCTTCCCTGTCCGGGTCGGTTGCGAGCAGCACGCCGTCGCTTTGGTCGGCCGCGGCTCTGAGTTTTCGGATAATCGCTGTTTTGCCGGCGATATCCACATATCTGGGCTTGAAACTGTTTTCAATGTCCACCCCCAGCAGGGTTTTGGGCAAATTCCGGATATGCCCCATGGACGCCATCACCTGATAGCCGGGACCGAGGTATTTTTCAATTGTCTTTGCCTTGGCGGGCGATTCCACGATTACGAGCTTTGACATCAAGATATCACCTTTTTGCATTTTTATTTAAACCGGCATTCTGGCGTAAATCTGGCCGGGCGCGCGCCTGACGCAACCCGCAAGCTCAAGCTCGGTCAGATAGGTCAGGATTTTGGCGGTCGCAAGACCTGAAAGCGCGGTCAGTTCGTCCATTGTTTTGGGCGTGCCGTCTAAAAACGAGAACAGGCGGCGGGACTCGTCCGACACATAATCCGGACATTCCGCAAATTTAGCGGGGGTTTTTGCGGTCTCGCCGGTTTTAGGTTTTTCCCCTTCGCCTGAAAGGATATACCGCTTAAGCTGAGGATGGCTGCGCGCGCTTTCGGCCGCCTTCAAATCCAGTATATCGCCGAAACGGGGCAGGTATTCCTCCAGTATCTCGGCGGCCGAGGTTACCAGCTTGGCGCCGCGCTTGATAAGCTGGTCGGTCCCGGCGCTGCGGCCGGTAATCATATCCCCGGCGACCGCGAAAACGTCGCGGCCCTGCTCAAACGCGTG
>LFTH01000095.1 GCA_001513365.1 Clostridiales bacterium DTU033 | reverse complement strand
TGCGACAGCTTTTCCATCAGCGATATGACTTTCAGCTCGGCGCGCTCGCTGGTATAAGGCGGAGAAGCAAAATGAATTCCGGTCAGCGAAAGCCCGCGTTTTGCCATCATATACCCCGCCACCGGGGAGTCAATCCCGCCCGAAATAAGCAGCGCCGCTCTCCCTCCGGAGCCCACCGGCATGCCGCCCGCCCCGGTATGCTGGCGGGAGTGGATATACGCCCCGAAATCCCTGATTTCAATCACCACCAGCGTTTCGGGGTCGTGGACATCCACCTTGAGGTGGGGGAACCGCCCAAGCAGGTACCTGCCGGCAATATCGCAGATTTCGGGGGATTTCAGCTCAAAGGATTTATCGCTGCGTTTGGCCACCACCTTGAAGGTGCGCGCCGAAAGCAGCTCTTCCTCCATGAATTCGGCGGCGGCGCGCAGGATGTCGTCCATCTTTTTTTCCGCGACCCGCGCAATCGAATAGGCCGCAATCCCGAACACTTTTGAAACCCGCCGCGCCGCTTCCTCAATGTTCGCGCCGTTTCCTTCCGGCTCGATATATATCGTGGACTGCGCCTTGCGGAACCTGAATTCCCCTGCGCCGGACAGACTGCGGCGCAGGTTTTTAATCAACATATCCTCAAAGGTGCTCTTGTTGAGCCCCTTTAAAGCCAGCTCCCCCGCTTTTACAAGGATTATCTCGCGCGGGGATGTGGTTTTGTCAGAGTACATTTATCCATGCCTTTCCAATCTGTTTTCTCACGGCTCGTCGGTAGTCTCCGCGCCGGTCGACTCGGTTTCATCCAGCTCGGTGTCAGAGGTTGTGGTGGTCTGGTCTGAAGGCTCGGTCGGCTTGGTCTCGCCCGCGGTGGTAGTGCCGCCCGGCGGGGCGGTAGTCCCGCCCGCAGTGGTGGTGCCGCCCGGCGGAGCGGTAGTCCCGCCCGCAGTGGTGGTGCCGCCCGGCGGAGCGGTAGTCCCGTCGGCGGTGGTGGTGCCACCCGGCGGAGCGGTAGTCCCGCCCGCGGTGGTGGTGCCACCCGGCGGGGCGGTGGGCCCGCCCGGCCTTGTTCCGTCTGAGGTGGTCGGCCTGTAAGTTGTCGGGGTTGTCGGGAAGTAGGTCGGCCTTCTTGTCGTATAGG
>LFTH01000062.1 GCA_001513365.1 Clostridiales bacterium DTU033 | reverse complement strand
TTATTTCCCTGTATTCTTGTCTGAATCGAACAACTGTTTACACAAAATTTTACGCCGTGCCCGCGTTTACGCGTGGATGTTTATTCTCCTTACCGTCATCGTATTCGGTATCAAGAGTTGAAGGGTCAATCCCCTTCAGCAGCGCCTCAAGCTCCCGTTCCGCCTTTTCGCGCTGCGCCTTCTTCTCTTTCAGCGTCTCGATTATATAGGCGCCGCCTTTTTCGGCGCTTGAGCCGATATTGAATATATTTTCCTGCATAACATCGGTAATCTTCTGCCTGTATTCCTCTCTTTTTGAGAGCAGGTAGTTCACCTTGTCAAGCAGTGTATCCAGTTTGTCGGTATCTACCGAAATACCGATTTGGTCGCGCAGCGAAATGTCCAAAGGCACAGCGGCAATCCGCTTATAGTTGGGGTTCATCACCTTCATCGGCGTGTTGATGAACAGGGACGGTTTTTTAGTCGCGTAAGAAAACTCATGCGCGATTGTGGACCAGTCGGTAATCACCAAATCGGACATGAATACTGTGGAGTTGGACGAAAAATCGGTTTCGATAATGAAGTCGTCGCCGATATCCTGCTGATACTTTGTCTCGATGGATTTCATTTTGCCGGAGAACCGCTTTACAAATTCGGGGTGAGGGCGCAGTATGACTTTAAACCCCTTGTGCAGAAGCTGGGACAGCACCTCGTCAAGGCAGTACTCCAGAATGTTGTCTTTTTGCCATGAGGGCGCAATCAGGATTTGCTTTACCTCATTTTCCACCGGCGGCAGCTTTGCCACGTTTTCCAGCAGGGTGTCAAGCAGCCCGTACCCTGTCTCCACCAGCTTTTTAGGCGGCAGTCCGTACGCTTCTTCGGTTTGCCGCACTTCGGTGATATGATTTGGGCCATAGCAGAATATGGTGTCGAAATGGTCGAGCGCTCCCTCTCTTAAGGTGAGATGAAAGCTGGACATCCCGTGGTCGAGATAGACATATTCCACGTCCTTGCGGACAATTGAACGTTTGATGTGGTATTTTTCCAAATCGGGGGTTGTCATAACCACCATGTCGGCGTCCATCTTCATCATAAACGGGATAAGCAGTTTCGGGCCGATGTAGTATTTTTGTATGCGCAAATCTTCGTTATTGAAAATCCGGTCGCTGTAATCGCTGGTAACATAGTGAACCACAATATCGGAGTTATTTATGATATAATCAATCAGCCGCTCAAAATACTTGTAAAACCCGCTTGCCTCGGAATAGAAAACCAGCTGTTTTTTCTGCGAGAAAAAGCGGCGGTAATCCTCTCGCTCCCGCTTTCGGGCAAGTTTTTTCTGCAACCGGATTTGCTCGCGTTCTTCTTTTGTGAGCTTTGGCTTTTGCGGGCGGTTTTCGTAATCAATATATTTGCGCGGGTTGTAAACCCAGTTGCAGATATAGGTAACCAGGATTGACAGCAGGTTGCCGAATATCCAGTACACGCCTATACCGCTCGGCACCACGAACGCAAAGTAACCTGAAAAGACTACAAGAAAGATTGTCATCGCCCATTTGCCTACGGCACCCTGTTCTTTTTGAAGAACGTTTACGCTGTTCTGAACCAGCGATAAAATCAGCGCGCTGGCGCCGGAAAGCAGCGGAACCAGTACGGTTGCGCTCGCCCATTTAGGAACCTCTGACAGGTTGATACCGAGAAACATCAAATCAGCCTGTTTAATCTGCTCTACGATTTCGCTGACACCGGGCAGCGCCAAAAACGCCTCCGGGTGTTTCTGCACGGTTTCCATTATGGTGAGCTGCCCACCGTACCCCAAATCCGCAACACCGGTGAGCTCCATAGTCTTGTCGGCAAGCAGGCTGATAACGTCCGGGCTGACGTGCAGCAGGTGCTGCAACGGATTGTAGATTACGTTAATCAGTCCCAGTATCAGCGGGATTTGCAAAAGCAGCGGAAGTATCCCGATAACGGTGCTGTACCCTTCCTCCTTATACAGCCTGCGCTGTTCCTGCATAATCAGCTCGATGTTGCCCTCGTTCCTAATCCTTATGTCATCAAGCCGGGGCTGGATTTTCACCATTTTGATTGAGTTTTTCTGGGAAAGCAAAGACAGCGGGAAAAGGATAATCTTTGTAAGAACAGTGAATACAATTATTGACATCCCGTAACCGCCGGTCAGCCGGTAGCAGAGGTACATCAGGTACCCAAGCGGAACGCCTAGAAGCAGGTTAAGCAATTCCATAACAAAATACTCCTATTCCCCCAAGATTTCATAAAGCCCGCGCCCAAACATCCGCGCATACGGGGTTATCAGCCGTGCACATATTTGATATTAATTTCGCGCAGCTTGACCCAGT
Organism: Clostridiales bacterium DTU033; assembly: GCA_001513365.1. Taxonomy (GTDB): domain Bacteria; phylum Bacillota; class Clostridia; order Oscillospirales; family Acutalibacteraceae; genus Avimonas. Next base: position 13,143 of record LFTH01000062.1, on the reverse strand, counting down.
TGTTAAAATCTTTTGCGCTGCCGCGGATTTCAAATTCCTCAAGATACCGCCTGTTCGGGCGGTCTACGCGGTAGTAAAAACGGCGCACCACATCGGCGTTTTTGGGTATGTCGAAAAATGTCGCGCCGTATTTTGAGTTGTCCAGACCGGCCTGCTCTATAATCGTTGAGCAAAACTGCTCCTGACTTACCGGGGCATCGGAGCGTACAAGCGGGGTGCCCGCGGCCCCTTTCGGTTTAACAAACAGCCCGGTCCTTACCGCATAGTCCAGATTTGTTTTGTCCATCGACTTACCGTGGTCCCCAAGGATAATTATAGTGGAATCCTCGTAAACGCCCAGCGCCTTCATCTGGTCAAGGAAGTCGTACACAATCTTAAAACACGCCTTCATCTGCATGACTATCGAGCCGCGTTCGCCTTTGGGCAGGCGCCTTGCGTTTTCGTCCAAAATCTGGTCGTGCATGCCATTCAAATGATAGTAAACAAAATTTTTCTTATCCTCTTTGAGCGAAAGCCCCGTAGCCTGCAGCCTTTGGTAAAACGCGGCGTCATCCGTAACATGGGGCGGAAATTCCCTGTTGACATCCACAACCTGCCCGAACTCCACTGTGGAGACGTAGAAACTGGGCTTCAGCGCGTGCGGCGCATAACGGAATGCCGACAATTTTAAAAACTTTTTAAGCATCGGCATTGTCTTTATTTTTATTCTTCCATCCACAACATTGTCGGCGACATGGCTGATTTGCTCGATTTTGGTATACATGTACGGCCTGTCCATATACAGTTTGGTGGTATATCCCGCCTTGCGCAAATCCGGAAGGAAAGAAGACTGCTTCCAGGCCTTTTCAAAAAAACGGTCGGCGGGAGTATCGTACATCGAAAGGGCGCCGGTCAGAAGGTTGACGCCGGACGGAAAGGTGCGGCAATAGTAAGATGTGTAGTCGGTGTACTGGATAAACCCGTCAAGCCTGTCGTAAAAGGTGGGGTCGGTTGCGAGCATTTCCTCAATATACCTCTGGTCCAGCCTGTCAAGCACAATCACTATCAAGTTGTGGTTTGATGAAAGCTCGTACATCCCTTTCTGGGACAGGTATTTTCCCGTCTGTGAGGCGCCGGATAAAACATTCGAACCGCTTATCGTGGAAAGCAGGCCAACCCCCTGCATGCCGATTAACAGAACGGATAAAAACGTCAGAACAGCTTTCCAGACCCGCCTGCTGAAATACCTTAAAACAATCGGCAGCGCGGCAATCCCAGCCCAGATAGCAAGGTTAACCAATGCGTGGGTGGTATAAGACTGCCAAGAAATAGCGTCGCCTGTGAGCTGCCCAAAATCAAGGTTGAGAAAATTTCCCTGAATGTAGCCGGCTATCAGAAAGCCGAACAAAAGCGAGAGCAAGATATCAAAAATGCGGCCTTTGAGCAGGAAAAATACGATTTGTATCAATAGATACACAAACAGCGCCAGCAGCAGCACATTCAACCAGATATCCTTAAGCGCGAACGGAAACAGTTTGTAGTTGCCGACATATAAATCAAATATTCCGAACAAAACAAAGGTGAACGTAAAACAGCCGACCACCGGCGCAGATAATTTCAGCCGCTGAAGGAAAGTGCGGTCGTCCGTAATCAAAAACGCGCCTTTACTTACCGGCAAGGCTATGCCCGCGCTTTGCGGATATGCCGGCGCAGCCGCAATCTGCGCGTTTTTGTTGCGTTTGCGCTCCCTTGCCGCCTCGCGCGCAATCTTCCGCTTCATCAGGTTTATCCGAAGGTTTAAAAAGAAAACGCGGATTTTGGTGGACAGTGTTCCTGCCAGAACGCCCAAGGAAATAAAAAGGCCAGCAACAATCTGTATTATGTATGAGGTGGTTGCCGGGTCAATATATGCATACGCGGTGTTAGAGCATAACACCATAACGCACGATATTAATAGAATAAGCCGCAACGCCTGTTTGAGCCGCATTTTTTGGTTCCCCCGCCTTTTGTTGATGACCGCTTTAATTGTCGTAGCTGCACAGTTTTAAGAAAAATATGCATTAAGCGATATTATACTGCACTCACGTTTAAAAATCAATTATCCGGTTTAAATAAGCCGGTGTCAGGTTGCAGGTTAAATAAACTGGGGCGCAGGAATGGATTTCATATCCTCCCGCTTTCCCTTACTCACAGCAGCCAACAACTAAAACGGGAGCTTTGCTGCGAACAAAGCCCCCGTTTTTTGTCAGGACCGGCCTATTGGCACTGTCCCGTTATACAAGAATTCTTCTCTTTTTAAAGAGCACAATCAACCCGGCGGATATCGACAAAATGGCCAGCTCCAGATGAGCCGCGGTGCTGTCGCCGGTATCCGGGCTGGGCGGCCCGCCATCTTCCGACTTGTCGTCATCCGTGTCATCCTGGTTATCCGGGGTATCCTGTGGTATTTCGCGCTTTAATGCAAACGCAAAATATCCGGTTTTGTCCGTTTCAAAAGAGATTAAGCCATTGTCCGGATTATATGTTGTTTCAAGCTCCTTAAAGCTCGAACTCGCCGCATTAAAGTAGAATGCCTTTACATTTGAGTAATCTGAATCGGAGAGGTTCAAATCTTCCCTGCTGACCTCGATTTTTACTTTCTCACTAAGGTTTTTATAATGCCTCAACTGGAACAACAGGGTTTTATCAGCAGTTTCTAAAATATCCTCATCGCCGCTCGTAGCCTCATTCAATTTATCCAACACGTCTTCCGCGTCAGTGAAGCTGCTGTCCTTGAGCTTCAAGGCAAGCCCGAAGTCGACTAATAAGTCGGAAAGGTATGACAAACAACTGCCCGAAAACAGTATTTTAGCGTTGTCAAAGACATATTGAACACCGTTTTTGCCGTTATTTTTGGCGAGATTATAAGCCGAGTCCACCGGAATTACCACCGTGTTTCCGCTTATATTCAACTCATAAGGCTCGTTTGCATTCGAATCGGGAATAAATTTGGAATTCTCCTGATTAGTTTTATTAATATCAAAAACGAGAATAAGCTGTTCCGGCTCTTCCCCAGTTGTAGCTGTATAGGTGAATTCCTTTGCGGTTGTTTTCAGCATGGGATTGCTGGTATACGCTTCAACTTTAATCTTATCGCCGTCATTCAGTCCGGTTATGACATGATAGTTAAAATCCATCTCGTATTCCTTTTCAAATTCCGGCGATAAAAGATACGAGAGCGGCAAATATTCAGAGTATCTCTTCTCGTGGAGTTCAACGCCTTCGGGCGCTTCCAGAAGCACCAGTTTTTCAACATTTACATATGGGGGTAAAATAGTAAGAGTTCCTCTGACGGTGGTCATTTCTTCTTCGGGTTCACCAGCCGAAAGCGCTGTAAAAGCCGATGAGATAATAAATACTGCACATAGAGTAAGGGACAAGACTAAAGATAAAACTTTTTTCCTATCTTTTTCACATTAGCACTTCCTTACAAATATGCAATTTATGAGAAAATTCTATCGTTTCAGTGATTAATAGTCTAGAAATAGTTGGTATTAAATCAAGTTTTGTGAAAAATTTAGTTAATGTTTGAAATTCAGCCCCAGACTGCCGCACCCGCTTGCAAAACCGTCGTCTGCTTTCCTCTTTCCGACAAAAGGAAAGCCTGCGGAACTCAGCCGCAGGCTTTGGTCATGCGCAGTATCTTTTATTGGCTTTACAACCTAAAAATCTTTGCAATATGCGGATGTAGAACACGAATATACAATGTAACCAGATTTGTCAGTACCTTGTCGTACAGCAAAAAAGCGATATTTCCGGCGGCAATGAGCAAATACACGATATTGACGCCGAACAGCGAAAAATACCCGATATCAAACCCGAACGCATATATCAGCAGCAAATAAGACAGCACCACCGATATATTGAAAACCGCGAACTTTGCAAGCCACTCAAACCAACGGCTGGCAAGGCGCTCAAAAAGGGATTTGAGTATCGGGTAGTAACCGAAAAAACCTATAAACAGCGCTTTTGCTTCAATGTCGGGGACAGTGAACAGGGAGACAACCGCAACCGCGGCATAGATTAACAATCCTCTTTGCGGGCTGAACTCGATTACAAAAGGTATCAGAACCGCTCCGGCAATTGCGGGCAGGGTAAACCTGCCTATCGGGAAGACCGTAAACATCAATAAAGTCAGCGAAAGCGCACCCAATACCCCTCCGAGCGCAATCCTGCCGGCCTGTTTCAACCCAACTACCTCCTGTTTTAGAAAAAGAATGCGGTACCCGGATTTCCCAGAATCAGATACAGCGTATCAAATCTCCTCCCATGCATTCGCAGCAGCAGTCGGCGCATATAAGTCCGGTGCAGACATCGCAGCCGGAACAGCCGTCGCTGCGCCTTTCGGTATCTGTGCGGTAGCCGCCCGACCGCCTTTGAAAATCTATCTTGTTAAGCGCATTGCGGTATTCCATATTTGACGGCTCCATCTGGACGGCGGTCATAAAGTGTTGGTGAGCGCTCTCAAGCCAGCCTTTTCTGTAGAGCACGCTGCCCTTTAAATAATGCCACTCCGCATTGCGAGCCGCCGGCGGAATTCCGTCAAGCAGCATTTCCGCGTCCAGTATCCTGCCCGCGTTTATCATGTTTCGTATATCGTAGTATTTGCCATCGCTCTGATAACCTCCGGTGCCGCCGGCATTGCCGTAATACCCGCCTTGTCGCCTCATCTTGACTATCATGTCGTACGCCTCGTTAATCTCCTGCATTTTTTCCTCGGCAAGATCGGACAGCGGGTTGTTGGTATAATTGTCCGGATGGTATTTTCTGGCGAGCTCGCGGTACGCCTCCTTTACCTCTTCATCGGTGGCGTTAGGCGAAATGCCCAGAACTTTATACGGGTCGTAAGCGCTCATCATTATTCCCCTTTTTTGAAAGCACATGCTCCTGTACAGACGGCATTCCCTGCTCCAGAATATTTCTAATCAGCCCGTCAAAACGTTTTATTTCAAGCAGGTTATAGGCAGAGATACATTCGGCAAGGCACGCGTTGAGCATTGGTTTTAACGGCGACAGAAAGCCTTCGGTACCCTTGTTTTTGTGGATGTAATCCATTCCGAGATAATCTGTCAGCGGGTTGTACTCCCCTTTTTCAATGTCGTCCATCAGGTCGTCGGCGGCGTCAACCAGATAAATCCATCTGCCGAGGCAGTACCCGAACCGTTCAAGCACCCTGCGCCGCCTTTCGCAGCCGTTGCCGCAGATATCCTGCGCAAGCTTTGAGGTAATCCGAGCGGTCGGCTCCGCGGCGGCGTCAATGCAGTCTGCGCCTTTTGCCTCAATCTGCGCCTGTTTTGACATGCAGTCGTCAACGATTTTGTCAAGCTGTGGCCGTTTGCCCGCCGCTTTTTTCTTTGCTCGGTACGCAAAAGGCAAAAGCAGGCGGGACGGTATTGATGAAATAAAACGGCTGTCAGATATATTGTCCAAAAGTTTGTGATAAATCAAGATTGACGCTGCGTCGGCGGCGAAATCTATGTGCCGGTTCTCGCAGCAGCAGACTTTTTTCCTGAACGGATTGAACAGGCATCGGGCTTTTTTGAACCCGGCGCACCCGTCGTCCAGCGCCATGCCGAGCAGCGCAAGAAAAGTGAAATCATAGCTTAACGTCGCACGCGCCAGCAAACCGTATTTTCTGCCGAGCTGTTTGCACAGCCTGCAGTAAATTCCCTGATAGTGCTCGTATTCCGAAAACCTTATATCAGGCTTGTATATACGCACATACCCGAACATAGGCGCCTTGCCTTTCCCTTCGCCTGATTACTGTCTAAAACATTAGTTTTATCATACTAAACTAAAGATATCAGTATATTAAAGAATTGTAAATTATTTAACCGTTCACCCGTTCCCTTTCAAAACCCGCTTTAAATATTGGCCGGTATATGATTTTTCGCAGTCCGCGACCTCTTCGGGGGTTCCGCACGCAACTATATAGCCCCCCCTGTCCCCGCCTTCGGGGCCCAAATCAATAATATAATCCGCGGTCTTGATTACATCAAGGTTGTGCTCAATCACGATAACGGTGTTTCCGTCATCCACCAGTTTTTGCAGCACGTTAATCAGCCTGTGCACATCCGCGGCATGCAAACCGGTCGTTGGCTCGTCCAGAATATAGAGGGTGCGGCCGGTGGCTCTGCGGGAAAGCTCGGTCGCGAGCTTCACCCGCTGCGCCTCCCCACCGGACAGGGTGGTCGCCGGCTGACCCAGCTTGATATATCCAAGGCCGACATCATACAGGGTTTTGAGCTTTCTTTTTATCTTCGGAATGTTTCCAAAAAACTCAAGCGCCTCCTCAACCGTCATCTCCAAAACATCGTGAATGTTTTTGCCTTTATAGCGCACCTCCAGAGTCTCGCGGTTGTACCGCCTGCCCTTGCAGACCTCGCACGGAACATAGACATCCGGCAAAAAGTGCATTTCAATTTTGGTGATACCGTCCCCCTGACAGGCTTCGCAGCGCCCGCCTTTGACGTTAAAAGAAAAGCGGCTGGCTGAAAAACCCCTCATCTTCGCGTCGGTCGTGCTCGCGTACAGTTCCCGTATGCTGCTGAAAACCCCTGTATAAGTGGCGGGGTTGGAACGCGGGGTGCGCCCGATTGGAGACTGGTTGATGTCGATTACCTTGTCAAGCGCGTCAATCCCCAGTATCTCCTTGTGCGCGCCCGCTTTGGTGTGGGCGCGGTTGAGCTCATTCGCCAGACGCTTGTAGACTATCTCATTGACAAGTGAGGATTTGCCCGAACCCGAAACGCCCGTTACGCAGTTGAACACCCCAAGCTTGAATTTAACCTCTATATTCTTGAGATTGTTTTCAGCCGCGCCTTTTACGGTCAGCAGCTTGCCGTTCCCACTGCGCCGTTTTTGCGGTACCGGTATGGATTTTTTCCCGCTCAGGTATTGGCCGGTAATTGAATTATCACACTCAGTAATCTTATCAACCGTCCCCTGATATACTATCTGTCCGCCGTGAATACCCGCGCCCGGCCCGATGTCAACCACCCAATCGGCGCTGCGGATGGTCTCCTCGTCATGCTCGACCACTATCAGGGTGTTTCCAAGGTCGCGCAGCCTGAAAAGGGTCTTTAACAGCTTGTCGTTATCGCGCTGGTGCAGTCCGATGCTGGGCTCGTCCAAAATATAAAGCACGCCCATAAGGTAGGAGCCGATTTGGGTCGCAAGCCTGATACGCTGGCTCTCCCCGCCCGACAGCGTGCCCGCATACCGGGAAAGGGTAAGATAGTCCAGCCCGACATTTTTTAAAAAGCCCAGCCGTTCGATTACTTCTTTTAAAATCCTGTCGGCAATCATCCGCTCCCGCTCGGTCAGTTTAATGCCCTTTATGAAATCCAGCGCGTCCCCGACCGACATATCGCACAGCTCGGCAATATTCAGGCCGCCAACTGTTACCGCAAGGCTTTCCCGCTTTAGCCTCTTTCCGTTGCACTCAGGGCAGGGGATTTGGCTCATATAGGATTCAAGCTCATACCTGACCCAGTCGCTGTTTGTTTCCCTGTACCGCCGCTGGAGATTGTTTACAATCCCTTCGAATTCGACAGAATACGAGCCTTCGCCGTACTCGTTTTTGCGTATCATTTTTATTCTCTCGCCCTTGGTGCCGTAGAGAATGACGTCCAACGCCTCTTTGGGCAGCTTGTTTACCGGCACGTCGAGCGAAAAGCCGTAATGCCTCGCCAGCCCCTCGAAATACATCTGGGCGATGGTGCCGCCGTCGATATAACTCCACCCGTTGGCGCGAATCGCGCCTTCCCTGATTGAAAGGTTCTTGTTCGGTATAATCAGGTCAGGGTCAATGGACATGAAAATACCGAGCCCGGTGCATTTCGGACAGGCGCCAAAAGGGTTGTTAAACGAGAACATGCGCGGAGTCAGCTCCTCCACGCTGACCCCGTGTTCCGGACAGGCATAGTTTTGCGAAAAACTAAGCTCCTCCCCGCCCACGACATCAACCGTCAGCAGCCCGCCCGAAAGGGAGGTCGCGGTTTCAACCGAATCCGCCAGCCGCCCCCTGATTTCCGGGAGAATCACAAGGCGGTCAACCACTATCTCAATTGTGTGTTTTTTGTTTTTTTCGAGTTTAATGGTTTCGGACAAATCGTAGATTATCCCGTCAACCCGCACTCTGACATAACCGGATTTGCGGGCGTTTTCAAATTCTTTGGCATACTCCCCTTTTCGCCCACGGACAACCGGAGCCAGTAATTGAATTCTTGTCCCCTCCGGAAGCGAGAGTATCCTGTCCACAATCTGGTCCACCGTCTGCTGGTTGATTTCGCGCCCGCAGACCGGGCAGTGTGGCACCCCGATAGTGGCATAAAGCAGCCTTAAATAATCGAAAATCTCGGTTACGGTACCGACTGTGGAACGGGGATTTTTTGAGGTCGTCTTCTGGTCAATTGAAATCGCGGGAGACAGCCCTTCGATGTAATCAACATCCGGCTTGTCCATTTGGCCGAGGAACTGCCGGGCATAGGAGGAAAGGCTTTCGATATACCTGCGCTGCCCCTCGGCATAAAGGGTGTCAAAAGCCAGCGACGATTTCCCAGACCCCGAAAGGCCGGTAAACACAATCAGCTTGTCCCTCGGCAGTTCAATATATATGTTTTTAAGGTTGTGCTCCCTTGCTCCTTTTATGATTATCTTGTTCTGCACCAGTAATCCAAGTCCTTTCTATTTCCCTTCTCTTAGCTCTCTTATGCGGTCCCGCAAATAAGCCGCATGCTCGAATTCAAGCAACCGCGCGGCGTTTTTCATCTCGCGCGTCAGTTTTTCTATCAGTTCCCCGCGTTCTTTTCTGCTGAGTTTTCTTGCGGCGTTCTCCAAATCCCTGCCGCGGGAAGAAATTTCAATCACGTCCCGCACGTCCTTATAAACGCTCCGCGGGGTAATCCCATGTTCTCTGTTATATTGCGTCTGAATTGCACGGCGGCGGTTGGTTTCGCTGATTGCGCGCTCCATCGAGGGGGTTACGCTGTCGGCATACATTATCACCATGCCGTTGACGTTCCTTGCGGCGCGGCCTATGGTCTGGATTAAAGACGTTTCGGAGCGCAGGAAACCCTCTTTGTCCGCGTCAAGGATGGCTACAAGCGAAACCTCCGGCAAATCCAGCCCTTCGCGCAAAAGGTTGATACCGACCAAAACGTCAAACTCCCCAAGGCGCAAATCGCGGATTATCTCCATCCGCTCGATGGTGTCGATGTCGTGGTGCATGTATCTGACCCTGATACCGTGGTTTTGCAGATAGACCGTCAGATCCTCGGCCATCTTTTTTGTAAGGGTGGTTACCAGTACACGTTCGCCGCGCTCGGCTCGTGTCCGGATTTCCCCAATCAAGTCGTCTATCTGTCCCTCAACAGGCTTTACAAACACTTCGGGGTCCACAAGCCCGGTCGGGCGGATTACCTGCTCCACCACCTGCGCGCTGCGTTGGCGTTCAAATTCAGCGGGGGTGGCGCTGACATATATGACCTGATTGATACGGCTGTAAAACTCCTCAAAATTCAGCGGGCGGTTGTCAAACGCGCTCGGCAGGCGGAACCCGTAGTCCACAAGGTTCTTTTTTCGGGCGTAATCCCCGCCGTGCATCCCGCGCACCTGCGGAATGGTTACATGGGATTCGTCAACCAGCAGCAGAAAATCGTCGGGGAAATGGTCCAGCAGGGTGTACGGGGTGCTGCCGGGCGGCCTGCCCGCGAGTATCCGCGAATAGTTCTCAATCCCCTTGCAGGCGCCGATTTCCTGAAGCATTTCGATATCATAGCGGGTGCGCTGCAAAATCCGCTGCGCCTCAAGCAGCTTTCCCTGACTTTTAAAGTATTCTACCCGCTCTTCAAGCTCCCTTTCGATTTCCTTTATCGCGTCCTCCATCTTCTCTGGTGGCACGATGTAGTGGGACGCGGGGTATATCGCCGCATGACTGACAACCGCCTTAAGCTCGCCGGTCAGCGGATTGATTTCGCTTATTCTGTCGATTTCGTCGCCGAAAAATTCTACCCTGATTACCGTTTCGCCCGAATACGCCGGAAAGATTTCAACCACATCGCCGCGCACCCGGAATTTATTGCGGGTAAAATTGACGTCGTTGCGCTCATACTGGATTTCCACCAGCTTCGCGAGCAGTTCGTCGCGGCTTTTGCGCATGCCAGGGCGAAGGGAAATCACCTGACTGCGGTAGTCAATCGGGCTGCCGAGGCTGTATATGCACGAAACGCTGGCAACAATAATCACATCCCTGCGCTCGGCAAGCGACGAGGTGGCTGAATGCCTGAGTTTGTCGATTTCCTCGTTGATATCGGAATCCTTTTCAATATAGGTGTCTGTCTGCGGAATATACGCCTCCGGCTGGTAATAGTCGTAGTAGCTGACAAAATATTCAACCGCATTCTCCGGAAAAAACTCGCGGAACTCGCTGCAAAGCTGCGCGGCGAGGGTTTTGTTGTGGGCGAGTACCAGAGTCGGGCGGTTGACGTTCGCGATAACGTTCGCCATGGTGAAGGTTTTTCCTGAACCGGTAACCCCAAGCAGTGTCTGCTCCCTCATACCGTCCAGAACCCCATTTGTCAGAGCTTCAATTGCTTTCGGCTGGTCGCCAGTAGGTTTAAAATCAGATTTTAGTCGAAAGCAATCCATAGGACATCCTCCAAATCAATATAATGCGTGCGTTAGTTGCGGTCATTCAATGATTTTATCCGGCCTGAACAAATGGGTGAGCATTTTTGTGCTGCGCAGCGAGACATAATCGTCGTCCGCCACAATCAGGTGGTCCACAAGCTGTATGCCCGCGACGTTGAGCGCGTTAGTGAGGACTTTTGTGGTTTTCTGGTCCTCGACGCTTGGCAGCGCGAACCCGCTCGGATGGTTATGCGCCACCACAACCGCGGTCGCGTGGTTTCGGATAGCCTGTTCAAGTATCCTTCGCACGCTGATTTCGGTCGCGTTAATGCTTCCCTCCGAAACAAACGAGGAGTGCAGCACCTTGCATTTATTGTCAAGGCAGACCAGCAAAACCCTTTCATTGCGCTCCCCGAAGAATTTTGGAAGTATGTACTCCCCCATTTTCTCGGTGCTGTCAAGCACTATATCTTTTTTTGAGACCTCGCTGTCGTAGTATTCCCTGATTAACTGCCCGCAAAAACAGATAAGGGCGGCTGAACCCGGAGTAACCCCTTTTACTTTGAGCAGTTCGTCATAAGAGGCTTTAAGCACTCCGGAAAGGTTGCCAAACGTGTTGATAAGCTCATGCGCAATCGGGTTTGTGTCTCTGCGCGGAATACCGTAAAACAACAGCAGTTCGAGGATTTGATGCGGCTCAAACCCCCGGAGCCCGTCCCTAAGGAAGCGTTTTTTCAGCCGCTCGCGGTGTCCTGCATGCATATGGCCGCCCATTTTCCCGCCACCTTTATTAGTCTTTCCAAAAAATTTGTTCCTTTCATTATATCAAAAATTTATGCTTTTGAAAAGAGCAGTAATCCCGCCGACGCAGAGCACGGTTGCCATATTGTCCTCTCTGTTTGGCGTTCGGGAATTATTTTGCTCTTTGGCATGCTGTCCGCAAAAAAAGCAAAACAGCAATCCGCTTTCGCAAATTGCCGTTTTTTCTGTAAAGAGGTAACGAAAAAGATGCAAGTGATTTTAGGAGATTATGCTCATTCGCTCGGGTTAATGTTTATTTTGTTAGACTTTTTCCAAAAGTCGTAATACCATCATATTCACGATTTTCTATCGCTTTTTTTAATGTTTCCTCAAAATCCACGCTTTGAATATGCGTTGGTTTTACGTTATTTATTTCCAATAAGTCCCCTGTGCTGTTCTCGCAAGTAACACCTAACCCTGCAACTGAATAACCATTTTTTGCGAGGCTATCATAGCATTCAACAAACACTTTAGCCATACTACTTCCATCAGTTTTTCCATTCCGAATATATATCATTAAATCTACATTTGTTACCAAATCTTTATCAAAAGCTACATCAAGTGCAAGTCCATAGTTCTCTGATTTATTTGGTATAACGGAAACGCTTACAATTTCATCTGCTTTTGTTTTTAAAATTGGCAACGCGAGATTTTTATACTCCTTACAAAGCCTATCAATTGTGTTTTGACCGGAGGCTACCATATACTCATAACTATCATTAAAAACCTTTCCACCTCTGACACCAACTGAAAAATGTGTATCTATGCTTTTTTCTGAAACAATAAAAGCATAATATCCACCATCTTTAAAATTGTATTTAACACTGTCGATTTTCAAATCTAAGTTTGAATATTTTTCCGCAATATATTTTTTTGCTGTCGACTTAGCGATATTACTTGATATTGGGTTGCCCAAAAAAGAATTTGCAATAAAAAGTATAAATCCAATCAGCAATAATGCAAGAATAAATGCTCCTATTTTTAAAAGTGATTTATTGTTCATTTTTTATCTCTCCTAAATGTAAATTCAAACAAAAATGCTATTAAAATTCCTATCAGTGATAATATAGCATAAATTATTCCGAAGTAAATGTTGCTTATTAACAGTGTTCCAATTTGATTAATAGCTTTACCAAAATTATAACTCAAAAAAGGAATAGTTTTTAGAATTTGCATAAGCTCTACAGTTGTAATTATTCCAAGTGGAACAAATAAGCTTTTCTTTTTAAGTGCAAGATAAGAAACAGCTCCGACTAAAGGCATTATATAAAAATTATACAGAATATTATTTGATGTCGTAAACCAAACACCAACTAAAATACCCAATATTGCTATGGCGATTTGTGAAATAAAAAGACTTTTTTTAATTGCTTTTATCATCATTTCATCTTTCGGAAAAATAGTAATTTTTTCGTCTAATAATGACTTGCAATCAGAACATTTGGAACAATGTTCAAAAACCAGCTCTTTTGTTTGCGAGCTTGCAACATCATCATTAACCAATGGAATAAGGTCTTTAATTACATTACAATCTATATTCACAATAATTCCTCCTTTTCAAGTATTTCGTATTGTAAAGTTAAATGAAAGTTGAGGACCCGTCAGCCTTTCTGGTACAATGCTTTTGTCACAAAACGCAGTACCTCCCGAAAGGAGACGAGTCCTCATGACAAAAGTATACCAGTTCAGCTG
>LFTH01000029.1 GCA_001513365.1 Clostridiales bacterium DTU033 | reverse complement strand
ATTTCAAAGAAAACAGGCATTTTCACCCGCGTGAAAATGCCTGTTTATCGACAGTCTGAAGGGACGGCAATTTTCGCCGTCCCTTTTTTCCGATTTAGACTTCGACCTCGCCGTCGTAGATTTTTACCGCGTTGCCGGTCATGTAGACGGTGTCCCCGGTGTAGCGGATAACAAGGTTGCCGCCTTTCAGCCTTACGGTGATGTCCTCGTTCATCGGGCAGTACCCGTTGAGTACCGCGGCGACAGCGGCTGCGCACGCGCCGGTGCCGCATGACCATGTCTCTCCGCTGCCGCGCTCCCATACCCGCATTTTCAAGGTCGCGCGGTTTAGTACAGTGATGAATTCGACGTTGACCCGTTCGGGGAAAAGCGGGTTGTATTCAAACATCGGCCCGATTTTTTGGATATCGAGGTTGTCGAGGTTATCAACGAACACCACGCAGTGCGGGTTCCCTATTGAGACGCAGGTGATTTTATATTCCCCGCCGTCGATTCTGACCGGTCGGGAGATGACCCTGTCGCCGTCGAGGTTGACCGGGATTTTTGAGGGTTCAAGGACTGCCGGGCCCATGTCCACGGTGGCGGAGTTTACCTTGCCGTTTTGAAAGTACAGCTTCAGCTTTTTTATGCCGCTCAACGTTTCGATGGACATCTCATCCTTTTTGACAATGCCGTTGTCGTAAAGGTATTTCGCCACGCAGCGGATGGCGTTGCCGCACATTTTGCCCTCGCTGCCGTCGAGATTGAACATTCTCATTTTCGCGTCCGCAACGTCGGAAGGGAGAATTAACACCACCCCGTCGCCGCCAATCCCGAAATGGCGGTCCGAAAGGCTGACGCTCAAGGATTCGGGGCTGATGATTTCCTGCTCAAAACAGTTGAAATACAAGTAGTCGTTGCCGCACCCATGCATTTTGGTGAATTTGAGCTTTACGTGGTCGCTGCGCATATTGTTGATGTCCACAAGCTCGGTGCTGTATTGACTGTACCGGCTGCGCAGGCTGTTTGCGAGCGCGTTTGCGGTGTCGATTGAGGTAAGGCAGGGGATTGCCAGTTCCACCGCTTTGCGGCGGATTCTGACGCTGTCGCGGGTCGGAATTCTGCCTTTTGAGGATGTGGAGATGATATAGCTGACCTTCCCGCTTTCAAGCAGGGTGATTACGTTATCGTCCGATTCGTGGATTTTATTCACCGTTTCGACCTCGATACCGGCTTTTCTTATGACTTCTGCGCTACCTTTGGTCGCGTACAGTTTAAAGCCCAGCTCCACAAAACGTTTTGCGGTGTCCACGATTTCAAACTTGTCTATGTCCCTGACGGTAATCAGCACCCCGCCGCGCTTTGTCATATTATATCCGGCCGCCACCAGCCCCTTGTAAAGCGCTTCGTCAAGGGATTTCCCAATCCCCAGTACCTCGCCGGTGGATTTCATTTCGGGGCCGAGATGGGTGTCCACGTCCACCAGCTTTTCAAACGAGAATACCGGAACCTTGACCGCGACATAGGGAGGGGTGCGGTAAAGCCCGGTGCCGTATCCCATGTCCCTGAGCTTTTCGCCGAGCATCGCGCGGGTGGCAAGCTCGACCATCGGCACGCCGGTAACCTTGCTGATGTAGGGAATAGTGCGGGAGGAGCGGGGATTGACCTCGATGACGTAAATCTTGTTCTCGTGGATGACATACTGGATATTGATTAACCCCTGCGTTTTAAGCGAAACCGCAAGCTTTTTAGTGTATTCGGTCAGCAGTTGTATCTGCGGGCCGGTAACGTTCCACGCGGGATATACCGCAATCGAGTCGCCGGAATGGACTCCCGCCCGCTCGATGTGCTCCATAATACCGGGGATTAAGATGTCCTCGCCGTCGCAGATGGCATCGATTTCAATTTCAATCCCCATCAGGTATTTGTCAATCAGCACCGGGTTTTCGATATTGTGCGACAATATGATGTTCATGTATTCGATTATATCTTCGTCGCAGAAGGCTATTATCATGTTCTGCCCGCCGAGAACATACGACGGGCGCATGAGTACAGGGTACCCAAGCACGCCCGCGGCTTTCAGCGCCTCGTCGGTGGTCATCACGGTGGCGCCTTTGGGGCGGGTGATGTTGTGCTGTTCAAGAAGGTTGTCGAAACGCTCGCGGTCCTCGGCGGCGTCAATGCTGTCGGCCGGGGTGCCTAATATCCTGACTCCCTGAGCTTCAAGGAATTTGGCCAATTTGATTGCGGTCTGGCCCCCGAACGCCACCACCACCCCGTACGGCTTTTCGGTGTTTATGATGTGCATTACGTCCTCCGGGGTCAGCGGCTCAAAATACAGCCGGTCGGCGGTGTCGAAATCGGTCGAGACTGTTTCGGGGTTGTTGTTGACAATCACCACGTCGAAACCCGCCCGCTTTAACGCCCATACGCAGTGAACCGACGCGTAGTCAAATTCAATGCCCTGACCTATGCGGATGGGGCCGGAGCCGAACACAATCACCGTCTTTTTGCCGTCGGCGCGGTGTTCTTTAAACTCCTCGGCCTCGTTTTCGTCGTCAAAGGTGGAATAAAAATACGGGGTCTCAGCCGGAAATTCCGCCGCGCAGGTGTCCACCATCTTGAACGCGGCGCTGACCGGCTTTTTGATTTTCTGCCCCGATATCCGTTCAATCACCCAGTCGGGGTAACCCAGCTTTTTGGCTTTGAGGTATAACTCGTTGTCAAAGCCTTTGGCGAGCTCTTTTTCAATTTTTGCAAGGTTGTTCAACTTGTGTAAAAACCAGATGTCAATTTTCGTGATGTCGCGGATTTCCTCGCATGAAATGCCGCGTTTGAGCGCTTCAAAAATTACAAACAGCCGCTGGTCGTCGCAGTTGTGCAGCCTGCCGCGTATCTCGTTGTCGTCAAGTTCCGCAAGCTCCGGCATATTGAGGCTGTCGAGCGAAATCTCCGCGCCGCGGACCGCCTTCATTACCGCCTGCTCAAAGCTTGTGCCGATAGCCATTACCTCGCCGGTGGCTTTCATCTGGGAGCCCAGGGTGCGTTTTGCGTACACGAATTTGTCAAACGGCCATTTTGGGAATTTTACCACCACGTAGTCGATCGCCGGCTCAAAAAACGCCGTGGTTTTGCCGGTTACGGCGTTCTGGATTTCGTCAAGGGTGTAGCCGATTGCGATTTTCGCAGCCACCTTCGCTATTGGGTAGCCGGTCGCTTTTGACGCGAGCGCCGACGAGCGGGAGACGCGCGGGTTGACCTCGATGACCGCGTATTCAAAGCTGTCGGGTTTAAGCGCAAACTGGCAGTTGCAGCCGCCCTCTATCTTAAGCGCCGAGATGATGTTGAGCGCCGCCGAGCGCAGCATGGCGTATTCGGCGCTGGATAGGGTCATGGCGGGCGCTACAACTATGCTGTCGCCTGTATGCACCCCGACCGGGTCGACGTTTTCCATGCTGCATACCGTTACGGCGTTCCCCGCGCTGTCGCGGATGACCTCGAACTCGATTTCCTTCCAGCCGGCGATACATTTTTCGACAAGCACTTGATTAATCGGAGAAAGTCGCAGCCCGCCCGCGGCAATTTCCCTGAGCTCGGTCTCGCTGTGAGCGATTCCGCCGCCGGTGCCGCCGAGGGTGAAGGCCGGACGGATAATCACCGGATATCCGATTTCTGACACAAAATCAACTGCGGACCGGACGTCGTTCACCACTGTGGACGGAATTACGGGTTCCCCGATTTCCATCATGGCGTCCTTGAACAGCTGCCTGTCCTCCGCCTTGTCGATGGTGTCCGGGGACGCGCCGAGCAGGCGGACATTGTGCCTTTCCAAGAACCCCTCTTTCGCAAGCTGCATTGACAGGGTAAGGCCGGTCTGCCCGCCGAGTGTGGATAGTATGCTGTCCGGCTTTTCAAGCTCGATAATCCGTTTTAAGGTGTCCAGCGTTAAGGGCTCGATATATATTTTATCCGCCATTGCCTTGTCGGTCATGATGGTCGCGGGGTTGGAGTTTACAAGGATTACCTCAAGCCCCACTTCCTTCAGCGCGCGGCATGCCTGCGTGCCGGCATAGTCGAATTCCGCGGCCTGACCGATTACAATCGGGCCGGAGCCTATCACCAGTATTCTTTTTATGTTCTTGTTGAGCGGCACTCTCAACCGACTCCCTTCATCAGATTAATAAACCTGTCGAACACTGCCCCGTCGGGATAAAACTGTACCGAAAACGCGGGAATGCCGGCGTAGTCAGTACCCTCGACAGTCCCGTCGTTTATGTTTATATACCTTGCCTTCGCGTTTTCCGGCAGCGTGTCTTCGCTTACCACATACTGGTGGCTTTGCTCGGTAATCAGCAGGCGGCCGCTGCTCAAATCCCTGACCGGGTGGTTGCTTCCCCTGTGCCCGTATTTCAGCCTTTCTGTCTTTGCGCCCTGCGACAAAGCCATGAACTGGTGCCCGAGCGAAATCCCAAGCAGCGGGATTTTCATATCGGCAAGCTTTGCCACCTCGCTCACAATCTCAGGGTAATCGGCGGGGTTGCCGGGCCCGTTTGAGAGCACCACCCCGTCGGGCTTCAGCGCCGCGATTTCAGCCGCTTTTGAAAAAGCGGGCACTATTGTAACAGCGCACCCGCGTTTTTCAAGCCCGGTCTTAATCCTTTTCATAAACCCGAAATCCCATAAAACCACGTTGAATAAAGGGTTGTCGCCGGCAAAACGGGTTGTTTTGCTGCAGCTGACGCTTTCTATCGGGTTTTGGATTCTGTATTTTTTTATATTTTCTGTCAGGGCTTCATAATCGTCGAGGGACGAGGTTATCCGGGCGTTCATCACCCCGTTTTTCCTGATAATCCTTGTAAGGGCGCGGGTATCGATATCGTAAAGCCCGACGATGCCCATAGATTTTAAAAAAGCATCAAGATTGCCCTCGCTTCTGAAATTTGAGGGGTCTTGACACCATTCCCTGACGATATATGCTTTTAGATGAGATTTGCCGCCTTCAAATTCTGAGGGAATAACGCCGTAATTGCCAACGAGCGGGAATGTCTGGACGACAATCTGTCCGTAATAGCCGGGGTTGGTCAGCGTTTCAAGGTATCCGGTCATTCCGGTGGTGAAAACAATCTCGCCGGTTACATTCCTGTCAGCGCCGAAACGTTTCCCCTTGAACACCTGTCCGCTTTCGAGCACCAGATAGGCAGTGTTTTTCAATCCAATTCCCCCTTGTCGGCGAATATTCCCTGTTCTAACCGCCTATTATACAGAACATGAAATCTCAGGTCAAGTATAAATTGTTTTTTCCAAAATAAAATTGCGGGTTTAACTGTGAAATTTGAAAACGGCACATCTAAACCCGCTGGTGCCTTGAGTTGTAAGGCAGTTTCTTTATATCGGTGTTCAAAATCTCAAGATACCGGTTGTATGCCCTGTCAACCGCCTTGTCCCACGACAGGTAAACGTATTTGCCGGCGTTTAAGCCCACCTTGCGGATTTGCTCCCGATTTTGGCAGGCGTTTATTAAAACCTCGGCGCAGGAGTTCGGGTTCTCCTCGGCAAGGTAGCCGGTAACCCCGTGCTCCACTCCTTCCGCGGCGCAGCTGCCGCGGATTAGCAGGGCGGGGCATTCGCAGGCGGCGGCTTCCTTGACCACTATGCCGGACGTGTCGTAGGTGGAAGGAAACAGGAAGATATCCGCAAGGCTGTAAAATACGCGGAGCTGTTCCCGGTCGTAGATTGCGCCAGTGAACACGACCTGCTCGGACAGACCAAGCTCGCCGGCGTATTTGCGGACTTCGGGGGCGTCAAACCCGTCTCCGACCATGAAGGCGCGGAACGGCACCCCTTTGTCTTTGACGATTTTTAAGAAATCAAGTATCAGCCCGACGTTTTTGTACCACATCATCCGCCCGACAAAAAGGAAGACGAATTCATCGTCTTTTATTATACCGTATTTGTCTTTAAGCAGGTCAGTCTTATCCTTTGGCGCCTTGCCGTAGGCGAAATCGGTGCCGTTTTCCATCACAAGGTACCCGCCGCGGTACCCGATTTTGCGCAGCGCCTGCCCGCAGCCTTCGCTGACCACCCACACCTCGTCCGCGTTGTTCACGTTTTCGAGGATAAAGCGCAGCACAATCCTGCGGAACCCAGATATCGGCACGCGTTTTTCGATATCAATTTCAAATTTGGTATGGTAGGTCAGCACAACCGGGGTTTTGGTGAACCTCTTGATGTTTTGGGCAAGGACAGATGAGGCGAAAGGCGCATGAACATGCATAAGGTCGAACTGTTTTTGACGCAGGCGGATAAGGGTTTCGATACTGAACGGGTTGCCGGCGCGGTACCCGATACGCTTGTCCAGCGGGATGGAGCGATAGCGGAACACTTCATACGGGTAATTGTCCACCACGTCTTTGTATTCGGGCGTAACTACGGTAACGTCGCAGTACTTTCTGTGCAGAACGTCCGCGTAGTTTTTTACGGCCTGAGCCACCCCGTCGATAGTCGGGGGAAAGGAATCGTTGAACAATCCGACTTTAAGTCTGCTCATTTCTATCATGCCTTCCTTAAGTTGTTGTGATTAATCTTACACTATTCTGGAAATCCTTTCAAGGAATTTAAGCAAATAATGTTTAAAAATCCTGTTAAATCAGTTATAATATATCTATAAAAATTAGCTTATGGGCTGGAAGGTTGGTAATGGTATGGCGAATACTTACACAGTTACTTTGCAGGATATAATCAAGGAGACCTCCCTGCAGGCTGAATACCTGCCTAAAAAACCTGAGGAAATCCTGATTTCGTCCAACGACTTGAACAGGCCCGGCCTGCAGCTTGCGGGTTATTACGATTATTTTTACAGCGACCGTATCCAAATCCTCGGAAGGACCGAGGTGGGCTACCTAAACAGCCTCGATAAAGAGCTGCTTGCCGAGCGGATAGAAAGATTTGTCTCAAGCCGCCCGCCCGCAATTATTCTTTGCCGTAATCTTGAGATAATTCCGGAGCTCAGGGAATGCTGTGTCAAATATGAGGTGCCGCTTTTAAAGACGCAGGAGCCGACATCCAGCTTTATGGCCGCGCTGATTGCGTTTTTGAATGTCCAGCTTGCGCCGAGGATTACGCGGCACGGGGTTTTTGTGGAAGTGTACGGCGAAGGTATCCTGCTGATTGGGGACAGCGGAGTTGGCAAAAGCGAAACTGCGGTTGAGCTGATTAAACGCGGACACCGCCTGATTGCGGACGACGCGGTCGAAATCAGGCGGGTTTCTTCGAAAACGCTGGTTGGCACCGCTCCGGAGAATATACGGCACTTTATAGAGCTTAGGGGTATCGGGATTGTGAATGCCCGCCGGATATTCGGCATGGGCTCGGTGAAAATCACCGAAAAAATTGATATGGTAATCCAGTTGGAGCACTGGGACACATCCAAAAAGTACGACCGCATGGGGTTTGAAAACGAGTTTATCGAGATACTCAACATCCGCCTGCCGCTGGTTACCATCCCGGTCAAGCCCGGACGGAACCTCGCTGTAATAATCGAAGTCGCGGCGATGAATAACCGGCAGAAAAAGATGGGGTATAACGCGGCGCAGGAGTTAATGCACAACCTCGGACTGGACGCAGGCGAGCCCGCCCCGCCCGAAGCCAGGATTGAATGGGCGCGCTTTTGACAGCGCGGCGGCCGGATTTGATTTGACCATGAGGTTGGTCTATTTATGAGCTTTACGCGGTATACTTGAAAAGAAAAAGAAAAAACAGTATCGGAGGCGGACCGGTGAGTCTTGAAAGGGTTGCTGAAATAAGCCGTGCAATCGGCTGTGAAGTAGTGGAAAACGCAAGGATGGAGGATTTTACCTCTTTCCGCATAGGCGGGCCGGCCGATTTGCTGATAACAGCCAAAACCCCCGATATGGTGCGGCGCGTCAGGCAGGCTTGCGCCGAATTCAATCTGCCGCTGTTTTTTATAGGCAACGGCACAAACCTGCTTGTCAGCGACAAGGGGATGCGCGGCGTTGTGTTAAGGCTTGACGGCGAAGGCAAAACGCCGGTGATAAAAGACGGGTTAGTGTTGTGCGAGGCCGGAATTTCGCTGAAAACCCTCTGCAGGTTTGCGAGGGACAGCGGTTTGTCAGGGCTGGAATTCGCTTACGGTATCCCCGGCACGGTCGGCGGCGCGGTGTATATGAACGCGGGGGCGTTCGACGGCTGGATTTCCGATGTGATAGAATGGGCAGAAGCGGTTTTTGAAAATGGGGAAACCAAAAGGCTTAGCCGGGACGAGATGAAATTCGGGTACAGGAAAAGCGTTTTCATGGATTCTCCCGCGATTGTGGTTAGCGCGGCTTTCAGGCTGAAGCCCGGCAACCCTGCCGGGATATCGGAACGGATGGAAGAATATTTGAGGACAAGGAAAGAAAAGCAGCCGCTCGAATTCCCCAGCGCGGGCAGCTTTTTCAAGCGGCCCGAAGGAAATTTCGCCGGCGCGCTGATTGAAAACTGCGGCCTCAGGGGCTGCAGGGTCGGAGGCGCGCAAATCAGCCAGAAGCACTGCGGGTTTATTATAAACCTCGGCGGCGCCACCTGTTCGGACGTTAAAGCCCTTGCCGACAAGGTGATAAAAACCGTTTACCGAAACCACGGGATAAAGCTGGAGCCGGAAGTGTGTTTTGTCGGCGAGGAATAAGGGATTGCAAATAAAGATTATATATCGGGAAGTGGGTAATTGAGTTGGATTTTATAATTGTTACCGGCTTGTCCGGGGCAGGGAAATCCCGCGTTGTTACAGCCCTTGAGGACATCGGCTTTTACTGTGTTGACAACATGCCCCCGAAACTCCTGCCGAAATTCGTCGAGCTGTGCCTTCAGTCCGAAAACCTGTCCCGCGTCGCGATGGTTGTGGACGTCAGGGGCGGGCAGATGTTCGGCGACCTTTTTGACGCGCTGACGTCAATAAAGCAGATGGGGAGCAATTACAAAATCCTGTTCCTCGACTGCGAGGACCACGTTCTCGCGCGCAGGTACAAGGAAACCCGCCGGCAGCACCCTCTGGCGTCTTTGGGGTTCAACAACATTCTGGACGCGATAGCCGCCGAGCGCGAGCTGCTGAAAACTCTGCACGACCGCGCGGATTACCTGATTGATACCACCCACCTTTCGCCCGCCCAGCTCAAAGAGAGGATAACAGAGCTGTTTTTGGGCAGTTCCACTCAATCGCTGATGGTGCAGTGCCTGTCGTTCGGGTTCAAGTACGGCTATCCATCCGAGGCGGATTTGGTGTTTGACGTCCGCTGTTTCCCGAACCCGTTTTACGAAGCCGAATTGATGAACAAAACCGGGCTGGACCAAAGCGTGCGCGATTACGTGCTGGGGTTTGACGAGGTGCAGGGCTTTTTGACGAGGCTTTACAGCCTTGTGGATTATCTGCTGCCGTTTTACTGTATCGAAGGGAAAAGCCAGCTTGTGATTGCAATCGGCTGCACAGGCGGGAAACACCGCTCGGTGGTGATTGCCGAAGCCCTGGCGCAGCATATTTCCGAACAGGGGTACAGGGTGATGGCAAGCCACAGGGATATAGGGAAATAGACATTAGACTTTAGACGTTAGGTGTTAGATGTGAATGGTAATTAAGCTAAAGGCGGTGAGGATGGGTTGTCGTTTTCATCTGAGGTAAAGCGCGAGCTTGCGGCGCTGGTGCCGGAGCAGCCGTGCTGCAGGGCCGCCGAAGCTTACGGCCTGCTTGAATGCGGGCATACCTTCTCCTCGTCCTCGATATCAATCAACACCGAAAACCCCGATGTGTTCAACGCGTATCTGTCGTTTGTGAGCTCGGTATGCGGGCTTAATCAGTCCTCTTTTGAGATTGCCGTGCGCAAAAGCGGGATACACACCATAAGGATACCCGGATATCAGGACAGGATTAAGGTGCTCGAACGTTTCGGGCACTCCCCGACGGACGTATCAATCAGGCTGAACAGGGCGAACCTTGAGTGCGACAGCTGCGCCGCCGCCTATCTGCGCGGGGCCTTTTTGTCGTGCGGCGCGCTGGCCGACCCTAACAGCGACTACCATCTGGAATTCAGCCTGCCATATTACCGGCTGAGCATGGATATTACGGCGCTGATTAGAGAGCTTGACTTTAACGTGAAGTCGGTAAAAAGAAAGGGCAGCAACGTATTGTATTTAAAGGAAAGCGGCCAGATTGAGGACATGCTGACAACGATGGGCGCGACAAAAGCCGCACTTGAGATAATGGGTATCAAGGTGGTCAAGGATATACGCAACGCCGCCAACCGGATTGCCAACTGCGAGAGCGCGAACATAGACAAGACGGTCGCCGCGGCTATAAAGTATTCGAATGCGATACGTAAAATTCAAAGCAGAGCAGGGCTTGACAGCCTGCCGGAGGATTTGCGCGAGCTGGCCGCGGCAAGGCTTGCCAACCCGGATTTGTCGCTGAGGGAGCTTGGCGAGATGCTGAGCGTGCCTCTGGGCCGTTCGGCAGTAAACCACCGTCTGAATAAAATCCTGAAGATTGCTGAGAGTCTGGATTAATGACTAATGAATATGGAATATAAAAAAGGGAGGCGTCTTTTTGTCCGGTTTTGTCCATTTGCATGTGCACAGCGAATACAGTCTGCTTGACGGCGCCTGCCGGATTAAGGATTTAATAAAAAGGGTAAAGGATATCGGTCAGACCGCAGTCGCGATTACCGACCACGGCGTGATGTACGGTGTAATAGATTTCTACAAGGAAGCGGTAAAACAGGGAGTCAAGCCCATCATCGGCTGCGAGGTGTACGTCGCCGCGCGCTCGCGTTTTGAAAAGGTGCACGAGCTGGACGGCGCAAGCTCGCATTTAATCCTTTTGTGCAAGGACGAGCAGGGATACAAAAACCTGATAAAAATGGTTTCCTCGGCGTGGATTGACGGGTTTTACAACAAGCCCAGAGTGGACCGGGAAATACTGCAGCAGTATCACGAGGGGCTGATTGGGCTTTCGGCCTGCTGCGCCGGCGAAATCCCCCGCGCGCTGATTGGCGGGGACTATGAGCAGGCAAAGCAGGCCGCCGTCTGGTACGACCGGGTTTTCGGCAGGGGCAATTTCTACCTTGAGCTTCAGGACCACGGGCTGAGGGAACAGAAGATTGTCAACCCGCAGCTGATAAAGCTCTCCCGCGAGACCGGAATTCCGCTGGTATGCACAAATGACGCGCACTATCTGACCCGAAATGACGCGGACGTACAGCGGGTACTTATCTGCATACAGACCAACACCACCATAAGCGAGCCTTCAAAACTCGTGTTTGAGACCGACGAGTTTTATATAAAGTCCGAGCAGGAGATGAGACAGCTTTTTCCGGACATACAGGAAGCTTACGACAACACCGTGCGGATTGCCGAGATGTGCAATCTTGAGTTCAAATTCGGGGAAGTGAAGCTGCCGAAGTTCGACGCCCCCGGAGGGGACAGCTACGAATACTTCCGAAAACTGTGCATCGAGGGTATGCATCGCATTTACGGCGAAAACCCGGACAGCGAGATAGTCAACCGGCTGGAATACGAGATGGAGACAATCCGGCAGACGGGGTATGTCGACTATTATCTGATTGTAAACGATTTCGTTCAGTACGCAAAAAGCCGGAATATCCCGGTGGGGCCGGGGCGCGGTTCGGGCGCGGCCAGCCTTTGCGCCTACTGTATCGGGATAACCGGAATTGACCCGGTAAAGTATAACCTGCTGTTTGAGCGTTTTTTAAATCCCGAACGTGTGAGCATGCCGGATTTCGACATAGATTTCTGCTATGAAAGGCGCCAGATGGTAATCGACTATGTCATCGAAAAATACGGCGCCGACCATGTCGCGCAGATTATCACTTTCGGGACCATGGCCGCAAGGGCGGCAATCCGGGACGTCGCAAGGGCGATGGGGCTGCCGTACGCGACCGCGGACAGGACCGCGAAGCTAATCCCGTGGGAGCTCGGCATCACAATCAATAAGGCTTTGCAGATTTCCCCGGAGCTCAGAGATTTATACGACGGCGACCCGCAGGTGCGGCAGCTTATTGAGATGGCAAAAAAGGTCGAGGGCATGCCGCGGCACGCCTCCACTCATGCCGCAGGCGTGGTGATAACCGACAGGCCGGTCAGCGATTACGTGCCCTTGTGCTTAAACGGCGAGCTGATAGCCACCCAGTACCCGATGAACACCCTTGAGGAGCTCGGCCTGCTGAAGATGGATTTCCTCGGCCTGCGCAACCTTACGGTAATCGACGAGGCGCAGAAAAACATCAGGGAGACGGTTGAGGGCTTTGACATTCACAGCATTCCGATGGACGACCCCGAAGTTTATAAAATGCTCTCAAAAGGGAACACCGAGGGGGTTTTCCAGTTTGAGTCAGCCGGTATGAAGCGGGTGCTGTCCGGCCTGCAGCCCAAATGCTTCGAGGATATAATCGCGGTTATCGCGCTTTACCGGCCGGGGCCGATGGATTCCATCCCGAAGTTTATAAACAACCGGCACAATCCCGAACAGGTGCAGTACCTTCACCCCCGGTTAAAGCCGATTTTGAACGTTACCAACGGCTGTATCGTATATCAGGAGCAGGTAATGCAGATTTTCAGGGAGCTTGCGGGGTACTCACTCGGCCGGGCGGATATCGTGCGGCGCGCGATGTCAAAGAAAAAGCACGATATAATGGAGCATGAACGCCGGATTTTCATATACGGCCTTGTGAACGACAAAGGCGAAGTGGAGGTTGAGGGCTGCGTCCGCCGCGGGGTGCCCGCTGACGTCGCCGAGCAGGTGTTTGGCGAGATGTTCTCGTTCGCCTCTTACGCCTTCAACAAGGCGCATGCGGCGGCTTATGCGATGATTGCGTATCAGACCGCCTATCTTAAATGCCATTATCCCAAGGAGTATTTTGCCGCGCTTCTGACCAGCGTGCTGGACGGCAGCAGCAAGGTCGCGGCGTATATCGCCGAGTGCGGACGGCTTGGGATAAAGGTGCTGCCGCCGTCGGTCAACGAAAGCAGGGCGGGCTTTACTGTGGAGGGTGAGGATTTGCGGTTCGGGCTGCTCGCAATCAAAAATCTCGGCCGCGGCCTGATTAATGAGCTTGTGTCCGAGCGCGAAAAAGGCGGAAAGTTCGACAGCTTTTATTCCTTCTGCCAAAGGATGTCCGCCTACCGCGAGTTCAATTCAAGGGCGCTTGACAGCCTGATTCGCAGCGGGGCGTTGGACGGGCTTGGGGCGAACAGGCGGCAGATGCTGGAATCCTCCGAAATGGTGCTGGCGCAGATTGAACAGCAAAACCGCGTCAACATAACCGGGCAAATCGGTTTCTTTGACGTGCTTGAACAGGATTACGCGGCGCCTAAACTGCCCGATAAGCCGGAATTTCCTTATTCAGAGCTGCTCGCGATGGAAAAGGAGGTAACCGGGCTTTACATATCGGGGCACCCGCTGACCCCGTACGTTCAGTTTTACGAGAATTCCCGCGTCAGCCGGATTGACGATATAATCAACTCCGTTGAGGAGAGTTCCGCCGACTTCAGGGACGGAGACCAAATCACCGTGCTTGGAATGTTGGAGAATATCAGGCGGAGGACCACCAAAAACAACTCGATGATGGCCTACGCGGTTTTGGAGGATTTATACGGCTCGATTGAGGCATTGATATTTCCCAGAACTCTTTCGGAATACGCGCCGTACATAAAAAGCGGAGCGGTGGCGCTGATTTTGGGCAGGCTTAGCGTCCGCGAGGACGAGGAGCCCAAAATCATTGTGGATTCAATCCAGCCGGCGCCCGACCGGGACGGGCAAATCCCCGACAGGAAAGCCGTAAAAAAGAGCAGGGCGCCTTACGGTTTATATCTTCGGTTGTCTTCCGAAAAAGGGGAGGATTACCGGCGCGCCCTCCTTGTAACCGACATTTTCAACGGGCCGGTCCCGCTGTATATCCGGTTTAAGGATAGCGGCAAGCTGATGAGGGCACCGCGCAGTATGTTCGTGGAGCCAAACGACGTGATGATAGCCGAGCTTGAAAGAATACTCGGAAAAGAGAATGTTGCATACGTGGAGCCGGGCAGACAGGGTTAAATTTGTTGAATATTTCGCTTTTGATAGCCTTGCGCGCCGGGGATATAATGTAGTATAATGATACGAAAAAGCCGTAATACCTGCAACGCGGGCCGGCAGGGATTAAGGAGGATACCGATGTCTATCAGAAAAATTGCGGTGCTGACAAGCGGCGGGGACGCACCCGGCATGAATGCGGCCATTCGCGCCGTAACAAGGGCGGCGCTGAGCAAAGGGCTTGAGG
>LFTH01000008.1 GCA_001513365.1 Clostridiales bacterium DTU033 | reverse complement strand
AAATCAGGGGTTTTTCCAACCCCTGATTTCTTTGCTATTTCGCTTTTTCCTCAACCTCGCGGCGGGCGAGTGCGATAAACTCGTCAAACGGCATTGCGCCGATATCTCCGTCCCTGCGCGAGCGGACCGAAACTGTGCCGTCGGCGGCTTCCCGCTCCCCGATTATCAGCATATACGGCACCTTTTGCATCTGCGCTTCGCGGATTTTATAGCCCAGCTTCTCGTTCCGCAAATCCGCCTCGACCCGCAGGCCGGCCGCGCGGAGCTTTTCGGCAGCGGATTTTACAGCCTCCGCCTGCTTTTCCGAAACCGGTATTACCCTTACCTGCTCGGGCGACATCCACAAAGGCAGCGCGCCCGCATACTTTTCAATCAAAAGGGCGAGACTGCGCTCATAACAGCCGATTGAAGTACGGTGTATCACATACGGGTATTTTTTCTGGCCGTCGGCGTCGACATATTCCATCCCGAACCTTTCGGCAAGCTGGAAATCAATCTGGATGGTAATGAGGGTATCCTCCTTGCCGTGCACATTGCGTATCTGGATATCCAGCTTGGGCCCGTAGAAGGCGGCCTCGCCGTCGGCTTCGGTGTACTCAATTTTCAAATCGTTAAGGATTTGGCGCATCCGCTCCTGCGCTTCCTCCCACTGCTCCGGCGAGCCGATGTATTTATCCCGGTTGTTCGGGTCCCACTTGGAGAAACGGTAATACACGTCCTCGTCCAGCCCGACAGCCTTTAGCATATACCCGGCGAGGTCGACACAGCCGCGGAACTCCTCCTCAAGCTGGTCGGGGCGGCAGGCGATATGCCCTTCCGATATGGTGAACTGGCGCACGCGGATAAGCCCGTGCATCTCCCCGCTGTCTTCATTTCTGAACAGGGTGGACGTCTCGCTTAAGCGGATTGGCAGCTCCTTATATGAGCGCATGCGCGAGAGGTACACCTGAAACTGGAACGGGCATGTCATCGGACGCAGCGCGAGCACTTCGCTGTCCTTTTCGGGGTCCCCGATGACAAACATTCCCTCGCGGTAGTGGTCCCAGTGCCCCGAAATCTTGTATAAATCACTTTTTGCCATCAGCGGCGTTTTGGTCAAAAGGTACCCGCGCTTTTGCTCCTCGTCTTCCACAAACCTTTGAAGGATTTGAATTACCCTCGCGCCCTTGGGCATCAGGATTGGTAGCCCCTGCCCTATATAATCCACCGTCGTAAAATACTCAAGCTCCCTGCCGAGCTTGTTGTGGTCGCGCTTTTTGGCCTCTTCCAGCCTTACAAGGTGCTCCTCCAGCTGGCCGGCTTTCGGGAACGCCACTCCGTATATCCGCTGGAGCATTTTTTTGCTCGAATCCCCGCGCCAGTATGCGCCGGTAATGCTCAGCAGCCTGAACGCCCTGACCCTGCCGGTATCGGGAAGGTGGGGGCCGGCGCAGAGGTCCACAAACTCGCCCTGCCGGTAAAAGGTGATGTCTTCCCCTTCGGGCAGCTCGTTAATCAGCTCGACTTTGTACGGCTGGTCCTTCATCAAATCCAAAGCCTTGTCTTTCGGCAGCGAAAAAAGCTCAAGCGGCAGAGCCTCTTTGACGATTTTTTTCATCTCGTCCTCGATTTTCTGCAAATCTTCCTGCGCAAACGGCTCCTCGCTGTCGAAATCATAGTAAAAACCGCTGTCGGTGGCCGGGCCGATTGCAAGCTTTACGTTCGGATACAGCCGCTGTACCGCATGCGCCATGATATGAGACGCGGTATGCCAGAACGCCTTCTTGCCCTCGTCGCTGTCAAACGTCAGGATTTCAACGCTGCAGTCCTTTGTAAGCGCAAAGCGCAAATCCAACACCTTTCCGTCAACCTTGGCGGCGCAGGCGGCTTTATATAACCCCATCGAAATCTCGCGGCAAAGGGAATCAACGGTCGTGTTCTCCGCAACTTCCCGTATATCCCCGCCTTTCAGAGTAATCTTCAGCATTTTTCTTATCCTTTCATTACTGGATTTAAAAAGCCCCGTCCCAGTAAAGGGACGGGGCATTATACCTCGTGGTTCCACCCTTCTTTGCAAAGCGCCGAAATCGGCGCGTTTGCCTTTGAAGCGGCATTTAACGGTGCCAGCCGTCTTGCCTTGTGCGGTCTTCCGCTTTATCGGCAGCGCTCCGGGGCGGTAGCCTTTCCGCTCCCCCGGCGCCGCTTTCAGCCTGACCTTCAAGGTCAGACGGCGCTCTCTGTTCGGGTTTAAACGAAATGCCTTCCCCTTCATCGCTTTAGCTGTATTTCAATTACATGCTATCACTGCGAAAGAAAAATGTCAAGGGCAAAATCCCCCGTTTTCCGTATATCCTCTTTCGCTTTCAACAAATTGTATAATATCAACTCAATCCCGCGAGGCTTTGTTCAAGCAGCGAGAGTTTTTCCCTCAGCCTTTCGGCTTCCTCCCGCGCCGAGCGGACAACCTCGGCGGGCGCTTTTTCAACAAACGACGGGTTGTTCAGCCGCGCCAAAACCGAATCAAGCTGTTTTTTTGCGTTTTCCTTTTCCCTGTTCAGCCTTGCGCGCTCGGCGTCCTTGTCAACCAGTTCGCGCATCGGGATTTTGATGGTGGCGTCGGCGGTTACAATGCTTACCGCGCCGTCGATGTCAAAGCCCGCACCTATCTCTACCGATGACGCCCACGCAAGCCGCTCGAAGAATATTTTGCCCCGCCTGAATGTGTCGGCAAAAGCGGTTTCGATAAACACCGGCGCTTTCCTTGAGGGCGGGACATTCATTTCCGCCCGCCGGTTGCGGATGGCGCGGATGGCTTCCATAATCCTTTCCATTTCCCTTTCCTCGGCGGGGAAATTGAGGGACTCCTGATACACCGGCCAGTCGGATTTCATCAGGGTTTCGCCCTGATGCGGCAGGCTCTGCCAGATTTCTTCGGTGATGAACGGCATGAACGGGTGGAGAAGCTTTAAAATCCCGGTCATCACATACACCAGAACCCGCCTTGCGGAGTCCGCTTTTTCGCCCTGCAGACGGGGTTTGGAAAGCTCGATATACCAGTCGCAGAAATTATCCCAGATAAAATCATATAGCTTTTGAACCGCAATCCCCAGTTCGAATTTTTCAAGGTTTTCGGTAACCTCGGCGGCGAGGGAATTCAGCCTTGACAAAATCCATTTATCCTCAATCTCAAGCACATCGGGCAGGCTTAACTCCACCTCGCTGTCCCCGATATTGAGCAGGATAAACCTCGCGGCGTTCCAAATTTTGTTGGCGAAGTTGCGGTACGCCTCCACCTTTTCATAGGTAAACCGCATGTCGTTGCCCGGGCTGTTTCCGGTCGCCAGCGTGAACCTCAGAGCGTCCGCGCCGTATTCCTTGATAATCTCAAGCGGGTCAATCCCGTTGCCCAGCGACTTTGACATCTTCCTGCCTAAAGCATCGCGCACCAGACCGTGGATAAACACCGTCCTGAACGGCACCTGCCCCATCTGCTCCAGTCCTGAGAACATCATCCGCACTACCCAGAAAAAGATGATGTCATACCCGGTTACAAGGGTGCTTGTGGGGTAGAAGTATTCAAGCTCTGGTGTCTTATCCGGCCAGCCCAAAGTGGAAAACGGCCACAGCGCGGAGGAAAACCATGTGTCCAGCACGTCCTCGTCCTGAGCGAGCTTTGCACTGCCGCATTTCGGGCATTTGTCCGGGTCCTTCCGGCTGACTATGGTCTCGCCGCAGTCGGAGCAGTACCATGCCGGAATACGGTGCCCCCACCAAAGCTGGCGGGAAATGCACCAGTCCTTGATATTCTCCAGCCAGTGGAAATATACCTTTTCAAACCTTTCCGGCACAAACCGCGTCTCGCCCTTTTTGACCGCTTCAATCGCGGGGGCGGCAAGGGGTTTCATCTTCACAAACCACTGCAAGGATATGCGGGGCTCGACAACCGTGCCGCAGCGATAGCACAAGCCGACATTGTGCCTTATCGGCTCGGTCTTAATCAGATAGCCCTGCTCTTCAAGCTCCTTAACTATCGCCTTGCGGCATTCCATAATCGACATTCCCTGATACTTGCCCGCAAGCTCGTTCATATATCCCCTGTCGTCAATAACCGTTACAGCCGGCAGGTTGTGGCGCAGCCCGACTTCAAAATCGTTTGTATCGTGCGCGGGGGTTATTTTAACAACGCCGGTGCCGAAATCCATCTCGACGTAAGTGTCGGCGATAACCGGAATTTCCTTGTTGACAATCGGGAGTATGACATTCCTGCCGACGAAAGCGGCATACCTTTCATCGTCGGGGTGGACAGCCACCGCGGTATCGCCCAGCATGGTTTCGGGCCGGGTGGTCGCGAGCTCAAGGTAGCCGCTGCCGTCCGCCAGCGGGTAGCGCAGGTGATAAAAGACAGAGTCGGTCTCCTCGAACTCCACTTCGGCGTCCGAAATTGAGGTATGGCAGGTAGTGCACCAGTTGATTATCCGCTCGCCTCGGTAAATCAGCCCTTTTTCATACAGCCGGACGAATACCTCGCGCACCGCTCTGGAGCAGCCCTCGTCCATGGTGAACCGTTCCCGCTCCCAGTCGCAGGACGAGCCCAGCTTTTTAAGCTGGCTTATTATCCGGCTGCCGTACCTTTCCTTCCACGCCCACGCACGCTCCAAAAAGCCTTTGCGGCCCAAATCTTCCTTTTTTATTCCCTCTTTTGCGAGCGCCTCGACTATCTTGGCCTCGGTCGCAATCGAGGCGTGGTCGGTTCCGGGCAGCCACAGCGCCTCGTAACCCTGCATCCTCCGCCATCTTATCAATATGTCCTGCAGGGTATTGTCAAGCGCATGCCCCATATGAAGCTCGCCGGTTATATTCGGCGGCGGGATTACTATTGTATAAGGGGTTTTGTCCGGGTCGGGGTCTTTTGAGCTTTTTCCATGCGGCACCGCGTGGAAATAACCGCCCTCTTCCCAGAACCTGTATATCCGGTCCTCCACCTCGCCGGGATTATATTTTTTGGGAAGCTGCCTGTCCTTTTGTGCTGGATTTTCCATCTGGTACTTCATTCCTTTCCGCGTCTGAGGAACTGACAAAAACCTTGATAATTTAATTGTCAAGGGCAAAGAGCTTTAAACCCGCTCAAAAAAGTCTTGACGACTAAAATCAGCCTGTTTTTGCGGCTGTAAAACCTTTGGCAATTATTTTTCATAATATCACAAGTAGCGTCTTTCCGCAAGAGCGGCGGCGCCCAAAAATCAATATCGCCCGCCGCGGTAAAAAAGGATTGCAAACAGGTCTTAAGCCCTGCTTACAGGTATTCTTTTATCCTGTCAATCACTTTCGCCTTGAGTTCATCAACCGCCTCAAATCCCATCCGCGGGGTATACAGCTTTTCAAGCTCCCCATGCATTGACTTTGCGGCTTTCAGCCTTACAACCGCCTCCTGCAAAAGCGCTTCAACCATTTCTCTATCCTTTTCCAGCATTCCGGCTTTTGCCCTGAGTTTTTCAGGCGTCAGCGCAATATCCAAATCCACAATCCGGCAGGCTTTTTCCTTTATCCCGGTATCGGTTGTCAAAAGCAGGCTCTGACCGCTTACCAGCACTGTCTCTACCCTGTCGGGATTTAAAGGCTGGTGAAAAACCTCTACATCAAAGCCTTTCATCAGCCACTCGCCGGCGAAATACTTCAGCATATCGCTTTTGGCCTTTGAGTCCGCCCCCTGAAACAGACAGCATTTGATACCGTCATCGGCTAATGTGTGAATAAAGGAAACCCTGCCGTCAGGCGTCAGCGCGCTGTGGAACAAATGCCTTTCTCCCGCCGCTTTGCCGGTTTTTTCTGCGTTATCAATTAATTCCCTCTTTAAATCCAATATCAAATCCGACAGCTTTGATTTGTCCACCGCAGGCTTCAGCGTTTCCTCTATATCATTCTGAACCAGATTGGCGCACATGAGGTACCGGTACGCGCTTTCAAAACAGCCTTTTTTCAGGGCATTTAATTCAAGTATCCTGTCTTTTAATTGCTCAAGCCCCTTAGTGTCCCAGAAAGCCCCGAAATCCAGAATTTCATCCACGGCTCCGGGGTTTTCGGGGTCCACGATATGCGGAGCGGTGCCGTCCAGTATCGCCGCTTTCGCCTGCTTTACGACCACCGCGTCAAGTGAGTTCGGGTCGGACGAGCAGTGGTGGCACTCCACATCGCAGCCAAGGTTTAAAAACTCGGACGCCACCGATTTCATAAAACTGCTTTTTCCGGTGCCGGGCCCCCCTTTTAAGCAGAAAATCCTGTTTGCCTCGTTGTGAAAAATAATATTGCCGTAAAACGAATGAAACCCCCTGCAGGTATTAGCTCCGGGAAAAACCCGCCTGATTTTTTCTCTGCCGGCCATTATAACCCCTCCACATCAAAACTTAATAATAATTATATTATGCTGAACCCGGATATGAATTACAGATTGCGCCCTGCTTTGCGCCAGTTTTTTATTATTTGGCTTAAACGGTTTTGAGCGGGTATAAAAACAAGGCATAAGCGCAAAATATCTAAATAAACAAACGCCGCCGGAGTACCGCCAATGCTGACACTGTTAAAAAAAGCGGAGTGTTTCTGCCCAGCTTACAGGGGAAAAAACGATATCCTGATTTCAAACGGCAAAATCTGCGGGATACAGCCGGAAATACGCATTGATACCGGTTTTGCTGAAAAAATATATGACTGCGGCG
The DNA here is from genome assembly GCA_001513365.1 of Clostridiales bacterium DTU033. Taxonomy (GTDB): domain Bacteria; phylum Bacillota; class Clostridia; order Oscillospirales; family Acutalibacteraceae; genus Avimonas. The sequence goes on along the minus strand of LFTH01000008.1, from coordinate 4,465 downwards.
GCCTTTTTGCCTTTCCCGGTATAATCGACCAGCACCTGCATATAACAGGCGGGGGCGGAGAAAGCGGATTTGACAGCGGCATAGCCGAAATTGAGGCCGAAAAAATATTTGGCTTTGGCATAACGACCGCAGTCGGGCTGCTCGGAGCGGACGGGTTTACCAAAAGCGTCGAGGGATTGTATGCCAAGGCCAAGGCGCTGGAAACCGGCGGGCTCTCAACCTATATTTACTGCGGCAGCTATACCCTGCCGCCGGCTACCATCACCGGCAGCGTCATAAGGGATTTGATTTTTATTGACAAGGTCATCGGAGTGAAAATCGCTGTGTCCGACCACCGCTCATCACACCCGGATAAAACCGAGCTTACAAAAATCGCCTGCGAGGCCCATCTCGGCGGAATGCTGTCCGGGAAAGCCGGCGTAACCCACATCCATATCGGGGACGGCAGGGGCGGGCTTTCCCCGCTGTTCGAGCTTTTGGAAAGCTGCGATTTGCCCAAGCGCCGGTTTGTACCCACTCACTTAAACCGCAGCAGACGGGTGTTCGAGCAGGCAAAGCGGTACTGCAAATCGGGCGGCAATATTGATTTGACAGCCGGCGAAACTGCGGGGATACCGGTGCCGGACGCAATCAGCGAGCTGGTAAATGAAAAAATCGATTTTGACAGCGTTACCGTAAGCTCGGACGCAAACGGCAGCACGCCGGACGGGGGCGCGGGCAATCCCGAAAGTTTATACAAAGATATTGTGGACTGCATACGGCAAAAAATAATCCCGCCCGAAACCGCTTTCAGCCTTGTAACCGCAAACCCCGCCAGAATATTGGGGCTGGCCGCGGAAAAAGGGCGGCTTGCGGTCGGTGCGGACGCGGATATTCTGATAACCAACAGGGATTTTGAGATAAAAAAGGTGTTTTGCAAAGGCAGGCAAATGGTGGAAAAATGAGTGAGGTAGGGTGGCTTTGGAAACCAACAAGGGTTATCTAATCGTAATAGGGGGAGCCGAAGACAAAAAAGGGGACAGCGTGATATTAAAGCAGGCGCCGCAAATGCTGTCAAAAGGGGAAATCCTGACTGTACTGACCACCGCAACCGAACAGCCGGAGGAAACCGGCAGGATTTATCACGGGGTGTTCACGCGGCTGGGTATGGATAAAGTGCAGATACTTAATATAAATACGCGGAAGGACGCAAACCAGCCGGACAACTGCCGGCTGATAGAAAGTTCGCGCTGCCTGTTCATGACCGGCGGGGACCAGCTTCGGATTACCAGTATCCTCGGCGGGACGCGCGCTTACGAGGCGATTAAGGAGCTTTACCGCGCCGGTGGAATAATAATGGGCACCAGCGCCGGCGCCGCGGTTATGAGCTCAACCATGATTGTAGAGGGAAACGACAACCAGCCGGCAAGAAAATGTACCCTTAAAATGGCGCCGGGGCTGGGGCTTTTTGATGGGGTGATTATAGACCAGCATTTTGACCAGCGGGGCAGGTTCGGGCGGCTTATGTGCGCGGTCGCCGAAAACCCCGACGTATTGGGTATTGGCATTGACGAGGATACCGCGATAAAGCTGTACCCGGATATGCATTTTGAGGTTATCGGCTCCAACGCGGTAACAATCATTGACGGGAAAAACATACTAAGCTCAAACGTTTCCGAACTCAGGCCAAACGAAATCCTTGCGATAACCGAGGCAACCGTCCACGTGATACCCCAGGGCTACGGGTTTGATTTAAAAAGCAGAAAGGTTAAGCGGATGAAAGATGAAGAATGAGCAGATAAAAATCCTCGACTTTGTAACCTTTAAAGGCAGGAGTATTTACAGCCAAAAGCCGGTGATGAAAATGACGGTGGATATCGGGGAACTCAAGGAAATCCCGACCAGAGACATCCGGGGCTTTAATCAAAGGCTGCTGAACGCCTTCCCCGGTCTTAAGAGCCATTGCTGTGGGCTGGGGTATACGGGCGGTTTTCTGGACAGGCTGAACAGCGGCACCTATATCGCGCACGTGCTTGAGCATCTTATCCTTGAAATGCAGGCGGAAATCGGGTACGACGTCAGATATGGGAAAACCCGCGTTTTGGACAATCCGTCCGAATATTATCTCGTTTACGAATACCAAAACGAGGTATGCGGGCTTGAATGCGGCAAAACAGCGGTTTTCATACTGAACTACTTTTTAAACGGCAAGGACGTGTCGGTTGACAAATTCCTTGAATACCTTAAAAAAATCTCAATCAACGCCGAACTCGGCCCGAGCACCTGTGCAATCGTTGAGGAAGCCAAAAGACGTGGGCTGCCGGTAACAAGGATAGGCAACGAAAGCCTTGTGCGGATTGGCTACGGCAAGCACAGCCGGATTATCGAATCCACTCTTACCGACGCCACTCCGTGCATTGCGGCCGACATATCCTCAAACAAGCAGCTGACAAAATCCATTTTAAGCGAGCACCACATACCGGTGCCTTACGGAAAGGTGGTTTACTCCGAAATATCGGCGGTGATTGCCGCAAGCCAGCTCGGCATGCCGGTTGTCATCAAGCCGTCCGACGGCAATCAGGGCAAGGGCGTTCACCTCGATTTGAACAGCGAGGACGAAATCAGGCAGGCGTTCAGGGAAGCCAGCAGGTACGGCGGCGGGGTGATTGTCGAAAAGCATGTCAAGGGCAGGGATTACCGCGTACTTGTAGTCGGCAGCAAGGTCAGCGCGGTCGCAGAGCGGCTGCCGGCAATGGTTATCGGAGACGGGGAACACACCATCAGGGAGCTTGTGGATATTGTAAATCTGGACGAGAACCGCGGGGAGCACCACGAAAAACCACTGACCAAAATCAAGCTCGACAGCGTGTCCGAAAACCTTTTGAAAAAAAACGGGATGGATTTTAATACGGTGCCCAAAAAGGGGCAGGTGGTAAAACTTCGCACAAACGGGAACTTAAGCACCGGCGGCACCGCAATCGACTGCACAGACGTAATCCACCCCGAAAACGCCGAACTCGCGGTGCTGGCTGCAAACGCAATCGGGATAGACATAGCGGGGATTGACATTGTAACCAGCGATATATCAAAATCCATTGTCGAAACCGGCGGCGTAATTGTTGAGGTGAACACCGCGCCCGGTATCAGAATGCACCTTTACCCCAGCAAGGGTAAACCCCGGAATGTGGCTGTTGACATCGTGGACCATTTGTTTCAGGACCCTGACACCTACAATTTCCCGATTGTATCGGTTACCGGCACCAACGGCAAAACCACGGTGGTGCGTCTGATAGGCCACGTACTGTCCCTTCTTGGCAAAACGGTCGGAATGACCACCACCAGCGGCACTTTTATCGGGGAGAAATGCATCTGCAAGGGGGACAACTCCGGCCCCTGCAGCGCCAGGACACTTTTGTCAAACAAATCAATTGACGTTGCGGTGCTCGAAACCGCGCGCGGCGGCATACTGCGGGAGGGGCTGGGGTATGATTTGGCGGACGTGGGGATTATCCTGAACGTCAGCGACGACCATCTGGGTTATGACGGGATTGACACCCTTGAAGACCTTGCGTTCGTTAAATCGGTGGTCGCCGAAGCGGTTAAAAAAGGCGGGGATGCGGTATTCAACGCGGACGACCCGATGACCCCTTTCCTGATTGGGCGGACAAAGTCGGATATAATCCTTTTTTCAAAAAGCGGGATAATAAATCCCGATTACCGGCCTTTTATCCACGTCTGCGCCGACGGCGGCTGGATAAAGCTGACAGACGGCGAAAAAAACGCCGGCATTGTCAGGGTGTCCGATGTCCCGATAACCCTCGGCGGTTTGATTGACTGCAATATTGAAAACTGCCTTGCGGCCGCCGCCGCGCTGTACTCGCTGAAAGTGCCGCTTGACGTAATCGCAGCGGGGCTTAAATCTTTTAACACCAATGCGGGGAGGTTCAACATTTACGACATCGGCGGTTTTAAGGTTATGCTGGATTACGCCCACAACCTCGCCGGTTACAAACAGGCCGTCAAAGCCTGCGGCAAAATCGGCTGCTTAAGATTGATTGGTGTCGTCGGGATGCCCGGCGACAGGACTGACGAGTCAATCAAATCGGTCGGCAGGTTCTGCGCCGGCGCTTTTGACAAGATTTATATTAAAGAGGATGTGGACAAAAGGGGCCGCAAGCCTCTTGAAGTCGCAAAAATCCTGTATGACGAAATTCTGAAAAGCGGTTTTGATAAAAATAATGCGACAATAATCGAAAGCGAGTCCGAAGCACTTAAAGCCGCAGTGTGGGAGGCAAAACAAGGGGATTTGATTGCGGTTTTTTATGAAAACCTTGAGTCGCTGCAGGAATATATCCAATCGCTCAAAGCTAAAAAGCCGACGCTGCAAACAGTATAGCGCAAAAAACCGTGTGCGAATTTGCACACGGTCAGCTTGTCGAAAAAGTCCAGCGAAAGCTGGGCTTTTTCGCATTAATATGGTAAAATA
>LFTH01000069.1 GCA_001513365.1 Clostridiales bacterium DTU033 | reverse complement strand
CGGGCCGCCGGAGTTGCCGGGGTTGATGGCGGCGTCAATCTGCAGGCATTTTATCGCGTATCCGGTGTCTTCATAGACGTCCCGCGCGAGTCCGGAGACAATCCCCTGAGTTGTGGTCCACGACAGGCCGCCCGCGTTGCCGATTGCGACAACCTTGTCGCCCAGCCTTAATTTGGACGAATCGCCGAATTCGGGGACCGAGAGCTTGACCGCGGCGACCCGTATCACCGCAAGGTCGGTATCTTTGTCCGCGCCCACTACTTCGGCGTTTTCGTAAACCGTGCCGTCGTATGTCCTGACGTCAATCCGCTCGTAAGACCTGCCGGTCTGCTCGTTGATTACCACATGCCAGTTGGTGATGATATACCCGTCGGCGCTCATTATAATCCCCGACGCGGCGCCCACTTCAACAAGCTGGGTACCGGTGCCGTAGAAGGAGGTGCGCCTGTCGTAAACCGTGATTACCACGGTGGAATCGAGGTTCTTTTCGACAATTGTGGCGGTGCTGAGCCCCATGGCGTCGGGGTCGTTTTCAACGATGTTCAGGGAAGGCGCGCTGGTGTTTGGAGCGGTCGAGGACACCTGCGAGGAAGTGTCAGCCTTGCCGGGCCGGTTGTCGTTGATGACGACAGCCAGCAGCACCGACAGCGAAATCACCGCGACTGCGCACAGGGCGCTGAGGGTCGCTATCGCGATGGTCGCGCCTTTCTTCTTTTTAGGCGGCTTTGGGGGCTGCTGGTGGTTTTGCGGGGCGTTCGGCTGCCCATGGGGAATGCGCTGCCAGCTGCCGTACGGGTTGTAGCCGCCCTGATTGCCAAAACCGCCCTGCTGACCGCCCTGCTGACCGCTGTGCGGCTGCTGCGGCGGAGTATAGTCGTTGGAGCCGAATGGGACGGGCTTTGGCGCGTTGACGCCGTAGCGGTAGGTGGTATTGCCAGACTGTGTCTGACCGCCCGCCGGATAGCCGGTTTCCCCCGGCGTGTACCATGAACTGCCGCCCTGATTTGCATCAGGCTGTGCCTGCTGTTCCTTTTCAGCGTCTTCCGGCCGGGTTTCCCCGGCGCTTGAAGGCTGGGTTTCATCCACGGCTTCGACGTTTTCTACCGTACCGCTGTCCTGATTTTCCAATTGTTCGCCGTTTTCTTTTGGTTCTTCTGTGAAATTCCCGTCGAACCAGCTTGACATTTACTTCATTCCTTTCGGCATGGTGTATGCTAATTATATTCTAACCGGTTTTTATGTACAACTGTTAAATAAAATAAATATATTTTTTTAATTTTTGCGGGCAAGGCCGGGTTCCGGCAGCCAGAAAACGAATTCGCAGTATTCGCCTTCGGCCGAGCGGACCGAAATCTCGCCGTGATGAAGGTTTATCACCGTTTTGACGATATACAGGCCAAGCCCCATGCCTTCCCTGTCCAGACTTCTTGACTTGTCGCTTTTATAAAACCTTTCGAAAATATGGGGCATTTCGTGAGACGGTATCCCCTGCCCGGTGTTGCGGATTAAAAAGTAAACCCGCTTGTCCCTGCGGGAGATGTTCAGGGTCAGTGTGCCGCCTTCGTCCATGAACTTGATTGCGTTGTCTATAAGGTTATAGACAACCTGCCCCAACAGGTCGAAATCCGCGAAAACGTCAATCCGCGGGGCGTCTTCAATCCCCTCGACGGTGATGTTTTTTTCTTCAATCCGCTGGACAAACGACAGCAGGATGTTGCAGACCTGTTCGGTGAAGTCGTAGTAAGTCGGGTTGATTTTAAGCTCCCCGGTATCTATGCGGGAAAGGTCCAGCATGGATTTGACAAGGCGGGAGAGCCGCTTGACTTCCTGTGTAACAATCCGAAGGTAGTACTCGTGTTTTTCCTTTGGTATGGTGCCGTCCAGTATGCCGTCAATAAATCCGGCTATGGTGGTCATCGGGGTTTTAAGCTCGTGGGAGACATTGGCAATAAAGCTGCGCCGCATTCCCTCCACCGACGACAGCGAAATTGCCATGTTGTTCAGCGAGGAGGCGAGCTCGGCGACTTCGTCCCTGCCAAACACCCGAATTCTTTGGCTGAAATCCCCCATTCCGAAGCTGCGCGCGGCGGCCGCCATCTGGCGCAGCGGGCGCACCATCCGCAGCGTCATTATATACACCGCTATGAATGTCAACGCAAGAACGCCGAGCGCCGAAAGGAAGAACACCTGCAGGTTGTTTTTCAGGTATTCGCTTAAGCCCTCGGCTGAAGTCGAGGCGAACACGTAACCTGCCACCGTGTCGCTGTATATTTTGATTGGCACCCCCACCGAGTACTGGCGGCTGTCGTAAATCCCATCCAGCAGCCCGACCTCGAAATACTCGCCGGATTTGAGCTTTTCGATTATCTGCTGCGAAAGACGGGCTTTTTTCAGAACTACCTCGGCGTTGTCGGAATACAGCAGTATGGCGCCGTCGGTGCCGGTGATAAAAAAATACGAGTCTATGGTTCTGGCAACAAGGCTTAAATACGGGTATAAATCGGTGATGTTTTCCCCGCCTTTGATGTACTGCGAGGCTATCCGCGACATGTTCAGGGTGTTTTCCTTGAGCAGTTGCTGTTTTTCCGAAACCCAGTACCGGGTTGACAAAAGCATCTGCAGGCCGCCCATCGCGGCGAAACTGACGGTGATTATTGCGGATAGTACGGTGAAATACTTTGCGAAAATGCTTTTAAACACAATCGGCACCTGCTTTTACAAATAAGGGCAGGATTTTTACTGCCCGCTGTCGTCCCTGACTTCAAACTTATAACCGACTCCCCATACCGTTTTGAGGGTCCACTGGTTCGAGACCCCTTCCAGCTTTTCACGGAGCCTTTTTACATGCACGTCAACAGTGCGGCTGTCTCCATAATATTCAAAACCCCATACCTCGTCAAGGAGCTGGTCGCGCGTGAACACCCGGTTGGGGTTGCTGGCAAGGTGGAAAAGCAACTCCATTTCCTTTGGCGGGGCGTCCACCTGCTTGCAGCGTATTTTGAGCTCGTAGTTTTCCATGTTTATGTAGAGGTTGTCAAACTGCACCACCTTGGATTTTTGCTGGGATTTCCCGCTGCGGCGCAGCACCGCCTTGACACGGGCGACGACTTCTTTGGCCTCGAATGGTTTCACCACATAGTCGTCGGCGCCGAGCTCAAGGCCGAGCACCTTGTCAAAAACCTCGCCCTTTGCCGTCAGCATTATAATCGGGCAGGTTGATTTTTTCCTGATTTCGCGGCAGACCTGCCATCCGTCAAGAACAGGCATCATTATATCTAAAAGTATGAGTTCGGGCTTTTCGCGGTCGAACATTTCAAGCGCTTCTGCCCCGTTGTAGGCGAGCACCACCTCGAAATCCTCTTTTTCAAGGTACAGCCGCAAAAGCTCGCATATATTGCTGTCATCGTCCACTACCATGATTTTGCCTGCTGACATTTGGCAGTCCTCCCTTAATTTGATATTGTTTCGCTTATCATTTTATCAGAATTTCAGCCGTATTTATGAATTTTGTTTAAATGTTTGTTGATAAAACTATTTCAGCGAAGGCAGGCGAGCGGGCCGCCGGCGGTCAAACCGCGGGTTTTATAACCATTATAGCAAAAACAAAGGTTTTTTGGTTTTCAGCCTGTTTTTTTAATCGCCCGGCTTGCGTCCACCGCCGTATTCAGCGAAAACGAGTAAAAAAGGCATTCGTGCACCGGCATGCCGAGGGTCTGTTCGAGCGCGGTGGCATAAAAGCCAAGCTGTTCGCGGTACCGCTCTATCAGTTCCTCTCCGGTTTTGACGTAATCGGTTTTGTAGTCCACTACGGTGAGACTGCCGTTTTCCACAATCACGCAGTCGGCAATCCCCTGCACCACCACAAATTCATCCTCGCTGTCAGGCGAAAGCCCTGTGTCAAACAGGGTTTTTGCGGGTACCTCAATCGTAAAGCGCACCTCGCGCAGCAGCCTGTCGGCTTTTTTCAGCCTTTGATACAGGCTGCCGGCAAAAAACCGCTCTACTTTTTCAACCGGCACCGCCCTGCCCTGTTCAGCGGTCAGGTAGCCTTTGGATACAAGCCGGCTGATTTCGGCTTTCACGTCCTTTGCCGCGGCGTCGTAGTCGGCAAACTGCATGAAGGTGTGCAGCGCGGTGCCGCGTTCAGCAGGGGTCAGCCCGCCTTCGCTTAAGAATGCCGGACGGGATTTTGCGATGTTTTCGCGCAGCACCCTGCCGCTCGCGATGTCGGACGCCGCGAGCTTTGCGGGCAGCGCGCTTATCTCCGCGTAGGGGTATGTATATGAAATCCGCTGTTCGATTATCTTGGCAAACGCGGTGTCCGGCTGCGGCTGTTCATCTTCCTGCGGCTTATATTCCTCCGGGCCGGGGGCGGGGAGAATGTCAACCGTCCACTCGTATTCCGCCGGCAGCACCGGCATGTATTCGTCCCCGGCGAGCGAGCGGAGCTGTCCGCCCGACGGGTGGCGGAGCGCGGCGGCGAGTATCCAGTCGTACACCCCGCCCGCTTCCAGCACCGCGTAAGGGGGCAGCTGTTCTTCATCACTTATCAGAGCGGAGAGGGAGTTCAGCTTGTTTTCAAGGGATTTTAGAGTCATCACCATCATCAGCTTTTCCCTTGCGCGGGTCATCGCGACGTACAGCACCCGCAGTTCCTCGGCCAGCTCGCTTTTTGTGATGGAGTGGGATACCGCGAGACGGGGGAGGGTGTTCCACTGCACAAGGGTATCGGTATCGCGCCGCCTGAAGCCCACTCCCATATCGGAATGAATTAGCAGGTTGCCGGATATTGATTCGCGGTTGAACCTGCCGCCCATGCCGGCGATGAACACAAACGGGAATTCCAGCCCCTTTGAGCGGTGAATGCTTATTATCCTGACCGCGTCCAGAGAGCCGGGGAAGGCCGCAGACCCCTGTTCGTCAAGCTGTTCCGCATGGTCAATCATTCGGATAAACGCGGAAAGCCCGCGAAGGCCCCTGTCTTCAAACCTGCGCGCCATATCGTGGAGTATCCGCAGGTTTGCGACCCGCTGTTCCCCGTTTTTCATCGCCGCCGCGATTGAGGGGAGCGCCGCGTCCTGATATACCCTGTGGATTAGCAAATCGGCGGGCATGGTTACGGCCAGCAGCCGCCACCTGTCTATCCGGCTTAAAAAGGATTGCACCTGTT
>LFTH01000079.1:1232-6295 GCA_001513365.1 Clostridiales bacterium DTU033 | reverse complement strand
AAAAGCTATTACGAGAATTTCCACAGCGTGGTGATTGACGATTTTGTCATCAGGCAGGCGGTTGTTCTGTCGGAGCGGTACATCAACGACCGTTTCCTCCCCGATAAGGCAATCGACATGCTGGACGAGGCGTGCGCCGCCGCGGCTTTGCGCAACAAGCACGCCGAGCGGTATTCCAAGCTGATGGCCAGGATATTCGAGCTTAAGCAGGCCGAGGAGGAGGAGCTCGGCAGGGAAAACATCGACTATGAAAAGCTGGCATTCACCCGGTCGGAGCTTTTAAAGACCGAAAAACAGGCCGAGGAAATAAAGGAAAAGGCGACGGGAACCAAAGTTACCACCGACGACCTTGCCCATGTGGTGGAGCTGTGGACCGGCATACCCGCGTCCAAAGTCAGGGAAAACGAGCTTGAAAGGCTTTCAAAGCTTGAGGAAAGCCTGAGCGAAAAGATAATCGGGCAGGAAGAGGCGGTAAAGCTGGTGGCCGCCGCAATCCGCCGCAGCCGCGTGCAGATAAGCACAAGGCGCAGGCCGGCTTCCTTCATTTTCGTCGGGCCTACCGGCGTGGGCAAGACCGAGCTTGTCAAGGTGCTGGCAAAACAGCTGTTCGACACCCCGGAAACACTTATCAGGCTTGATATGTCCGAATTCATGGAAAAACACTCGGTTTCAAGGCTGATTGGCTCTCCGCCGGGATATGTCGGGTATGACGAGGCCGGCCAGCTGACCGAAAAAGTGCGCAGGAAACCTTATTCGGTGCTGCTGTTTGACGAAATCGAGAAGTCGCACCCCGACGTGCTGAACATCCTGCTTCAAATTCTGGACGAGGGCAGGGTTACCGACGCGCACGGCAGAACGGTGAATTTTGAAAACACTGTGATTGTGATGACTTCAAATGCCGGCAGCCAGCTCAAGGAAAGCCTTATGGGGTTCGGCAAAACCGAGGCGCAGGCCTCGCGGGACCGCGCGATGAAGGCGCTGACCGATTTTTTAAGGCCGGAATTCATAAGCCGGGTGGACGAGGTGGTGTATTTTTCGCCGCTCACCTTTGAAAACTATTGCCAAATCGCGGACCTGATGCTGCAGGAGCTTGTGGAGCCGCTGAAGGAGCGCGGTATCAAGCTCACATGGGCGCAGGACGCCTGCAAAGCGCTCGCGACCAAGTCGTTCGGGGGCAAGCGCGGCGCCAGGGATTTGCGGAACGCGGTCCGCCGCGACGTGGAGGACAATATAGCCTCGCTGCTTGTTGAGCATTTCGACAAGCCGCCTTCCAGAATAACTGTAAAGGCGGACGGGGAAGACAGGGTAAAATTGGATTGCCGCTGGAGTTAAGCTATCTGTGCGGCCGGCATAAAACGCGGGCGGGTTTTAACTTCGGGGAAGAGGATTTGAGCTTCCTTCCCCGATTTCGTGATTTTTAATGGGGAAAACCGCATACTTATTTATCAGCCTGTTAAAAAATGCGCTGTTTTTGCGCAGGGTTTTACTAATAATCGCGGAAAGGGATGCATGTATGGTTCTTGAGATTTTCAAATCCATCCTGATGGGCATTGTGCAGGGGGTTACCGAATGGCTGCCCATCAGCAGTACCGGGCACATGCTGCTGCTCGACCAGTTTCTACATATCACCGTAAGCCCGATAGCGCAGCGCAATCAGGATTTTTTTGACGTCTACAAGGTGGTTATCCAACTGGGTTCAATTCTGGCTGTGCTGGTGCTGTATTTTCAAAGGCTGAACCCTTTTTCGGCAAAAAAATCGGCGGCAGAGAAAAAGGAAACCCTGTTTTTATGGCTGAAAGTGCTGATAGCCAGTATACCCGCCGGGATTGCGGGGATACTGTTCGACGAGCAGATAGACGGTGTGCTCGCCACCCCTTATGTGATTTCGGCGGCGCTGATATTCTACGGATTTCTGTTCATCATTGCCGAAGGCCGGGAGCGTGAGCCCAGAATTAACGATTTGTCCCGGCTTGACGGCAGGACGGTGTTCGGTATTGGGGTTTGGCAGATGCTGGCTTTAGTCCCCGGCACGTCGAGGTCCGGAGCCACTAAACTGGGCGGGTTATTGCTTGGGTGCTCGCGGCTGGTCGCGGTGGAGTTTTCGTTTTTCATGGCAATTCCTGCGATGTTCGGGGGAAGCGCGATAAGGCTTTTGAAATTCGCGGTGGAGAACGGCGAAAAATACGGCGGCCAGTACCCCGCGCTGTTCAGCGGCGTTGAATGGGCGGTGCTGCTTGCGGGTTTTGTGGTGGCGTTTGTTGTTTCGATTGGAGTAATCAGGTTCTTGCTTAATTTCATTAAAAAGCACGATTTTAAGGCGTTCGGCTATTACCGCATAGCGCTGGGGCTTTTGGTTTTGGCTTATTTCGGAATTATCGCAAGGTAATATACACACAAAAAAACAATCAGGGGACTTTTCCCCTGATTGTTTTTTTGTGCCATAAAGAACAGTACTATCTTTGCGTTTCATCTAATGTATACCGTCTAATCTCAAAATCTAACACAGCATGTCGTCAAAGACCGCGCCGGTTGAGCCGCTTGTAACATGCTGGGCGTACCTTCTGGCGTAGCCTGTAAGATTTTGTGCGGGCGGTTTCCAATTCTGTTTTCTTGCCTTAAGGGTGGCTTCATCCACAAGCAGTTCGAGTTTCCTGTTCGGGATGTCAATCGAGATGATGTCCCCTTCTTCCACAAGGGCAATCGGCCCGCCGGCGGCGGCTTCGGGCGAGACATGGCCGATGGACGCGCCTCTGGTGGCTCCCGAAAAACGCCCGTCGGTAATCAGCGCGACGCAGTCGTCCAGCCCCATGCCGGCGATGTTCGCGGTGGGTGAGAGCATCTCTCTCATGCCCGGGCCGCCTTTTGGCCCCTCGTATCGGATTACCACCACGTCGCCGGGCTTGATTTTGCCGCCTAATATCGCCTCGTTGGCCTCTTCCTCGCTGTTGAATACCCGTGCCGGCCCGCTGTGCGCCATCATCTCCGGCTTTACCGCGCCCTGCTTTACCACCGCGCCTTCGGGCGCGAGGTTTCCAAACAGGATTGCAAGCCCGCCGTCTTTGCTGAACGGATTTTCAATCTTGCGGATGATTTCCCCGTCGGCGTCGGGCGCGTTGCTGAAACGCTGCGCCACAGTGCCGCTGACGGTCAGAATGTCGCGGTTTATCAGCCCCGCGCCATCCAGCTCTTTGAGCACCGCCTGAATTCCGCCGACAAGGTTTAGGTCGGTGATGAACACATAGCTTGCGGGGCTCAGTTTGCAGATTTGCGGGGTTGTTCTGCCGATTTCATCAATGTATTCAAGCGAAATCGGGCAGCCCGCGGCATATGAAAGCGCGGTAACGTGCAGTACGGTGTTAGAGGAGCAGCCGATAGCCATATCCGCGCGCAGCGCGTTTTCGAACGCCGACGGGGTCAGGATATCCAGCGGGCGTATATTTTGCTCAAGCAGCGCCATCACCCGCTCGCCGGTTTCTTTGGCGAGCCGGATACGCGCGGCGTCCACCGCGGGTATGGTACCGTTGCCGGGCAGGGCAAGACCGATAACTTCGGTCAGGCAGTTCATCGAATTTGCGGTGAACATCCCGGCGCAGGAGCCGCAGCCGGGGCAGGCGCTGTTTTCAAGCCGGGCAAGCTCGGCCTCGTCCATCCTGCCGGCGGCGCACGCGCCGACCGCCTCAAACATATCGGTGAGGCTGAGCCTGCGGCCTCCGAGGGCTCCGGGGAGCATAGGCCCGCCGCTGACGAAAATCGAGGGTATGTTGACCCGGCAGGCGGCCATCAGCATTCCGGGCACGATTTTGTCGCAGTTCGGAATAAATACCGCGGCGTCCATCGGATGGGCGGTCAGCATGACTTCGATTGAGTCTGCAATCAGCTCGCGGGAGCAAAGGGAATATTTCATCCCCTTGTGGTTCATCGCAAGGCCGTCGCACACCCCGATTGTATTGAAGGTGAACGGCACTCCGCCCGCGCTGCGTATCCCGTCTTCCACCGCCCTTGTGATTTTGTCAAGGTGGGTATGGCCGGGTATATAGTCGCTTTTCGAGCTGACCACGGCGACAAACGGCCGTTCCATTTCGGAGTCGGTAATGCCGAGCGCTTTAAGCAAAGAGCGGTGAGGCGCGCGCGAGGCGCCTTTTTTCATCAAATCGCTTCTCATAACTCAATCCTTTCCTCTAATTATAAAATTAACAGGTCAGCCGACAGTGGTTGAACCGGTCTTAAGCGGTTTTCTGGTGAGAAAAGCCTGTATCAGCTCGATTGACTGGTTGTGCATATCCCTGACTTTCTTGCTGGCCGTGTCCGAAATGCTGCGGATTCCGAAATACAAATCCTCCGGCAATAATTCAAGTTCGGCGGCTTTGCGCAGCTCGCTGTTTTTCCAGTTCCAGTAGCGGCCATCGCCTTCAAGCCCCTCGACTTCTGCGCCTATCGGGGCGAAAAACTTAAAATCCCCCTCTTCGTGGACCGCAATCATTTTTTGGTATGTCGGCTTGTCGATTATGAAAAACACCGAGTCAAAAGCCGACAGGTGGGCGGCGAATTTCATCCGATTTGCCGAGCCCATCTGATAATCGCCGGCTGAAAGCGAGATTAAGTCAAACTGCACCTCGACCTTGCCGTCCCCGTCAATGTCCCTGCCGTATTTTTCAAGCTCGGCCTCTATTTTCTGGGCGGCAGAAGGCGGGACATACCCCTCCGTGGCAAAAATAATAAAATAATCGGGGTCGTCCCTTCTTATAATCTGGGCAATCAGCACCGAGAGCACGACCGCCGCCGCCAGTACCGCGATAGTGTGCCATTTATAGTGGTACCAGAAGTTTTCAAACCAGCCCTTCGGCGTTTTCGGCGGCTCGGTTTTCGGGCGGGGCCACAGTTCCTCCTCGTTTACTCCCCTCAAAAGCCATTCTCTTGCCATATTGCCATCAACGCCTCCTGTAGCATTGTCATTCCTTCGGCTTCATTGTGGGGAACAGCAGCACGTCGCGGATGGAGTACTGGTCGGTCAGCAGCATTACAAGCCTGTCCACCCCAAAACCCAGCCCGCCGGTCGGTGGCAT
>LFTH01000079.1:0-1174 GCA_001513365.1 Clostridiales bacterium DTU033 | reverse complement strand
CGCGCCGCAATAAAGATTTCAAAACGCTCGGTGAGCTCCGGCTCGCCGGGCTTGCGTTTTGCAAGCGGGGAAGTATCCACCGGATAATCGTAGATGAAGGTGGGCTGTATCAGGTTTGGCTCAACAAAGGCTTCAAAAAAGGCTTCGAGAATTTCCCCTTTTGAGGCGTTCTTTTCATACTGCACGCCTTTGCTGTCCGCCGCTTTTTGCGCGTCTTTATCGGTTTTCCAGTCGTAATAGTCCACGCCCGCGTATTTTTTGACCGACTCGGCCATTGTCATCCGTTTCCACGGAGTAGCCATGTTGATTTGCCCGCCCTGATAGGTTATGGTTTCGGAGCCGCAGACCTCGCGCGCCAGGAAAGAGAACAGCTCTTCCACAAGGCACATCATGTCGTTGTAATCGGCGTATGCGTGATACAGCTCGACCGTGGTGAATTCCGGGTTGTGCTTGACGCTCATTCCCTCGTTGCGGAATATACGGCCGAGCTCGTACACCTTGTCAAACCCGCCGACAATCAGCCGCTTTAAGTAAAGCTCGGTTTCAATCCTGAGGAACATGTCGAGGTCGAGCGCGTTGTGGTGGGTAACAAACGGGCGGGCGTTCGCGCCGATTGCGACGGTGTGCAGCACCGGGGTGTCAACCTCGATGAACCCTTTGTTGTCGAGGAACTCGCGGATTAAGGAGATAATCTTGCTGCGCTTTATGAAAGTGTCCTTGACCTCCGGGTTAATAATCAAATCGACGTACCTTTGGCGGTATCGGGTATCCGGGTCCTTTAAGCCGTGAAATTTATCCGGCAGCGGCAAAAGGGATTTTGACAGAAGTTTCAGGAATGTGGCGTGCACCGAAATCTCGCCGCGCCGGGTACGGAAAACGGTGCCCTCCACCCCGATTATGTCGCCAGTGTCCCAGCGGTTGAACTCAGCGTAGTTTTCCTCTCCGATGTCGTTGACCCTGATATAAACCTGAATTTTCCCGGAGCCGTCCCGAAGGTCGATAAAGGCGACCTTGCCCATATCGCGCCATGTCATAATCCTGCCGGCAATCGAGACTTTTTGTCCTTCCAGCCGGTCAAAGTCTTCGGTTATTTCAGCGGCAAGGTGAGTTCGGTCCCATTTTGTGATGTGAAAAGGGTCTTTTCCTTCCCCCTGCAGTTCAGACAGCTTGTCTC
>LFTH01000005.1 GCA_001513365.1 Clostridiales bacterium DTU033 | reverse complement strand
TGTGGCATGAAGCATTTGTACGATTTTGGCTGCTATTCTTTCATGTTAACTTTACAGAGCCCCGGTTGGCAATTTTTTAGCATTGCCTGCCGACAAGGCTTAATGATATACTTTATACAGTATCTCCTGCAACGATTATATCACATATTTTGAAAAGGTTGTAATTCGGGATGTGGAAAAAGCTGATTAAGCAAGTCAAAAGCGTCTTCGGGACATTAAAGCAGCTAAATCGCCTACATAAATATTCGCGGGATATAATACACGGCTCCCTCCAGTTCACCGCCGTATTATACCTGTTCGCCGCCGTAATCTACATTGCCGCGCCGTACGCCGGCGATTACATATTGTGCGTAAGCTATTACACCGCGGCGCTTAAAGTCGCCCCGGCGATATTTGCCGGCGGGATTGTCGCCGCGCTGGTGTGCGATTTGGTGTTGAGAAAAAACAACCCCGACGACAAACCCTCGGAACACGATAAAAAGGATTAAAAAGCTGCTGCACCAAAAGATGCAGCAGCTTTTTTCATGCGGTATCAATCCGCGGCTTATAAATTATTTAAAATAAACCGCCTCGCCGGTTTTAGCCGAAGTATAGATGGCCTCAAGGATTTGTGTTACGGCATACGCCTGTTCGGGCAGTACCAGAGGCTGTGTGTCGTTAAGTATGCAGTCAATCCACATTTTGGCCTCCAAATCGCCGGGGCTTAAGCCCTGGCTTCCCTCGTAAAAATCAACTCCTCCGCTGTTGAGGTCGGGTTTAACTACAACCTGGGTGTTCAGCTCGACCTTGTTGATTCTCAGTCCATCCTTCATATCCGCGCCGCCCTTAGTGCCGCAGAGGGTGGTTTTCGCCTCGCCGACGTCCAGCGTGTTCAGCGCCCAGCTTGACTCAAGGGATATTGCTGCCCCGTTTTCCATCACCACAAAGCCGAAAGCCGAATCCTCGACGGTGAACTGCGCGGGGTCCCAATCTCCCCATGCGTTTGCGGTCCCAGTCTGATTGCTCAGTTTTTTAAACGCCTGGCCGAGCACCGCTTTGGGTTTGTAATTGTCCATCATCCACAAGGTCAAATCAAGCGCATGGGTGCCGATGTCGATTAAAGGCCCGCCGCCCTGCTCGTACTCGTTGAGGAAAACACCCCATGTCGGGACCGCGCGACGGCGAATTGCACAGGCTTTGGCATAGTAGATTTCGCCCAATTCCCCGCGTTCAATATATTTTTTAAGCAGCAGGCTGTCTTTGCGGAAGCGGTTCTGGTAGGCTATGGTCAGTTTTTTGCCAGACTTTCTTGCAGCGTCCACCATCATCTTTGCATCCGCGACGGTTTTCGCCATCGGTTTTTCGCACATTACATGCTTGCCGGCCTCCAATGCCGCTACCGTAATCTCAGCGTGGCTTCTGTTGGGAGTGCAGACGTGCACCACATCAATGCTCTTGTCCTCAAGCAACTGCCTGTAGTCGATATAAACCTTTGCGCCGGCGACCCCGTAGTTCTGAGCCGCTTTCTGCGCGCGTTCCTCAATAATATCGCAGAACGCGACCATTTCAGCCCTGTCCGCCTGTTTTGCCAGAGCGGGCATGTGCTTTCCGTTCGCAATCCCGCCGCAGCCGATAATGCCAACCTTTAATTTAGCCATATCAACCATCCTTTCAATCAAAGCTTATATCCTGACAAATAATATCATATAGATTTTTATAATAAATGGCAATCAAATATTTTACTTAATTTTTAAAAAATATAAACTATTTAAAACATAATTCTACTTTTTTGTTTTTTTGCCCTTGGCCGCGCCGGCTACACTCCGGCCAAATCGCGGATAATCTCGCCCGCCATAATCAGCCCCGCAACCGAAGGGACATAGGAAATGCTGCCCGGCGCCTGTTTTCTCCCCCCGGCGCTCTCCCCGCTTTTTTGAGGGGCCAGCGGCGGCTCCTTTGAATACACCACCTTTAAATCGCCAATCCCCCGCCTGCGCAGCTCATGCCGCATCACCCTTGCAAGAGGGCATACCGAGGTTTCATATATGTCGGCCACTTCAAAATCAGTCGGGTTCAGCTTGTTGCCCGCTCCCATACAGCTGATAACCGGAACGCCCGCCGCTTTCGCGCGCTCAATCAGCACAAGTTTCGAGGTTATTGTGTCCATCGCGTCGGCTATATACGAAAATGAGGAGTAGTCAAAATCCCCGGCGTTGTCCGCGGTGTAGAATACGGGGTAAACCTCGACCTTTGCGCCGGGGTTTATATCCAGAATCCTTTCGCGCATCACCTCGACTTTATACCGACCGAGGGTGCTGTGAGCCGCGACAAGCTGGCGGTTTATATTGGAAAGGCTGACCGTATCCCTGTCCACCAGTATCAGCCTGCCTATACCGCCGCGCGCGAGCGCCTCAGCGGCGAACGAGCCGACCCCGCCAATCCCGAACACCGCGACCGACGCGTTTCTGAGCTTTTTCAGCCCGTCCTCGCCAATCAGCATTTTTGTCCGGACAAATTCGTCTGACATTTGCTTTGCTTGCCCTTCCTTTTCTGATTTTTACCGCCGTATCGGTATTATTAGTTCTGCGGTTTCCCGCCTTTAAATGCTCTGAAATCATAACCAGACGGGTTTTGGAAAATGCGAAGCCTGAAATAGTCCGCCACCGAGAGGATATGGTCAAATATATCGGACTGGATGTTTTCGTAAACCGCCCATTCTGTGGTATTGGCAAACGCATAAACCTGCAAAGGCAGGCCGTTGGCCTCCTGCGGGAGCTGGCGCACCATCCGGGGCAAATCCTGCCGGATGTCCGGGTGGTTGTTAAGGTAGTTTTGGATATACACCCTGAAAACCCCGATATTTGTCAGCCGTCTCGCGTTTACGGTTTTTACCGGGTCAAGCCCACTGCTCTTGTTGTATTCGTCGATTTCAGCCTGCCGGGTCTCGATGTATTCCCTGAGCAGCCCGCTGGCTTTCAGCCTGTCGAGCATTTCAGGAGTGCAAAACGAAATGCTGTGCACATCGATGTAAACCGACCTCATTATCCGCCGCGCGCCGGTATTCCTCATCCCCCTCCAGTTTTTGAAAGAGTCCGAGATAAGCGCATACGCGGGGATTGTGGTGATTGTCTTGTCGAAATTCTGCACCTTTACGGTGTTAAGGGATATTTCTATAACATCCCCGTTCGCGTTGTATTTCGGCATTTCAATCCAGTCCCCAATCCGCACCATGTCGTTTGCGGAAAGCTGAATTCCGGCGACAAACCCAAGCAGGGAATCCTTGAACACAAGCGAAAAGACGGCAGTCAAAGCCCCAATGCCGCCCAGCATTACAACCGGGTCCTGCCCCATCAGGTCGGCTATTATCACAATCCCGCCGATAATGAACGAGGCGATTTTCACAATCTGAAGCAGCCCCTTTATCGGGCGGGTTTTTGATATCTCGTACCTGCGGTATATCCTGTCCGCCGCGTCCAGCAGCGCGACGATTACAAAGAGCAAAACGAGCGTAAGGTATATGCCGGCGGCCTTTTGGACAAACCCAGTATATGGGCCGAAATAACCGGAAAACATCCGGATTATCGCGGCGGGGACAATATGTGAAAGCCTGCGCAAAACCCCGCTTTCAACAAGAACGTCGTCCCATGTGATTTTATTCCCCTTCACCCTTTTTTCTGCGAGCCTCAATACAAACCTTTTTGCAATATAGTTTGCCGCGGCGCAGACAAGTAATACAATAACCGCCAGCACGACGTAAAAAACATGCTCCGCCAATTCGCCTTTAATTCCAACTCTTGTTATCCAGTCGCGAATAGTGTTTATCGCCATCCACTCCTTTAAGTCTAATCCCTTGAAGCGGCCCAAAGATAAAAGGAAGCGACCGTGCCGTGAGGTGAGTACCTGTTCCTGTAATGCATAAATTGCTTACGCGTAAGCTCCTTTAATCCGTAAACCCTCTTCATCCCGCGCCGTATTCCTAAATCGCTGTAACTCACCACATCCGGGCGGCGCATTGAAAAAATCAACAGCATTTCGGCAGTCCAGCGCCCAATTCCGGGGAGCGCGGTCAGGATTTTGACAACCTCCTCGTCCGAAAGCCGGCACAGCCCCTCAAGGTCAAGGCCGCCGCTTAAAACCAAATCTGCCGCCGTTTTAATATAACCGGCTTTCCTGTCCGGTATACCGCAGCCCCTGATACTGTCCAAATCGGCCGCTGCGACCGACTGCGGGGTAATCTGCCGCAGCAGCGCCGTCAGCCTGCCGGAAATTGTCAGGGCGGTTTTTCTTGAAATCTGCTGCTCAATTATACTGCAAACCAGCGCGGCAAATAAATCGGGGTTGACTTCCCGTTTGATAAAGCCCACCCTGTCGATAACCCTGCCAAGCCGGGGGTCCCGGCTTTTGAGATGGTTTATTTCCTTTTCGCCGTATTCAAAGTATTCCATCTTCCACCCGCTGCCGTCAAATTTTATATTTATACCAAAACGGCGGTTTCCTCGTCCGAGAAAAAACTCTCGTAATCTTCGCCCGCAAGCTGCTGCTC
>LFTH01000106.1 GCA_001513365.1 Clostridiales bacterium DTU033 | reverse complement strand
AAAAAAGGTTAATAAAACTATTTTGCCGGAGCGCGGCCGCATGGAGTGAGTGGGCAGAGCGAAACGGTCAGGGGGAGAGGGGCAGAGACACAATCAGGGGGGATGAGCGCGGCGGGGAATTAAGCGGCGGCAAAGGGGAAAACGGAGAGAGGGTGAAAGGCAATGCGGGGAGCGGGGTATCAATAGTAGTATTTTTTAAGTTCAAACTCGCCGGTTACCGGGTTTTTATCCCTGTAATCCGCATACGCCACGCATTTTTCGGCGCGAAGGAGCGCGGCCCCGCGCCGGACTCCCTTGATTGGCGCGGTGTCCCGGTTATCTTTCATTTTTTTCAGCACAGCCTTTAACTGCGGTTTTGCGCTTTCATCTTTGAGCGCAGGCGGGAGGCTGCCGCCGGGATTGGTGGACAGGCGGTCACAGATTAAAACGTCTCTCAAAACCTCCCTGTCAATCCTGTCCCATTCGCTGAAGTATCGGTAAACGGCCGAGGTGTAGTCGTCCAGCGAGACCCTGCCGATATTCATAAAGGCGCAGTATTCGCCAAACCGGCGGAATAGCTCAAACGGGGGGACACCGGTTGTTGACAGGAGATACTCAAGAGTCCTGCGGAACCGCCCGCTGTTGTAGAGCCGGTTGAGGGAATCCTCGGCGCAGTGCAGCAGCTTAATTTCGTCTTCGGACAGCCACGGCGTTTCAATGACCTCGTACGGCGGGGATTTTGAAAAACGGCAGGGATACCGTTTGCTGTCCTCCCGCATCGGGGAGCCGTGCAGCAGCTTTAAGAAACCGAGTTGCAGCATGTGAGCCG
>LFTH01000100.1 GCA_001513365.1 Clostridiales bacterium DTU033 | reverse complement strand
CGATAAGGAGATACCCCGATTTGTCGATACACCGGATACTGACAGCGCTCTTGTCAGATGTCAGTAAAGATGAGATTGCAAGGCGGTATGCGGCTTTCGCCAAGCAAGCGGCTGAACTGTCGTCCGAGTATGAAATCCGCGCGATGAACGCCGAGCGGGATTGCGAATCCTGCTATATGGCTGAATACATGCACGGCTATATCGGCGACGAGTTTGAGGGGTTAATCTCCGCGGTTTCGGAATACGGGCTGTTTGTCGAGCTGCCAAACACGGTCGAGGGGATGGTAAGGCTTGAAAGCCTGCCGGAGAATAACCTTAAATACGACGGAATTGCCTCGCTCGTCGACAGCAGGGGTCGCAAGGTTTATACGGTCGGCGACAAGATGAAAATCCGGGTTTTGGGCGCCGACGTGTCATCGGGCAGAATAGATTTTGAGACGGTTTTCTAAACCCGCCGAGGCTGCTGCTTACTAGTGTTTTTTGCACAAGATTGCGGTTTGCAAAAGGGTTATTTCTGCTTTCTTTTCTATTTACCTTTAACAGGCAGTGTGTTATAATTCTAACAGGCAAAAAGGGGAAAAACCCGGACAGTCAATATTAAGGAGGATTATTAGATGTACTCTTTTCTTCCCATTCAGGACATTTTCGCAAGGGAGATTTTGGATTCCCGCGGCAATCCTACTGTTGAAGCCGAAGTTTTTGTTGAAGGCGGTTATGTCGGACGTGCGGCCGTCCCGTCAGGCGCCTCCACAGGCGCATTTGAAGCCTGTGAGCTGCGCGACGGCGACAAATCCCGCTATCTGGGCAAAGGGGTCGAGAAGGCGGTTGCCAATATAAACGACGAGATTGCGGAAGCTATTTGCGGCATGAATGTGTTTGACCAGGCCGCTATTGATAAAGCGATGATTGAGCTTGACGGAACGCCGAACAAGTCCCGTCTCGGCGCAAACGCGATTTTGGCGGTTTCCCTCGCCTGCGCAAAGGCGGCGGCGGAAGCGCGGGGTATAAGCCTGTACAGGTATATCGGCGGCTGCAACGCAAAAACACTTCCGGTGCCGATGATGAACATCATCAACGGCGGCAAGCACGCCGACAACAGCGTGAGCTGTCAGGAGTTTATGATTATGCCGGTCGGCGCCTCGTCCTTCAGGGAAGCGCTGCGGATGTGCGCCGAGGTGTTCCACAGCCTTAAAAAGGTTTTGTCCGAGCGCGGGTATTCCACCGCGGTTGGCGACGAGGGCGGGTTTGCCCCGAACCTCAAGAATGACGAGGAAGCCATTATTGTTATTCTGGAGGCTGTCGAAAGGGC
>LFTH01000104.1 GCA_001513365.1 Clostridiales bacterium DTU033 | reverse complement strand
CATACGCTTAAAATCATGTTTTCCGAAAAGCTGAGACATGGAAGGGTTTGTAATGGCAGTGGCTTTCCACACAAAGAACGAGTGATTGCACTTTTTGTCACAGCAGCGGTAGTTGCTGTAATGCTGGTAGTCGTGGTGGAGGAAGCTGGCTTTACCGCAAACGGGACAGGGCGGATATTTCCGCTGACAATTTGCCCCCTCCGCCCTCGGGCGTTCGGGTGCAAATTGATGATGGCAGTTTCGGCAGAGATATTTCTGATATCCATCTTTATCTTTGCCGTAACGATAAAAGCCTTTTGAAAAAGACGAATGATTGTTGTTGCACTTTGGACATGAAAAATGGTATGATTTCACCATGAGAACATCTCTCCTTTTTGGGAGGTACAGTGTTTTGTGGTGAAACTATTGTACCAAAAGGGCTGAGGTGTTCTCAACTTTCATTTAACTTTACAATACGAAAAAATACTAGCAGCTGTCCTATTATGATTCCCCAATCTCTGATGGGCATGCTCCATTTTTTTGAGATTTCCATAATCGACAGATAAACTGATTTTTTAACAGCATCATCAGTAGGATAAATGGTCTTTGTCTAGGTGTATTTTCGCAGCATTCGATGAAATCCCTCGACTGCGTTGGTGGTATAGATGAGAGTCCGAACCTCCTGCGGGTACTTAAAATAAGTCGAAAGCTCCGCCCAATTCGTGTCCCAGGACTTCAAAATTTGGGGATATTTTTTGCCCCATTTCTCCCGAAATTCCTCCAGCCGGTACTCCGCGTCGTCCAACGTTGGCGCACCGTAAACCTTTTTGAGATCAGCCATGACCGCCTTAATATCTTTGTAAGGCACATATTTTGTGGAATTGCGGATTTGATGAATTACGCAAAGCTGCTGTTCAGTTCTCGGGAAAACCGTTTCGATTGCCGTCGAAAATCCAGAAAGATTGTCGCGACAGGCAATCAGGATATCCTGTAGGCCTCGATTTTTCAGCTCGTTACAGACAGTCGTCCAAAAGCTGGCGCTTTCGTTTTCGGAGATCCAGATTCCCAAAATCTCTTTACGGCCGTCCATGTTAATTCCCAAAACGGAATATACGCATTTGTTGATGACCCGGCTGTCTTTTCGAACCTTGAACACGATTCCGTCCAGAAATACGATGGGATATATCGCTTCCAGCGGTCGGCTTTGCCATTCCGCAACCGCCGGCATGATCTTATCGGTGATCCGGCTGATCAGACTGGCCGATTGGTTTTATACTTAATAGCAGCTTTTGTAACACCATATTTATAAGAATATTCAATTAGGGATTGCCGATACCGCATGGTTTGTGTTATCTTATTCATGGCGAATAGGAGCCTCCTTGCTGTGTTGGTGTGTTGCAACTCAACTTTAGCACAGGGTTTCCCTGTTCGCTATCTTTTTATCCGCTTGTGTAACACATCTATGGTAATCCTACAGTGAATTTTTCATATATCTCAACAATCGTGTTGACAACAGGCTCACGGATGGCTTTGACGCTCATTGCCGATGCAAAAGTAATCACAATCGCAAGCATGATAACTGCCACTCGTTTCGTTGCTGTATTAATATATTTCCAATAAGAGCGTTTTTGATTTTGAATCAACTTCCGCATTTTATTTTCAAATCCCACAGACGGTATCCAACCTAAGGCTATCTCTCCACTACTGTACTGATACAGTAGTTCAGACTGTCGATAAACAGGCATTTTCACGCGGGTGAAAAGATAAAGTACAATAAACTGCGCAAATTTAAAATCTGATAAAAAGAGGACAAGTTTGCAGTCTTTTGGTAGAATAATACACACACAAAATTCACCGAAAGGAGACTGCAAACCATGTCCAAGAAGATTGTACA
>LFTH01000004.1 GCA_001513365.1 Clostridiales bacterium DTU033 | reverse complement strand
CCAAGCTCGCGCGTGGTTATCGAAATATCCACGTCGGGAACGCCTGCGGCGCTCTCGTACTCGCGCCCGACTTCAAACTTCTTGGCGGTGCAGGGCATTACCGACACGCTGACTATGTCTTTGGGGTCAATGCCGTTCTTCTGCGCGTAGTATGTCTTTATGATAGCCCCCATCATCTGCTGCGGGGACTTGCAGGTGGACAGGTTGTCAAGCAGTTCGGGGTAATACATCTCGGCGAATTTCACCCATCCCGGAGAACAGGAGGTAATCATCGGCAGAACCCCGTTGTTCTTGACCCTGTCGATAAACTCTGTGGCTTCCTCCACAATAGTCATGTCGGCGCTGAAATCGGTGTCAAACACCTTATCAAACCCAAGCCGCCTCAAAGCCGAGACCATTTTCCCCTCGACATTGGTGCCAATCGGCATGCCGAAACACTCGCCTAAAGTTACGCGGATTGAAGGCGCGGTCTGTACCACCACGTGCTTTGACGGGTCGGACAGCGCCGCCCAGACCTTGTCTGTGTCGTCCTTTTCCACCAGAGCGGCAGTCGGGCACACTACGGTGCACTGGCCGCATGAAATACACGGGACATCGTTAATCGGCTTGTCAAACGGAGTGCCGATATGAGTATCAATACCGCGGTCGTTCGCCCCGATTACCGAGACAAACTGCTGCTCGCAGGCCGCAACGCAGCGGCGGCAGAGTATGCATTTGTTGTTGTCACGCACCAGATGAGGCGCCGACGTGTCGATTTCATACTGAGGATTGTACCCCTTAAACTTATCGGTGTCCTCAATCCCGTAATCGCGGCAGAGCTTTTGCAGCTCGCAGTCCTGCGAGCGCACGCAGGACAGGCAGTCCTTGTCGTGGGTGGAGAGGATAAGCTCAAGGGTGATCCTTCGCGACTGGTGCACTTTCGGGGTATTGGTCTTTACCTCCATGCCTTCCGCCACAGGATAGACACAGGCGGCGACCAGTCCGCGCGCGCCTGTCGCCTCCACGACGCATATCCGGCAGGCGCCGATTTCATTTATCTCCTTAAGATAGCACAAAGTTGGTATATCCACGCCGGCAGCACGCGCGGCTTCAAGGATTGTACTGCCTTCGGGCACGCTGACTGCTATTCCGTTGATTTTGCAATTCACCATTTTTTCCATCTCAGCGTACTCCTTCCTCATTTAATCACAATGGCGTCAAATTTGCATTTTTGGATACAGGCGCCGCATTTGATACATACCGACTTGTCAATCACATGCGGCTGTTTTACCTCACCTGAAATCGCGTTTACCGGACAGGCGCGCTTGCAGGCGGTGCAGCCCCTGCACTTGTCCGCGATAATCTCGTAGCTCATCAGGGATTTGCACACATGCGCCGGGCACTTCTTGTCCCGAACATGCGCTATGTACTCGTCCTTAAAAAACCTGAGCGTGGACAGCACAGGGTTAGGAGCGGTCTGCCCTAATCCGCAGAGCGAGTTTTCCTTGATATAATAGCAAAGCTGCTCAAGCTCGTCCAAATCCTGCATTGTACCGTTGCCGCTGGTGATTTTCTCAAGCTTCTCGTGAAGGCGCTTGGTGCCAACCCGGCAGGGAGTGCATTTGCCGCAGGATTCGTCGACGGTAAACTCAAGGAAAAACTTTGCTATGTCAACCATGCAGGTGTCTTCATCCATTACAATAAGTCCGCCTGAACCCATCATACACCCGATTGAAATCAGATTGTCGTAGTCAATCGGGGTGTCAATCAGCTCGGCGGGGATGCACCNNCCCGCCGGACGGCCCGCCGGTCTGGGCAGCCTTAAACCTTTTGCCGTTCGGGATTCCCCCACCGATTTCCTCAATAATCTCGCGAAGGGTCGTGCCCATCGGTATTTCAACAAGGCCGGTATGCTTTATTTTGCCGCCCAGCGCAAAAACCTTGGTACCCTTGGACTTTTCGGTGCCCATCGAGGAAAACCATTCCGGCCCGTTAAGAATAATCGGCGGGACGTTGGCGAATGTCTCGACATTGTTCTCAACCGTCGGCATGCCGAACAACCCCTTGCGCGCCGGATACGGCGGGCGCGGGCGGGGCTCTCCGCGGTTGCCCTCGATTGATGTCATCAGCGCGGTCTCCTCGCCGCAGACAAACGCGCCTGCGCCAAGGCGCACCTCAAGGTCAAAATCAAAACCGGAATTAAAAAGGTTTTTGCCAAGCAGGCCGTATTCGCGCGCCTGCTCAATCGCAATCTGCAGCCGCTTTACCGCAATCGGGTACTCGGCGCGGACATAGATATAGCCTTTGGTCGCGCCGACCGCATAGCCGGCAATCGCCATCGCCTCAATCACGGAATGCGGGTCTCCTTCAAGGATTGAGCGGTCCATAAAAGCGCCGGGGTCTCCCTCGTCCGCGTTGCAGACCACATATTTCTGCGGCGCGTTGTTAGGCGCGGTGAGCGCCCACTTGCGCCCGGTCGGGAACCCGCCGCCGCCGCGGCCGCGCAAGCCCGAATCGGTAACAATCTGGATTACCTGCTCCGGCGTGTATTCGGTCAGGCACTTTGCCAGCGCCTGATACCCGTCGTAAGCGATATATTCGTCTATCCGCTCCGGGTTGATAATGCCGCAGTTGCGCAGGGCGACCCGCACCTGCTTTTTGTAAAAATCGGTTTCGTTCAGGGATTTTATCTGGTCCTCTGCAACAGTTTCCTGATACAGCAGCCGGGTTACAATCCTGCCTTTAAGCAGGTGTTCCGACACGATTTCGGGAACATCCTCGACCTTGACCGAGGAGTAAAAGCTCCCTTCAGGATAGACAATTACAACCGGGCCGAGCGCGCACAGGCCGAAACACCCGGTGGTAACCACCTTGACCTCATCCGCAAGACCCTGTTTTTCCAATTCTTTATTGAACGCTTCCAAAATCAGCCCGCTGTTTGACGAGGTACACCCTGTACCGCCGCAAACCAGCACATGAGAACGAGCCATCGAACACAACCTCCCTGTCATTTCATCACGTTACCGATGGTGTACTCCATAACCGGGTTGCCGTTCACAAGATGTTCCGCAACAATACGGGCCACTTTATCAGCCGTTACCTTTGCGTACGTTACCTTTTCCTTACCCGGTGCCATAACCTCTACTATGGGTTCAAACTGGCACATTCCGATACAGCCGGTCTGGGTTACCACCACATTTTCAAGATGTCGTTTTTCAATTTCATTTACAAACGCGTTGAGAACAGGCCGGGCTCCTGCCGAAATGCCGCAGGTTGCCATCCCGACGACAACGCGGACGGCTTCCCTGTTGTCCCCGCGCATTTTCATCTGCATACGGGCTTTATCCCTGATGGCTTGCAGCTCTGCCAATGTCTTCACAATGCTTTCCTCCTACTTTAAATCGTTTTGACCCGGTTTGGCATTACCCTCGCCGGACAATAATTCTATCTGTTCGTTTACATAGCCTGCTATCCAAGAAACCACTTCGCTGTTGTCAAGCGGAACTCCGTCAAGCACCCGGCGCAGTTCTTTTGTATCCAGTGAAAAGCTGTTCCCGTCAAGCGACTGCCTGTAACAAAAGTCGAGATTCGGGTTCAGCCTGATGAGTGCCGCCAAAGTGCCGCTTATATCCCCCAGCGGAAGGCAGTTTACGTGCGAACGGACAAAACTTGCAGTAACAGACGTACCCCTGCCGGGCCGGGATTTAACCGTCAGCTTTCCTCCGGCCTGCTCGGCCGCAAGTCTGAAAAGCGGAATTCCCAAACCCACCCGCCGGGTGGTACGGGTTGTGTAAAAAGGGTCGTCAACCCGACTTGCCTGCTGCTCGGTCATGCCGCATCCGTTGTCCGAAATGTTTATGATAATCAAATCCGAGCCGGTGTCTTCATCCACCGATATCTCTATTATTGAAGCGCCCGCAGATATTGAGTTCTGCGCTATGTCCAGAATATACAAAGACAGTTCCAGCATGCTCAATCGCTGTATTTTTCCAGGATTTTGTCAATATCGTCCGCGGTGATTTTACCGTAAACATCCTCGTTGACCATCATAACCGGGGCAAGCCCGCACGCGCCGATACAACGGGTCGCCACCAGCGAGAATTTCCCGTCCTCGGTGCATTCGTCCGGCCCAATTCCCAGCTTCTCACTCAACTTATTGAAAATCTCGCCGGAGCCTTTGACATAGCAAGCGGTACCAAGACAAACGCTGACGTTGTATTTGCCTTTCGGAGACAGCGAGAACTGCGAGTAAAAAGTGGCGACCCCGTACACTTTTTCAAGCGGCACGTTCATGCCTTCGGCAATCATCTTCTGAACCTCAAACGGCAGATACCCGTAAATATCCTGAGCCTTTTGCATTACGGTCATCAGCCAGCTCTGGTCGCCGCGGTATGTCTCGATTACTTCAAGCAGTTTTTTCTCCTGCTCCGCCGTCCCTTTAAAAGGTAGCTTGCTTACTTTCTTATGCATTTCGCCTTTTT
The DNA here is from genome assembly GCA_001513365.1 of Clostridiales bacterium DTU033. Taxonomy (GTDB): domain Bacteria; phylum Bacillota; class Clostridia; order Oscillospirales; family Acutalibacteraceae; genus Avimonas. Next base: position 10,708 of record LFTH01000004.1, on the reverse strand, counting down.
CCCCCTAAACAGGTTTTAAAATCAATACCGGTACGTTAATCCTTAATCCGGCCGCGGCAGGCATGCCGACGCGGGCGCCGGAACGCCGCAAAAAATCGCGGTAAAGGTGATTGTTATTTTTTTAACAAGGTTATGCGCTATAAAAACTGCGGAAAACCATGGCATACAGCGTTCCGCAGTTTTTTGGACTGTGGTAAAAACCAAAATCTTATTCCTGCGCGAATTATATAATACCATTATTGACCGATTTAGTCAATATCACAGCGGTATAAATTCCTGCCAGATTTAAAAATCAGTGGTCCTGCTCGTCCAGAGTGAGGAAATACGACGGCAGATACTCTTTCACAAAGAAGTCGGCCGCGGGCAGGTTGAGGTCGCGCACCGCCTTTTCGGTCGCCCTTTTGGCTTTTTCAAACTCGCTGTTGCCCTGCCTTTCCTCCTCAATACATTTTATCAGCGCCGACAGCTTGTCCGCCGCGCGCACGATTTTCTGCTCCTCAGGATATTCGTCGCCGGGGGTCAGCAGCGGCCTGTATTCTTCGCGCATATCTTCGGGCAGCATGGTCAGCAGCTTTTCGCCGGATACCCGCTCAATATGTTTATAAGCGTCCCGTATTTCGGGGTTATAGTATTTCACGGGCGCCGGGAGGTCTCCAATCAGGATTTCCGGCATATCGTGGTACAGCGCGAGCAGCACGCAGCGCCCCGCGTCCACATTCCCGCCAAACCGTTTGTTTGTAATCACCGCGAGCGCGTGGGCAAGCACCGCGACGTCGTGGGAATGCTCGCAGATGTTTTCGGTGCGGACGTTGCGCATTAACGACCACCGGTTGATATACTTCATCCGTGAAATCATCGCAAAAAAATGAAATCCCATAACACAATCCCCCGTACAGCTTTTATATCTCAATCCTGCCGATAAGGCTCCTCATCGCAAGGATTGTCTTTTTAACCAATTCCTCGAATGTCCAGCCAAGCATATCCGCCCCGCTTTGAATAACCTCTCTTGAACAGCCGGCGGCAAAACCCTTTGATTTAAATTTCTTCATCACCGACTTTACCTCAAGGTCCGCGACGCTTTTAGACGGACGGATAATCGCAACCGCGCCAATCAGTCCGGTCAGCTCGTCAACCGCATACAGTATCTTTTCCATAATGTGCTCCGGCTTTATGTCCACCGTTATATTATAGCCGTGGCTCGCGGCGGCGCGGATAATCCTCTGGTCCAGATTATGCTCCCGCATGATTTCCTGACTCTTTATGCAGTGCTCATCGGGGTACTGTTCAAAATCAAGGTCGTGCAGCAGGCCAACAACCTCCCAAAACTCCCTGTTGCCCGAATCGTACCTGTCGGCAAACCAGCCCAATACCCCGGACACGATTACCGCGTGCCGGATATGGAACTCGTCTTTGTTGTATTTTTTCAAAAGCTCCATGGCTTCATCAAATGTGGGTACCACGCCCATTTGTCGTCATTCCTTTCCGTTTCTGCGGACAGTTGGATTTCGAGTACTCTCCCGATATAAAGTTTACCAGCTTTTTAATATAAATGAAAGCCAGATTTTAATCAATAGCCAAAAAAGCCAAAACCAATACATTTTATCCCGCCGCCGGCAGAAACTATCAATATAATAGCTTGCAAAGGTGTTGAAATCAGATGAAGAATATCAAAGGCATTCTGACAGGGGCGCTCGCCGGTTTTGCCAACGGCTTTTTCGGCGCGGGCGGCGGGCTGTTTCTGGTGCCCCTGTACGTCAGATGGATGGGAATTGATACAAAAAAGGCGTTCGCCACGTCAATCGCGGTGATACTCCCGCTGTCCGCGGTTTCGCTTTTTGTCTACTATCCGAAATCGGGGGTCGGCATAACCTCTGTGCTGCCGCTCATGCTGGGCGGGCTGGCCGGCGGGATTGCCGCGGGAAAACTCTTCCGCAAAACCCGCGCCGCGCTGCTGCGCAGGATACTTGGTCTGCTGATTATATACGGAGGGATAAAGGCGCTGCTGCAATGAAACTGTTGCTGGATTTTGTAATCGGGCTTGCGGCCGGAATATTGAGCGGGTTCGGGATAGGCGGCGGCTCCCTTTTAATCCTGTACCTTGTGTTTGTTTTGGAAATGCCGCAGTTTGCCGCCGCCGGTGTCAACCTTCTGTATTTTCTTTTCTGCGCCCCGCCGGCGCTGGTATCCCACTTAAAAAACAGGCTGATAGATTTAAGAACCGCCGCGGTCTGCATCGCCGCCGGAATTCCGGCCTCCCTCGCCGCCGCCTTTGCCGCGGCGCAGATCGACGTCAACGCCCTGCGTCGGGTTTTCGGCATTTTTCTTCTGTTTATCGGGCTCGGGGAACTGTTCTCAAAAAAATAACCAAAGACATTTTTCCCAATCCTTGACAGCCGGCATTAACGGGGATATAATGAAAAAAACACCGAAAATTCATAATCAGCATAAACTGCCCGCTGTAAAACAGGGTCAAACAAACAGGACATCTGCCGCGTCATCCGGCGCGACATCCTTTTCTCATTCTGGGCGGAAACTCTTTTGGAGCTTCTGCCCTTTTATGGTATTTAAGCGGGCGGAAAAGTATAAACCTTGCCGGTGCAAAGGTTTATTATCCGGCGGTTTTGGCCGATAAACATATATACGCAAAACCGCCGCCAAACCCCGCCGGCAGGGGAAATTGTCTTTACAGGAACGGGGCCTTTCCACTCCCGGATAACAAGCCGCGCAGCGGAGGTAACAATGAAAAAACAAGTAAGCAAACCTATGCCGTCCCCCCGCCGGACACTCAGGAAAAGGCGGAAACTCAATAAAGCCCGGGTAGGAATGCTGCTGTTTATCGCTGTTTTGATGGTCTTCGCCGTCGTTCTGGCTGTCATCTCCTCCGTAAAGCCGAGCGCGCAAACCGGCGGAAAGGACGATTCGCTGTTCAGGGTCAAATCGGTTTCGGTCAAAGGGAGCGCCCATTACACCGAAAATGAGATTGTCGCGGCAAGCGGCATTGCGGCCGGTCAGAGCATTTTTCTGGTCAACAAACGCAAAGCCGCCGAAAACATACTGTTAAACTTTCCCTATGTCGAAAAGGTTACCGTACGAAACGCCTCTTTTAATCAGCTTGAAATCACAATCGAGGAGACCGAGCCCGCAGGGATTATAGAATGGGGTTCCGGCTGGCTGGTAGTCGGGATTAACGGAAAGGGGCTTGAAACCCTGAACGCCGACAGCAGCCGCGTCGGGGACTACCGGATAATTAAATGCCCAACCCTCGACGGCGCGGGCGTCGGCCGTCTCACGCTGGACAGCCGGAGCTGGGAAATCGTCAACGCCATACTCGTCTCCTGCCAAAACTCCAACCTCGACGGCGTGCTGGAACTCGACCTTGAAAACTTTTCGGATATCGTGCTCAACTGGAAAAACACAATCGAAATAAGGCTCGGAAGCGACGTTCTGCTTGAAGAAAAGCTGGATTTCGCCTCCTCCACCTTAAAGCGGGTGCTTGAGGACCACGACGGCGGCGCCGAAGGCAGAATTGATCTTCGATTTTACTCCCAGTCAAACCAAAAAGCGGTTTTCACCCCTGCGGAACTGCTTGAAGACAATAAGTGAGTTTGTAAAAATGCAGCGAAAAACACAGTATTTTTTGGCCGTATTTCTTATATTGAACAGTTGAATTTAACAACCGTTCATGTTAAAATTATTTGGAATAAACAGTTTGTAATCAGTCCGGAAAGTTGCGAGCTCCATATTTTCCATATAAAGGGGATAATAAGCTGAGAGGAAGGTTCAGATGGGTTTTGAGTTTGACAATGACTTTGCAGACGGCGTTCAGATAAAAGTAGTCGGAGTCGGGGGTGGTGGCGGCAACGCTGTCAACCGGATGATACGCGCCGGAGTGCAGGGCGTTGAATTTTTATCGGTCAACACCGACCGGCAGGCTCTTTCGATGTCGCAGGCCACCCAGAAAATCCAAATCGGCGAGAAGCTTACCCACGGGGCGGGGGCAGGCGCTTGTCCTGAAAAAGGACAGCGGGCCGCTGAAGAAAGCCGGGAAGAAATCGCCGCCGCGCTGAAGGGCACCGACATGGTGTTCATCACCGCGGGCATGGGCGGCGGCACCGGCACCGGCGCGGCGCCGGTGATTGCGGAAATCGCGCGCGACATGGGAATCCTCACCGTCGGCATTGTAACCAAGCCGTTTGCCTTTGAAGGCCGCAAACGCATGGAACAGGCGGAAAGCGGGATAACCGCGCTGCGGGAACATGTGGACAGCCTTGTGGTAATCCCCAACGAAAGGCTTAAGCTGGTCAGCGAACAGCGCATCACCCTCGCCAACGCGTTCGCGATTGCGGACGACGTGCTGCGTCAGGGCGTTCAGAGCATCTCTCAGCTAATCAAGGTTCCGGGCCTTGTAAACCTCGACTTTGCGGACGTTACCACGGTGATGAAAGACGCGGGCTACGCCCACATGGGCGTCGGCCGCGCCGAGGGCAAGGACAAGGCGGAACTTGCCGCCAAATCCGCAATCTCAAGCCCCCTTCTTGAAACCTCGATTGACGGCGCAAGGGGCGTAATCATCAACATAACCTCGTCTCCGGACGTAGACCTCGAAGACGTCGAGCTCGCCTCGTCCATGATATCCCGCGCCGCCCATCCGGACGCGACCATCATCTGGGGCGCCGCTTTTGACGAAAACTTTGACGATGAGCTCTGCGTTACGGTAATCGCAACCGGTTTTGCGACCGATGGCTCATACAAGGCGCCCGAAGCAAGGCAGCAGACCGATTTCTTCAGCAATGTGCCGGTGCCGGAAGAGGACGACGATTTCACAAGCATTATGGACATATTCAAAAAGCGGGACCAGTAACCCTTCCATCAGCAAAAGACGCATCCTGCGTACAAAAACGGCAGACCTTCGCTGTCTGCCGTTTTTTTGTCGGTTTTATCCGGCCCGCCGGCGTTCATCATACCCTTTTGACCACAGCGCCGATACCGCATAAATTCTCCTTGAGTTTTTCATAGCCGCGGTCGATGTGATGGATATGGGTAACCTCGGTAACCCCGTCGGCTGCAAGCCCGGCAATCACCAGCGCCGCGCCGCCGCGCAAATCGGTGCATTCCACCTGCGTGCCGGACAGCCGCTTTACACCTTCCACGACAGCCACCCTGCCCTCGATTTTGATTTTTGCGCCAAGCCTCATCAACTCCCCCGCATGCTTATATCGGCTCTCAAAGATATTCTCGATAAAAACGCTGGTACCGTCGGCAACGGTTATCATCGCCATTACCGGCGCCTGCGCGTCGGTCGGAAACCCCGGATAGGGCATTGTCCGCACCGAATGCACCCGGTTCAACCTGCCGGGCGCGCTGATTTTTATTTCCCCCTTTGAGGGGAAAACCGCACAGCCCGCCTCCCTGAACACCGGCAGCACCGTCGCGACATGCTGCGGGTTGACCGATTTTAATGTCAGGGTGCTTCCCGTAATGGCCGCGGCAGCCATATATGTAACCGTTTCAATACGGTCGGGAATGACGCTGTGAGCGCACCCGTAAAGGGAATCCACCCCCTCTATTGTAATCGCGCTTTCGCCTGCCCCCGTAATGCGGGCGCCGCATTTATTCAGATAATTGCACAAATCCACAATTTCCGGCTCACGCGCGGCGTTCAGGATTGAGGTGGTGCCCTCCGCCGTAACCGAAGCCAGTATGATATTTTCGGTCGCCCCGACACTGGGAAAGGCCAGCGCGATGGTAGCGCCCTTCATGCGCGCCTTCACGCTGCATTCCAGCCGCCCGCCGTCCTCAAGTATCTCCATGCCGAGCTGCCTTAAAGCCGACAAATGCAAATCAATCGGCCGCGTGCCCAGCTCGCAGCCGCCGGGGAAAGTCAAATGCGCTTCACCGGTGCGCGCGGCAATCGCGCCCAAAAACACGATTGAGGAGCGCATTTCTCTCATAAGAGTATCCGGTATATCGCTGCGGCAAAGACCGAGCGAGTCAACAGTTACACAGTTTTCAGACCGGCTGACATTGCACCCCAGATGGCGCAGAATTCGAACCGAGGCAGCCACGTCCGAAAGCTGCGGGCAGTTGTGGATTTCACTTATGCCGTTGGCCAGTATGGTTGCGGCGAGCACAGGCAGAGCACTGTTTTTCGCGCCGTGTATGTTCATAGCGCCGCTGAGTTTATGCTTCCCTTCAATAATCAGTTTCGACATATCACGCACCCTTTCGCATTTGGAGAGGGCGTACCGGCGCCGCTGCAGGCAAACATCAGAGTTTTACAGCAGCTCCAAACCTGCCGCAGGCCGGCCCGAACCTGCGGCGTAACACGCACCTGCAAACCCATCCTATGCAAAAAACTGCGTGAAGGTGAATAAAGGCTTACCGCACCACATAATATAGTAGTTAGGCAAAAGGGGGATAATAACTTAATTGATAATTAATAATGCATAATGAAAACTTTGGTGTGGTTACAGTATTACATTTTATTATATTAACTTATCAATCCTCTGCTGAACTTGACATCTAATACTAGGCGTCTGCCTGCAACTTAAAAGGCCGCCGACGTTCTGTCAGCGGCCTTTTGCTTCTGCCATCAGTTTGCAGACGGCGTTTGTGAATTCCACCGGGTCTTCAATCGGCATGCCCTCAATCAGCAGCGCCTGGGTGTATAAAAGCTTTGTGTATTCTTTGAGCTTTTCGGGGTCTTCCTTATGCAGCCCCGCCAAAACCGGGAAAACCGGGTGGGATTTATTGATTTCGAGTATCCGCTCAGCCTTTACCCCGTTTTCGGGCGCGTTTGGCATCGAGCTCAACACCTTCTCCATTTCAAGCGAGAGCGCGCCCTCGCTTATGATACAGACCGGGTGGGTCTTCAGCCGCTCGGACAGCCTGACGGCCTTAACTTTGCCGTCAAGCGCGGCGGTCATGGCGTCGAGCAAATCCTTGCTTTCCTCAGCCTGCTTTTTGTCCTCGTCCGAGGTTTCAATCCCGATATCGCCGGCCGAGACCGATTTGAACTCCTTGCCGTCGTACTCGTGGAGCATTCGCAGCGCGAACTCGTCAATATCGTCGGTACAGTACAAAATCTCGTACCCCTTGTCGCGGACGACCTCGGTCTGTGGGAGCTTGTCTATCTTGTCCACGCTGTCCCCGCAGGCGTAGTAGATGAACTTCTGGCCCTCTTTCATCCTCCCCACATACTCGGACAAAGTAACCATCTTCTTCTCGGTTGAGGAGTAGAACAGGATTAAGTCCCTGAGCGTCTCCTTGTGGATACCAAAGTCGCTGTACAGCCCGTATTTGAGCTGCAGCCCGAAATTCTTATAAAACTTCTCGTAGGTCTCCCGCTCCTTTTCGAGCATTAAAGCAAGCTCGCTCTTTATTTTCTTTTCTATCCTCTGGGCGATGATTTTAAGCCGGCGGTCCTGCTGAAGCATTTCGCGCGAGATGTTCAGCGACAAGTCCTGCGAGTCAACAAGTCCCCGCACAAAGCTGAAGTGGTCGGGCAGCAAATCGGGGCATTTTTCCATAATCAGCACCCCGCTCGCATAAAGCTGCAGCCCTTTCTCGTATTCGCGGGAATAGTAATTAAGCGGCGCCCGGCCCGGGATGAACAGCAGGGCATTGTAGGTCGCGGCGCCTTCCCCGCTGCTGTGGATTACCCGCAGGGGTTTTTCGTAATCAAAGAATTTATCCTTGTAAAAGCTGTGGTAATCTTCATCTGAAAGCTCGTTCTTATTCCGTTTCCACAGCGGCACCATGCTGTTGACAGTCTCGGTCTCGGTTACGGTATCATACTCGCCCTCTGCCCCTTCTTTCGGCACCGTCTTTTCAAAATCCATCAGAATGGGGTAGCGGATATAATCCGAGTATTTTTTCACAATCGAGCGCAGGCGGTATTTGTCGAGATACTGAGAGTAATCCTCGTCATCGCTGTCTTTTCTGATTTTCAGGATAACCGTGGTGCCGTGGCCGTCTTTTTCAGCCGGCTCTATCGTGTACCCCTCAACGCCCTTTGATTCCCAGCGCCACGCCTCGTCGGAGCCGAATGCGCGGCTGACCACCGCGACAGCCTCGCTGACCATAAACGCCGAGTAAAACCCGACGCCGAACTGCCCGATGATGTCGATATCCTCTTTTTGCTCCATCCCCTCCTTAAACTGAAGGGTGCCGCTTTTGGCGATGGTGCCGAGGTTGCTTTCAAGCTCCTCTTTGCTCATTCCGCAGCCGTTGTCGGTGATGGTCAGGGTCCTCGCCTCTTTATCAACATCCAGCCGGATATAAAAATCCTCCCGCCGAAGCCCTGTTATCCCTTCCGACAGCGAGCGGTAATACAGCTTGTCAATCGCGTCGCTGGCGTTTGAAATCAGCTCCCGCAGGAAAATCTCGCGGTTTGAGTAAATCGAGTTAATCATCAGTTCCAAAAGCCTTTTGGACTCCGCTTTAAACTGTTTGACTCTCATAAGCCTCCCTCAAAATACCGTAATAATGGATTAGCACTCGTCAAATCAGAGTGCTAATCCATAATAGCCTTAATATAAGAAAAATACAAGGGGGTAATATGTAAAATTTTTGAAAAAATCTTTGTTACCGGATATCCTCCGCTACGGTTTCGGGCGGGGTATCCAGCATTTCGGGGTTTTTCAATATCCTGTGCAGCAGCTTGAACACGCCGGAATAATAATACCCGTCGCATATCCTGTCGTCCAGAGTCAGGGTAAACTGGATTTGCTTTGGGGAATCGCTTCTTAAGGGATTGCGCGCCGTGGCCCCGAAGGCCAAAAAGGCGGAGATGTTCCCGAAATCATACAGGTGATGGTAAACCGGAGGCAGGCCGATTGAGCCTAAATCCGAGATGAATATGCTGCCGTGGAACGGGCTGATGTCAATCAGCTTTCTGGGCAGCAACCCGAAATAATCGAGAAACTCAAACACTTTAACCACAAAGCTCAGAATAAACCCCGGAACATAGTTTAACAGGCGGGCCATTCTGTCGGTCTTGTTTGAATCCCCCTCCTGCTTTGCCTCCTCGACTGCCTTTTGAACCTTCTGATAGACTATATCAATGGTGTCGGTTGGCTCAAAATACATCTTGACGGTGGTCTCCTGCCCCTGGACGGTGAGCTCTTTTTTTACGGTGAGGTTTACAGATATCTCAGTACGGGCGTAAAGCTTCCTGCCCGACACAAACCGGTTTATCGCAGGCTTCTGGGAAACAATCCGCACAAACGCCGCAATAAAAAAATGCAGCAGCCCAAGGCCGGGCATGTTTTCGCACCTTTTTTCACGTAAATACCTTTCAGCCTCGGCGACATTCAGGGTCCCGGAAAAGTAATTCGCAGCGCCTGCCCTCCTCTTCATTATATGGGCGGCCACGCTGAACAGAGGGTCGATTGTCCGAAGTCGTCTGCCGTCAGGCCGGTCCCCAAAACGGCGGCGGTATTTTCGGGGGTTGTTCACAGCTTTTCCACGCCTTTCGGTATAAATTATTTAAAACTATACGAGCAGTAAAACTCGATACGGCCTGAATTCCTTTTTTAGTCCTGCTTAAAGAGCAATCCCGAAAAGGCGACAGGCGTTTTCACAGGTTTTTTGTAGAATTTTGTCGACAGACACCCCGCGAATTTCCGCAATCCTCTGCGCGGTGAACGCGATATGCCCCGAATGGCACCGCCTGCCCCTGAAGGGCACCGGAGCCATGTACGGCGCGTCGGTTTCGAGGACAAGCCTGTCGTCAGGCAGCATTGCCGCTACCTTGACGGGTTTTACGGCGTTTTTAAAGGTAACCGCGCCCCCAAGTCCGATATACATCCCAAGCTCCAATACCTCCCTCGCGGTCTCGACGCTGCCCGAAAAGCAGTGCACCACGCCGGCGGGACGGTATTTCTTGAGGGCACGCAGGGTATCCTGATGCGCGTCGCGGTTGTGGATGATGACCGGCTTGCCGAAATCCGTCGCCAGCTCAAGCTGGCGCTCAAACCATTCAAGCTGCGTTTCTTTTGGCGAATTGTTGTAGTAATAATCAAGCCCGATTTCCCCGACCGCCACCACGCGGGGGTGTTTAAGCAAATCCTTTAAAATATCCAGAGCGTCCCTGTCGGCGTTGCCGACTTCGTGGGGATGGATTCCCACCGACGCCCAGATGAACGGGTATTTTTCAGCCAGCGCAATCCCGGCGCGGGAGGAATTTATATCGCTTGCCGCGTTTACCACCGCGCAGACATTCCGGCTTTTCAGCGAGCAAATCAGCTCGTCCCTGTCGCTGTCGAACGCCGGGTCGTCATAATGCGCGTGAGTATCGAATATGCATGCCAATTCCCTTTGCTCCTTAAAATTCTATCTTATTCGGCTACCCGCGTCAATACCGTCAACAAAAATCACCTTTACCCGCTCCCCATCGTCCGCGGCGAGTATCATCCCCTGGCTCTCAACGCCTAACAGCACAGCGGGTTTCAGGTTGGACACCAGAATAACCCCCCTGCCCAAAAGCTCATCCGGTTTGTACCAGTTCGCTATGCCGGCGCAGACGGTGCGGGGAGTGCCGCTGCCGTCGTCAAGAATGAGTTTTAAAAGCTTTTTGGATTTTTTTATCGGCTCGCAGGCTTTTACCACCGCGACCCTCAAATCCACCTTCGCGAAATCCTCAATGCCTATCTGCGGCAAAAACGCGATATTCCCGGCTTTTTCCCCGCTGCCGGCGGCCGAAAGC